>NZ_LZIR01000001.1 GCF_001667035.1 Mycobacterium sp. 852002-51057_SCH5723018
CTTCCACTGAGCGATCAGCGCATCACGATGAGACGCCAACGCGGCGTCGAACTTCGCGGCATCCAGATGGCCCAGGGCGATCCGATAACAGCTGCCCTGCTCGGTGCTGGTCGTGGTGAACGAACCCTCGGGCTCGGGCCCAGACTCGGGATGCGGTCGCGGCTCCAGCTTGACCGCGGTACGCAACTGAGTGACCGTGGCGCACTGCGCCAACTGCGCGTAATGCTCATCAGATCCCTTACCGCCCCGCGCCGCAATCACCCCAACCTGATCCAACGAAAACCGCCCCTCCCGCAAGCCTTGGGCACACCGGGGAAACTCCTGCAGCCGGCCCGCGATCGTGGCGATCGTGTGCGCGTTGGCCGGCGAACACCCCGTCTTCCAGGCCACCAACGCCGGCACCGACCGCGCCCCGGTGATCCCGCCCAACTGGTCGCGATCAATCTCAGCGACGATCTCCACAATGCGCCCATCAATCGCATTGCGCTGACCACACAACTCCGCCAACTCCTCAAACAACACCTCAAGACGCTCGCGAGGACCCAGCCCCACAGCGCCAACAGATGCGGTCGAAGACATAACCTCATCATCGCAGCCACCACCGACAAACCCGGGCCACCCAGTCCTGAGCCAACTTTCATCGCCGCGGGCGTAACACACTGCGAAAGCGCCGGAATCTCAGCCCGGTTACGCTGGCGGGCTTCCCAGCGCGACGTGCGCCCAACGCGGGGGCTCAATACGTGACAGCGGCCACACCGGTGTGGTAAGAGTATATTCCTAATAGGAATATACCGGCTAGATACATGGAGGACCCATGTCAGCGACCGGCAGCGCCGCCGAATCGACCACCCCTACGGCCGTCATCGACCGGATCTCGCTGGTCCTCGACGCGTTCGACGGGCCGGGACGCCTGACGTTGGCCCAAATCGTCCGTCACACGGGCCTACCCCGCTCCTCGGCTCATCGGATGCTCGAGCGCCTGGTGCAGCTGCGCTGGCTGCGCCGCAGTGGTCGCGACTACGAACTCGGCATGCGCCTGGTGGAGCTGGGCTCCCTCGCGGTGCACCAGGATCGCCTGGTGCGGGCGGCCAGCCCGCTGTTGGGCGAATTGCACCGAGCCACTGGGCTTGTCGTGCACCTTGCCGTGCTGGACGGTGGCGACGTCGTGTACCTCGACAAGGTGGGCGACCCGATGAGCAGCCCCATCCCCACGCGGGTCGGCGGTCGGCAGCCCGCGCACTGCACGGCGGTCGGCAAGGCGATCCTCGCCTACAGCGACGAGGAAGCCGGCATCGATCTACGCACCCGCATGACCAAGTACTCGATCTCCAGCCCCCCGCAGTTGACCGCCGAGCTGGCCAAGGTCCGGGCCCACGGCGTCGCGTTCGAGCGCGAAGAGGCGCTACTCGGGTTCGGCTGCGTGGCAGCGCCTATCGGGGGCCTCGGTGAAGCCGTCGCGGCCGTTTCGGTGTGCGGTCCGATGAATCACATGAGATTCGATCAGCGACTTGCCGCGCCGGTGCGCATGACCGCGATGGGCATCTGGCGCAACATCGAAGGCGGCCCACAGCGCGTCGCGCCGACGCTGCAACCGCTGCGGCCGTTGCTGCCTCACCGGCCTTCGCGTCCGGCTTCATCCTCCCGGCCGGCCCTGCAGTACGCGTGAGCCTCGACCCACAGATCGCTGGGATGCTCGAACAGCTGGACGGCGGGTTCCCTCGCGTCCAGGACATGACCGGCGCCGAAGCCAGGGCAGTGATCCGGTCCAGGCTCGTGCCACCCGCCGAGCCGGAACCCGTCACCGAGGTCGCCGACCGCGTGGTCGACGGGCAGGGCGGTCCGATTCGAGTTCGCGTGTACCGATCCCAAGATGCGGGCCCGCTCCCCATCGTGGTCTACGCCCACGGCGGCGGATTCGTGTTCTGTGATCTGGACAGCCACGACTGTCTCTGCCGCAGCTTCGCGAATCTGCTTGGCGCGATTGTTATTTCGGTCGACTATCGCTTGGCGCCGGAGCACCCCTGGCCGGCCGGCGCCGAGGACGTCTACGCCGTGACGCGCTGGGCCTTCGAGAATGCCTCCGCGCTCGGTGGCGACGCTTCGCGCCTGACTGTTGGCGGCGACAGCGCCGGTGGAAACCTGGCGGCAGTGACCGCGATCATGGCACGGGATCGCGGCGGGCCGGCGCTGGCGGGCCAGCTGCTGCTGTACCCGATGATCGCCGCCGACTTCGACACCGCGTCCTATCGGCTGTTCGGTCGCGGGTACTACAACCCGAAGCAGGCGCTGCAGTGGTACTGGGATTGCTATGTACCGTCGCCCGACGACCGTGCGCACCCCTACGCGACGCCACTGCGCGCCGACCTGCGTGGGCTACCACCGGCCGTCGTCGTGATCGCCGGCCACGACCCGTTGCGCGACGAGGGAGTGGCCTACGGGGCGGCGCTGCAAAAGGCCGGTGTGCCAACCGTGCAGCTGCGCTATGAGGGCGGCATCCACGGCTTCCTGACCATGCCGATCTTCGACCTCGCGCACCGGGCCCGCGAACAGGCCACTGCGGCCTTCGCTGACCTCCTGCACCGCTAGGAACTCCCGGTAGCCGGGAGCCGGCCAGGCCGCGCCGCGCCGATGCCATACGGTCGGATCATGTCCGACGGCGAAATCTTCGTGATCGACCGGGTAGTCACGCGGCCCGGATGTGCCAGGCAGTTCGTCGACACCTACCTTGCCGAATACGCGCCCGGCGCCCGGGAACGCGGCCTGACGCTGCGGGACGTCCTGGTCAGCCCGCCGATCTGGTTCGAACGCTCCGACGACGAGGTCAACACCATCACGCTTATCTGGACACTGCCCAGCACGCAGGCGTGGTGGGAGATGACGTGGAAGGGCCGCCCCGACCCGGCACTGGGCGAATGGTGGTCGGGGATCCGCGAATTGGTGCAGGAGCGATCCCGGTCTTTCGCCGCCACCGCCGATGATGTGGACGGATTGTGCGATGTATAGCGTCGTCAGGTTGCTCGACGTGGTCGAGCAGGACCGCCGGCGACTGCTCAATGAATTGACCGACGCCGCCGCGGCGTCCGGCGCGAAGCGCTGGATCGTCGGGCCGACGTTGCCAGGAGCGCGCAATGGCGGTGACGTCCTGCTGCACCTGCGCTTCGGCTCCCAGGACGAGTACCGAAGCACTACAACGGCTTTGGCAACGATGATGACCGATCCGAGTGTGACTCGCGTCAATGGCGCGAACTACCTGGGCGAGCCCAACACCTGTGCCGCCTACCCGGGAACGGTGTATCGGACACTGCTGCTGCGGGTCTCGCCGCACGCCGACGCGACGACGGTGAGCAAATTCGAGCACCAGCTGTCGCTAATGCCGCGCTACGTGCCGGCAATCAGAGCCTGGCAGCTGAGCCGAGTGTGCGAAGCCGTTGGTGATTCGGCGTGGACCCACGTATTCGAACAGCAATTCTCCGACGTCGACGGGCTGATGGGCCCGTATCTGAAGCACCCGATCCACTGGGCGGTCGTAGACCGCTGGTTCGACCCCGAGTGTCCCGAGGTCATCGTCCATGATCGGGTGTGCCACAGCTTCTGTCGATCCGTAGCGCGCGCATTGGCACCACTGGCAAGGGACGGACGTCAATGAATCCCAATGCGTTGCAGTCCATGCTCGACGAGCGAGACATCGAGCGTGCCCTGTACGCCGCGGCACGCGCGATGGACGACCGCGACTGGAAACTGCTGGCAACCATCCTCGCCGAAGACGCGGTCGGTGATCTCGGCACGGGTCGCATCGAGGGCGCTGCGGCCATCATCGACCTGATCCGCGGCTTTCTTGACTCCTGCGGGCCCACCCAGCATCTGCTCGGCAATGTCGTCGTCGAGGTGACTGGTGACACCGCGGTGTCTCGGGCCTACGTGCACGATCTACACCTGTCCGCAGACCTGACCGAGCGGTTCTACACAATCGGCGAATACCGGGACACCTGGCAGCGACGCGCGGGACGGTGGCTCATCGTCGAACGGATCAAGGCCAATCGGGCGTATGCCGGTTCTCTCGATGCGGTGTTCCGGGTCCGGCCACATGAGCAATCCGGTGCGGTGACTAAAGCCCTGCGGCAAGGACATTCGGGTTAGCCGTCGGGGGCGGTTCGAGCGGCGATAACACCGTGGTGCCATCCAAGCTGCGCACCGGCAGTCGCTGTGACCAGGGATAGTGCAGGCTGAACGCGACCAGGCCCGTGCGCTCCGCGGCGGCCAGGTGGCACATCGCCAGCACGGTCTCGACCAGGTACTCCACCGGTTCGGTCGGGAAGGAATCCGGGATCAACCGCGCGGCTCCCGGCGTGCGGATCGCCGTCGACGGACCGACGCAGTTCACCGCGATATTGGCGTCGAGCAGCTCAGCGGCCGCCCCCTGCGTGAACCGGTGCAGGGCGGCCTTCATGGACGCGTAGATCACGTCGCCCGACGTCTTGTTGTACTCGCGATACGGCCGCACCGGGGCCACGCCGGTGACCGAGCCGATGTTGACAATCCAGCCCGCGCCCTGCTTGCGCATGTGCGGCACAGCCGTTTTCGTCAGGATGAACGGGACGCGCAGGTAGTGCTCCACGGTGCGGTCGAACGTTTCCAGGCTCATGTCTTCGACCGGCGAGTAGTCGGCGAAACCGGCGTTGTTGACCAGGATGTCGATGCGGCCGGTGCGATCCAGCACGGTGTCGATCAGGGTGTCACGCTGCTCGGCATCCTCCAGGTCGGCCGCGATGCCGAACGCCTGCCCACCGGCGGCCTCGATCAGGCCGACCGTCTCGGCGATGGTGCCGGGCAGCGTGGCGGTCGTTCCGGCCCTCGTCGACACGGACGGGGTGGGCGACCGCGCCGTGACCGCCACGGTCGCACCCTCGGCGGCCAGTCGCTGCGCGATCGCGCGGCCGATGCCTCGGCTGCTGCCAGTCACCAAAGCGGTTCTACCGCAAAGTAACCGGCTCATCGCAGCTCGAGATCGTGCTCGACGGGCGCGCGATGATCGCGCCAGAAGTCGACCAGGCGGTACGGGAAGGCGGTCACGATCCGCCCGCCGCCCGAGCGGTAGTAGGTGTGGGCCGACGGAGTGTGGCACCAGACGGTACCGGCCATAGTCGCATCGATGTCGGCGACGTAACGCTCATAGGCGCGCTGCGTCACCTCGATCGTGGCGGCCTTGCGCAGCGCCATCAACTGAAGGCATTCCATCACGTAGTGCACCATCACTTCGACGCCGAAGTTGTGCCCAGCACCGTGCCCGGGGCTGTAGTTCGGCGCCGAGGAGATGAACATGTTCGGAAAGCCCGGCACCATTCCGCCGCGGTAGGCCCTGGGAATGTCGCCCCACTCCTCGGTCAGTCTCCCGCCGCCGCGGCCCCGGATATCCACGGTGGAAAGGAAATCCAGGTAGTAGCCAGTCGCGTAGACGATGACGTCGAGGTCGATCTGCCGGCCGTCGGCCGTCACGATTCCGGCCTCGTTGACGCGGGCCGGCTCGCTGGCCTCGACATCTACGTGTTCGCGCGCCAGCGCCGCGTAATAGCCGCCGGGGTCACGGATGATGCGTTTGCCGTAGGGAGCAAAGTCGGGCGTGACCTTGCGGGCGAGGTCGCTGCCGGCGCCGAATGACCGGTCGATGTAGTCCAGGCACATCTGCAGCAGCGCGTCGTTGGCCGGTGAGGTCGACAGGTGCTCGGCCGCCCAGTCCGGGTCGTGCAGTATCACCGGGTAGTTATTGTCCGCCGTGCCCCAATACGACTTGAGCCGAACCCAGTTGGCGTAGAAGGGCAGCCGGGTGCCCAGCCACCGCTGGTAGGCGGGGACGTCGTCCGACGCCCGCCTCCGCGGCGCCACCCAGTGCGGTTGACGTTGGAATACCGTCAGGTGCGCGACCCGGTCCACGCAGGCGTCGACGATTTGCACCGCGGTACATCCCGCGCCGATGACCGCGACCCTTTTACCGGTCAGGTCCAGGTCGGGATCCCACTGCGCCGAATGAATGGAGATACCCGGGAACGTCTCGCGGCCCGGCAGATCCGGCCACCGCGGGCGGTTGAGGTAACCGGCCGCCGGGATCACCGCGTTGGCGTAGCTGACGTCGCGGGCGCCGTTGGGGCCCACGGAGTGGATCTGCCACCGCTGGCGCCGCTCCTCCCACCACAGGGCTTCGACGTGGGTACCGAATCGTGTGTGGGTGCGCACGTCATTCTTGTCGGCCACCGATACCAGGTAGGCCTGATACTCGGCGCCCTGCGGGTAGTAGCTTGACCAACCGCCATTGATGTCTCGCGACAGCGAGTAATACGCCGACGGGGTGTCCACGCCGATGCCCGGATAGGTGGTCGTGTACCAGGTGCCGCCGACCTCATCGTTTCGCTCGAAGATCTGGTAATCGACGCCGGCGTCGGCCAGTTCCAGCGCGGCGGTCAGCCCGGCGATACCGGCGCCGATGACCGCCACCCGAAAGCCTGCGGGAAGCTCGGCCGTGCGCGGCAGGACCGGCTGCGGCGGCTGGAATCCGCCTTGCTCCAACAGCAAGGGGACGTACTCGGGCTCGACCGTTCCCCCGAGCGCCACCGGCGCGATGCGCGCGAACAGGCCGGGATCGTCGGCAGGTACGGCCGCGGCCGGGCGGGCAGACTGAACCGCGGCGACCACCGCCTCGACAAGCGCCGCGGTCGTCTCGGGATCGGTGACCCCGGCCTGCTCCGGCGGATCCGGCACATAGCTGATTTTCGGTGCGAACCGGTCAACCACTCCTGGGTCGCCGGTCAGTTGCGCCAGTACGGCGACCAGCACCCCGGGGTCCGCCCGACGCAAGTTGGCCCGCAGTTCCTCGAGGTCCAACTTCGGCCGGCCGGTGCTTTCGGCAGTGACGGGAACGCCAGCGCTCATGCCAACGAGTATCGAGGCCGTCCGCGGTTGTGTGGGGACCCTTGTCTACTCAGCGGGATACCAGCGGTCCGCTCATCGATGGCCGCGCCTACCGTGGTGGGCATGCAGCCCGATGATCTGGACACCCTGATCAGGCGGGCACGCGGTCATGGGCTCGGCGATGTTCCCCGCCGGTCGGCACGCCGGTCGCCGCGCAAGGTCGCGATCATCGACGGCGACGTCGTGCTGACATTCGGCGAGTTCGATAGCCGCGTGGATCGCGCGGCGGCCGCCCTACGCGACAACGGCTTTGAGGCCGGCGATCGTATCGGGTTGTTGTCGCACAACTGCTGGCAGTACGCCGTGCTGGCGTTCGCGACGGCGCGCGCCGGGGTGATCTTGGTGCCCGTCAACTTCATGCTGACCGCCGAGGAGATCTCCTACATTCTCGACCACAGTGGGGTCAGTGGATTCATTGTCGAAGCGGATCTGGCGCCAACGGCCGAAGAGGCGATGCGGCGCGGCGGCGCGGTCAAGACCGGCGTTGCTCTGGCGCCCGCCGGGCACGACGCCCCGCCCGGCTGGGATGACTTCGCTCGGTGGCTGACCACCGACACCGCGGCCCCGAATCCACACATCGATGACGACCAACTGATCCGGCTGATGTACACGAGCGGAACCGAGGCCCATCCCAAGGCGGCCATGCACACCAGCCGCAGCCTGATGTGGCAATACATGAGCACGATCCTCGCCGGGGAGATGGCCCACGACGACATCGAAATCCACTCGCTGCCGCTTTACCACTGCGCGCAGTTGGACAACTTCCTGGCCACCGACGTCTATCTCGGCGCCACCAGCATCATCCTGCCTCGGCCCGACCCCGAAACGGTGCTGCGGACCATCGAGCGCTACGGCGTGACCAACTACTTTGCGCCCCCGACGGTGTGGATCGCGCTGCTGCGCTCCCCCATATTCGATGAGGTAAATCTGTCGAGCCTGCGCAAGGGTTACTACGGCGCATCGGCAATGCCGGTCGAAATCTTGGCAGAAATTCGGCAACGGCTGCCCAATCTTCGGTTGTGGAACTTCTACGGCCAGACCGAGATGGCGCCGCTGGCATCGGCGCTGGCGCCCGAGGAGCAGGACGCGCACGCCGGTTCGGCCGGTCGTCCGGTCGCCAACGTCGAGACGATCATTCTCGACGACGACAACGTTCCGGTCGCCGCTGGTGTGCTCGGTGAAATCGCCCATCGCAGCCCGCATTTGATGCTCGGCTATCTCGACGACCCGCATCGCACCGCCGAGGCTTTCCATGGCGGCTGGTTTCATTCCGGCGACCTGGGCTACTACGACGAGCATGGGCTGCTATATGTCGTCGACCGCAAGAAGGACATGATCAAAACCGGGGGCGAGAACGTCGCCAGCCGAGAGGTCGAGGAGATTCTCTACCGGCACAGCGGCATTCAGGAGGTCGCGGTCTTCGCCCTGCCGCACCCGGAGTGGGTCGAGGCGGTCGTGGCGGCGGTCGTTCGCCGCGACGGCGCAACCGTGACCGAGGAGGAGATCGTCGCGCACTGTCGGGCCCACTTGGCCGGCTTCAAAACACCGAAACGCGTCTTCTTCGTCGACTCGCTTCCGAAGAACCCCAGCGGCAAGCTTCTCAAACGCCTGCTGCGAGACCGCTTCAGCCGCTGAGCCACGCGATGTTCCACTGACCGGACAATCGAGCTGTGACCGGGGCCGCGTCGGGGTTCACTGAGCTCATGACCGACGACGTCACGCTGTCCGAGCTGCAGGAGTTCATCGGCGGCTTCTGGTACCACTACGACGAAGCCCACTTCGACGAGCTGGCGGTTGCCTATGCCCACGATGTGCGCTACCTGACCAGAAGCGATTCGGGCACCAGCCCTTTCGAGGAAATGATGTCACCGGAGCTAAACGGTCGCGACACCGTGATGCAGTGGCTATCCGAACATCGCAACGAGGGCCCGTACCCGCTACGCCACCACGCCACCAACGTGCACCGCACCGGCACCGACGGTGACATCACCCGGGCACGGTTTTACATCTTCGTCAACCAGACCGCCAACTTCGTGCCGTTCGCGGTGTCCAGCGGGGTCGTCAACGTCGCGGTGCGGCGCGGCGTGAACGGGCTCGAGTTCACCGAGATGGATGTCGTTCTGGATGCGACCAATTCGGTCGCGCTGTCGGAGCTGACTGCCGGCACCGCCGCCGGTTCGTGAGCGCTCGGACAACGTTTGCCGGGGGCGTCGCCGTGATCACCGGGGCCGGCGCAGGCATCGGTGCGGGCCTGGCGCGACACGCCGCCCGGCTGGGCATGACCGTCGTGCTGGCCGACATCGATGCCGGCGCGATCGCGGCGCTGCGCGACGAAATCTGCGCGGCCGGCGCCGTGGCAACCGACATCGCCTGCGATGTGCGCGATCCCGACGCGGTGCAGGCACTCGCCGATCGGGTGTATCGGGACGTCGGTCCCGTGCGACTGCTGGCGAACAATGCTGGCGTCGAACAGTTCGGCTACCTGTGGGATACGCCGGTGACCAACTGGCGGCGCGTCGTGGATATCAACATCAGCGGAGTCTTCTACGGGGTGCGCGCCTTTCTGCCCAAGATGATGGCCAGCGACGAGCAGACATGGGTGTGGAACATGTCGTCGGTCGGCGGAGTGGTGACGATCCCGTTGCAGGCGCCCTACATCGCGAGCAAGCACGCCGTGCTCGCGCTGACCGAATGCCTGTATCTGGATGTTGAGGATGCCGGACACGCCCACCACATCCATGTGCAGGCCGTCCTGCCCGGGGCGGTGGCTTCCAACATCTTCGAGTCGGCCGGGGGCGTCGAACCCACGGGCGCCGGCGATGTCGGCGCCGCCGAGGCGCAGCGCTCGGCCATGATCGACATCAAGGCCGGGGCGATGGATCCGCTCGCCGCCGCCGAGACCCTGTTCGAGCAGGCCGCCGAGGGCCGCTTCTACCTCCTTACTCAGCCGGGCACGGTCGGCGCGGCGATGGCGGAGCGCGCGAATACCTTTGTGTCCCAACAGCCGCCGGTGCTGCGTACCGAGAGTCGATTCAACCCTGCCAAGCGGTGACACGGTGACTCCCGCATTGGATCCCGACGCCGCCGCCCGCGTCGCATCGTTCGGGACCGTCGCGCCCATGCGGGAACGCGGCTTGGCCGCTGTGCGTGCCGGACTCGAATCCACTCCGCTGCCCGAGGCGATGCCCGAGATGGCCGCCATCACCGAGGCGGCCATTCCAGGTCCGGGCGGCGATATCCCGGTCCGGATCTACCGCCCCAAGGAGGCTGCAGGCGGCCCGGTGCTGGTGTACTTCCACGGCGGCGGGCTCGTGATGGGCTCGAATCACTCATTCGAGCCGCTGGCGCGTGAGCTGGCCGCGGCGTCGGCGGCCACCGTCGTCGCCGTCGACTACCGGTTGGCCCCGGAGTCGCCGCCACCCGCACAGTTCGACGACTCGTACGCTGCGACCGAGTGGGTGTTGCGGAACGCGTGTGAGCTGGGGCTGGACGCGGAACGACTCACCGTGATCGGCGACAGCGCCGGTGGTTCCCTGGCGGCGGCGGTGGCGCTGGCCGCGCGTGACCGCGGCGGGCCGGCGATCTATGCCCAGGTGCTGCTGTATCCCGGGCTGGACCGCGACATGGATGTTCCTTCCATGGTCGCGCTCGACCAGGCGCCGATGCTCACGCGCGACGACATCGACTACATGCACGCGCTGGTGGACGGTGCTGCGGGCTCGCCCCGCGACCCGTACCTGGTCCCCGCATACGCCTCGGACCTCTGCTGCCTTCCCCCGGCGATCGTCGTGACGGCGGGCTGCGACCCTATCCGGGACTGGGGCGAGCGCTACGCGGCCCGGTTGTGCGCCGCAGGTGTGCAGACGACCCTTACGCGCTATCCGGGCATGTACCACGGCTTCTTGATGCGCTCGGATGCGACGGCGCGGGGCCGGCTGGCCGTCGCGGAGGTCGGCGCGCTGCTGCGGGCCAAGTTCAACCATCCCCTTCGTTTCGACGTCCCGATGACCGGACGCCCGCCCACCGAATCGCGTTGACGCTGCGCACAATCAATCGATCCAGAATTGCAGAGGAGACAGCTGATGCTCACCGACGAGCGGCGGATGACGCTTTCCGACGTGTTGCGGCCGGCGGCGCCGCCCCGGGAGATCGAGAACGTGTACACCGACGATCAGCGCGAGCGCCTGCTCGACGTGGCGCGCACCGAGGGACCATGGAAGTTGATCATCGCCCAGCACTTCGCGTCTGCCGAGGAACTGATCGCGACCATGAGCGGCGTCTTCCCCGAAGGCTTTACGCCGTCGCTCGACCTGTTCCTGACACCGACCTTCCGTGGCTACCTCGCCAACTACGGGGCCGTGCTCTACCCGCAACTGCACGACTGCTTCTACAACGAGCGCTTCCTGGAGTTGGCCAAGAGTTACTGGAAGGCCGAATACGCCAAGCCGCAGCTGATGCTGTTCAACATCAACGGGCCGTGCGCCAACCGCGATCCCGGGCACCTGGATTCACCGAGCTTCCGCGGCGTGCGGCACGAGAACGCACCGACGTGGCTGACCAGTGTGATGGGCAAGTCCGGATTGTTCGGCGAATACCTGATCAAGATGGCCCAGGTGATCACCTGGTTCTCGCTGGACAGTGGAAGCGGATTCACCTACTGGCCCGACGGACCACTCCAGGCACCCAAGCGTGTGCGGCCGCCGATATACAACCGCGGCCTGGTGGTGCAAAACGAGATGATGATGCACCGTGGCGAGGCGAACGGGCCGTTGGACCAACAGATTCCGGCCGGCCTGGCATTCGACACCGTGTTCAGCGGAGACCCAAGCGACGCCGACCACTGGCTGCTGAAAAACGACGACGCGGTGATCGCCCGCCATCGGACGGACGAACTGCGGTTCCTAGTGCACTGGTCGGCCGAGGTGTTCTCCGACTACGACGAGCTGAAAAAGAACATGGAGGGCTCCGACGACCTGACTATCGAAAAGGCCATCGACATCATGGTCGACGACGTCAACTCCAAGGGGATCAAACTCGACATCCCCGGCCAGCCGCTGCACGATCCCGCCTTCATCAACGCGCTCAACGCCGCCTACGACTTGGGCGGCCCGTCGGTGTACCCGGAGGAAGCCGCGGTCAGCGCCTTCCAGCTCGCTTAAACGAAAGGGCGTGCGTGATGGATCGTTTCGCCGATCGACGCGTCATCGTCACCGGCGCCGGCTCCGGCATCGGAAAGGCGACCGTGGAACGGCTGCTCGACGAGGGCGCCACCGTCGTGGCCTACGACGTCTCGGCGGACGGGCTGGCGGGGACCGCGGCGGCCGCCGACCACGCGGGCACCGGCAAGCGACTGACAACCGCTGTTCTCGACGTCTCCGACGAGGGCGCCGTGACGGCCGCGATAGACGCGGCCGTGGCCGACCTCGGCGGCCTCGAGGTCTTGGTCAACGCGGCCGCCATCCAGCGCTGCGCCAACACCCACGAACACACGCTGGCCGACTGGAACGCCACCCTGGCGGTCAATCTCACCGGGACCTTTCTGATGACCCGCCAGGCGCTTCCGGCGCTGCTGGATTCAGGCCGCGGCGTGGTCGTCAACTTCACCTCCACCGCAGCGTCATTCGCGCACCCGTACATGGCGGCTTACGCGGCCAGCAAGGGTGGAGTGCTGTCTTTCACCCACGGATTGGCGCTCGAATACTCCAAGCAGGGGCTGCGCGCCATCAACATTCAGCCCGGCGGCGTGGCCACCGCGCTGGCGCTGACCACCCTGGACAAGATGCCCGAGGGATACGACCTGGGCTTGTGGGCCAAGCAGACTCCGCTGCTGCACGGCAAGGAGAACGGGGTCCTGGGCGACCCCGGGTCGGTGGCCGCGGTGATCGCCATGGCCGCCTCAGACGACGGCGTGTTCATCACCGGCACCGAAATCCGGATCGACGGCGGCGCGCACGCCTGAACTCTGCTCACGGCTGGAGAGAGGTAACGACAGCTTGATGGTCGCGAGTGCCAACATCAGCAGCGGCAGCGGCTTCGCCGCCGAACGAGCCACACGTGTGGATGATCATTGTCTACGATATCGACTTGACGTCGTTGCCGGGAGCGCCAGCGACCCCGTGCTATCGGCCGGGGGCTGGATGTTCGACCGGGCCAGGGCGGGTTGGGCGGTATCGGTGTTGCTCGCCGGTGCCGGGGATACCCGGCCGCTACGGATCCTCGGGCTGCGGGCGGTGGATCTCGACTTGAAGTCGCTATCGGAATTTCTCGCGCCACAGGACGGCACGGGCCGCACTTTGGCCGTCAGCGCTGAGGTGTTCGCCGCGGACCTCCGCCTCCCAGAGGAGGTATTCGAAGCCCGGGACCACCGTCTGACCGAAGTGGCGTTGTGGGGTGAAGGGTGGCCCGCTGGGGTCAATCGCACGATGACCAGGGTCCAACACGTGTTGAGCCCAGCGGCGCGGGTGTTCAAGCGCCACGCGCTTGCCGCGGCCGGGACTCTTTGTGACGCAGTCGAAGCCACCGAGACCCTGCTATCCGATACGGCCACTTGCCTACCCGTCGACCCGGACCTGATCCGGCTCGGCTAGTGGCAATGAGCAAGCGGGAGTTCGGACCCCCACGCGACGCCGGAACCAACTATGTTGCTAGTCTTGCTATCTCGTCGACAATGGTCAACTCGCCGTGGCGCACCGCGTCGAGGATCGACTCGCTCAGCGCTGTGCAGGCCAGGAATACTCCCCTACCGTGCGCCGACATCTTCCGGGCCTCGGCGCGCTCGGGGCAGCGGGCCGTCGCGTCGGCGTTCCATTGCACGCTGGTCTGGTTCCAGGTGCTCTTGCGAGCCAGCACCCGCGCGCCGCAGGTCCTGCATGCCACCGGCGCCATCGGCAGCTCGTCGAGCCGGTTGTCTACCCTGACGAACGAATCGAGTGTCATCACACCGAGCCCGACAGCGTTTCCCGGGCGGCCATATTCGCCTCGACCTCTCTCATCCACGCCTCGTGGGGACGGGTCGTGTCCAGCTCGAACTCGAAGCGGTCCACCATGTCCGGTTGCACCTCGGCGGCATCGACGTAGAACTGCTGGTACCAGCGGCGGAGCTGGTAGACGGGGCCGTCCTCCTCGACCAGCAGCGGGTTGTCGATGCGCGCCTTGTGCCGCCAGATCTCGACGTCCTGCTCGAAACCGAGCTTTACGAAGTCGCCGAGGCTGATCGCGGTCTCGATGGCCTGATCGCCCGGCAGCGTGTCGGATTTCTTCACGATGATGCCATATTGCAGCACAAAGGAATTCGCGTCGATCGGATAGTGGCAATTGATGAGAATTGTTTGGGCGTCGCCATTCTCATAGTGATAGGTGAGATCGTCGATCATGAAGGATGGGCCATAGTACGACGCCACCGACGTCGTGCCGAGCATGGTCGTCCCTTCGGGGCTACCCAAGTCGGGGCGGTTCCCCCCGTTCATGTACTGCGTCGCGACGTGCCCCTCGAAGATGTTCTTGAAGTACGTGGGCAGCGACCCGTGGATGTAGAAGAAGTGGGCCATATCCACGACGTTGTCGATGATTTCGCGACAATTGCTGTGTACGACGGTGGTGTACCAGTGCCAGTCGGTCCATTCGTCGCTCGTAGCGCCCTCGATGCTTGGGATCGTGACCTCCGGCGGAGGCGGCCTGCGCTCCGGGTCGTTCCACACGAACAACATCCCGTCCTGTTGCAGGGTGGTCCATGCCGCCGTCCGCGCGAGTTTGGGGGTGCGCCGGCTGTAGGGCACCCGCTTGCACCGTCCGTCACCGCCCCAGCGCCAGTCGTGGAACGGACACGCGATCTCGCCGCCCTTGACCTCGCCCCGCGAGAGGTCACCGCCCATGTGGCGGCAGTACGCGTCGAGCACGTTGATGTCGCCGTCCGCGCCGCGGAAGACGACAAGCTTGTGCCCGAAGGCGTTGACCGCGTGCGGCTTGCCGTCACCGAAATCCCGGATCAAACCAAGGCAGTGCCAGCCGCGGGCGAACCGTGTCGGTGCGGCCTGCGCTTCGATGAGCCGAACCTCGTCGGCCTCCGACTGCGACGTCATAAGCATGATTAAACTCCCGTGGCCGGCCGATGGGGCCGGGTTGTTCCACTGATCAGGATGGCTCTTCCATCGCCGCGCCGCCCCGGCATAGCGTTTCCCACGTGACCCAGCGCAGCACGACGATCCCCGCCGGACTTCGTGTGGCCGACACCTCCGTCGACCTGCTCGTGATCGGGTCCGGCACCGGCATGGCCGCAGCGTTGGCCGCCCGCGAACGCGGCCTGTCGGTGCTGATCGTGGAGAAGTCGTCACAGGTGGGCGGTTCGACGGCCCGGTCCGGCGGCGCGTTGTGGCTGCCCGCCTCCCCCGTTTTGCGCGAGGCCGGTGCCGACGACACCGCGGTGCGCGCCGCGACGTACCTGGACTCGGTGGTTGCGGGCTCGGCGCCCCGGCAACGCTCGGCCGCATTTGTGACGCAGGTACCCGCCATGGTCGAGATGCTGCGCCGCACCACCCCGCTGCGGCTGTTCTGGGCCCGCGACTACGCCGATTACCACCCCGAGGACCCCGGCGGCAGCGCGGCGGGCCGCACCTGCGAATGCCGCCCCTTCGACACTTCATTGTTGGGCGAATACCGGACCCGTCTGCGGCCCGGCGTGCTGGAGGCGGGCGTCTCGATACCGACCACCGGCGCCGACTACCGCTGGATGAACCTGGTAACCCGGGTCCCACACAAGGGCATTCCGACGTTCGGCAAACGGGTGGCACAGGGCCTCGGTGGCCGGCTGCTGGGCCGGCGCTACGTGGCGGGCGGCCAGGGCCTGATGGCCGGGCTGTTCGCCGGCGTGCTGCGCGCCGGCATCCCGGTGTGGACGGACACCACCCTAAAGCGCCTCGATGGTGATCGTGATCGCGTGACGGGCGCGGTCGTGGACCACGAGGGACGCGAGGTGACCGTCACCGCCCGGCGCGGCGTCGTGCTGGCCACCGGCGGTTTCGACCACAGCATGGACATGCGGTGGAAATTCCAGTCCGAATCGCTGGGCGCCCACCTGAGCCTGGGCGCCAAGTCCAACACCGGCGACGGAATCCGCGCCGCCCAGGAGTTGGGCGCGGGCATCGCCTTGATGGACCAGGCGTGGTGGTTCCCCGCCATCGCACCGCTGCCCGGCAAGGCGCCCGCGGTGATGCTGGCCGAACGGTCACTTCCGGGCTGCGTGATCGTCGACCAGAACGGTCGCCGGTTCGCCAACGAGTCGTCGGACTACATGACATTCGGCCAGCGGCTGCTGGAGCTTGAGCGGGCGGGCAGCCCCGTCGAAGCGATGTGGATCGTCTTCGACCAGCAATATCGCAACAGTTATGTCTTTGGCGCGCAATTGTTTCCGCGAATGCACGTCCCGCAGGCGTGGTACGACGCCGGCATCGCGTTGCGGGCGGACAGCCTCGCAGAGGTCGGCGCGCGGATGGGCCTCCCGTTGCCCGAATTCCGCCAGACGATGACGCGATTCAACCAAAACGCTTCCGCCGGTGTGGATCCCGACTTCGGCAGGGGCCGCAGCGCATACGACCGCTACTACGGCGACCCGACGGTCAAGCCCAACCCCAATCTGCGTCCGCTGATCAAGGGACCCTTCTACGCGGTGAAAATGGTGCTCAGCGACCTGGGCACCTGCGGCGGCCTCGAGGCTGACGAGCGGGCGCGGGTGCTACGCGAAGACGGCGGCGTGATCGCCGGGCTGTATGCGATCGGCAATACCGCAGCGAACGCGTTTGGCACCACGTATCCCGGCGCGGGGGCCACCATTGCGCAGGGCCTCGTGTATGGCTATATCGCGGCCCGCGACGCGGCCGGCTAGCGGTGATCGGGAGCGCGGCAAAGCCGGGCGAAGCGGGTCGCCACCATCAGGATTAGTCGGTCTCCCGCTTGGCCTGGACCTGCTTCTCGACCTCGCGCCAATAACCGGGCTTGGGGCGTGCTTTTCCGAAGCCGCCCTTGGCGGCCTTCTGCATGATGGCGTCGGCCTCGTCGATTTCCTTCATCAGTTCCAGGGCGAACTCACGCTCGGCGGCGTAATACTTGGCCGCCCAGCGTAGGGCGATCACCGAGTA
Organism: Mycobacterium sp. 852002-51057_SCH5723018; assembly: GCF_001667035.1. Classification (GTDB taxonomy): domain Bacteria; phylum Actinomycetota; class Actinomycetes; order Mycobacteriales; family Mycobacteriaceae; genus Mycobacterium. Next base: position 17,091 of record NZ_LZIR01000001.1, read on the forward strand.
CGCCCAGGCGGGCTCGACCTCGGCCCCGTCGGCGTCCTCCACCGCTTTGCGATGCCTGGCCTCCGCGTAGGCCACATGCTCCTGCAGCAACTCCTTGAGCCGAGTCGGGTTGCTGAGGTGGCCAAACGTCACCCGCAGGAGAACGCTGTGCTTGAGCACCGGAGGATCCACGGGTGCGTCTTTGGTCCATTCGGTTACGGCGGCCATCCCGGCCGGAGTGATTTTGTAGAGCCGCCGGCTGCGGGTGCCCTCGTCGTGCTCGACGCGCGACGTCACGAGCCCCAGGCTCTCGAGCTTCTTGAGCTCGGTGTAGATCTGGCTGTACGACGGGCTCCAGTAGTAGAGGTCGACGCTCCAGTCGATCCACTTCTTGAGGTCGTAGCCGGAGACCTCCTCCTCGTACGACATCATGCCCAGCAGCGCCCAACTGGTGGCGGCAAGTCCCGCCTTCGCCGGATTTTCGCTGGTCTCGCCCACTCAGCCAGCGTAACAACACAGGTCACCAGCTCCCGGTGTTACCGACCGCTGGCCGGGACAGCAGCGTGCTGCCGGGCGTCGGGGTTCAGGATGTCGCGGGTGCCGCTGAACACCGTCGGGGGCCGAGGCCGGTCAGGTCCGCGCGCGGCGGACTGACCATCGGGTCGGTGGCCAGGAGGTCACCGCACCACCGCAGGGCCCGACTCCCTAGCATGGCGTCACCGGATCTGGAACCCGCGCCTGCGCGTCCAGAGCAGGGCCGCGACTGTTCCGATGATCCACACCGCGGCGGCGGTCGCCAGGTGTACGAGGCTTTTGGTGTCGCGTCCGAAAACCGGCCAGATCAGTTGGGGCAGCTGGGTCCATAGGACGCGGTGCTCCACCCCGTTCATCGGGTCGGCGACGTAGTAGAGCGCGTACGGCAGCGTGAGGGCCAACGCCCAGCCGCCGGTGCGGCGACGATTGCCACGCTGTCGCCACCGTCGGATCAGCGGCTCGGCGCTGACCGGATGGAGCACCGAGATGAGGTTGCCCACGCCGAGCCAGGACACGATGGGCACGGCGACGGTGGGAATGGTCACGGCGAGGCGCCCGGGCGTTTGGAACCACAACGTGAGGGCCATCGCGGTCAGCAAGGTGGGCAGCCCCACGAGCGTGAGCAGGGCCAGGTTTTTGATCAGCATCACCCGCCACAGCGGGACCCCGTCGGACAGGGCCTGAAGGACGCGATAGTGATCGGCGCCGAGCAGGTTGGTGGTGGTGACGTCGGCGAGGACCCATGAGGAGAAGTAGGTACCGACCAACACGGCCCAGTCGTGGTGGTGGCGGCCGGGGGTCAGCGGCTGCACGAGCAACCACGCCGCGGCGAAAATGACATTGGCCAACACCCCCATCAGCCAGGTCCGTGGCGGGGTGAACGACCACCGGATCTCGGCCCCGACGGCCCGCCACAGGCCTTGCCGAAAGTCCTTGGCGGCGCGCTTGGCCGCGGTCGGCCGGGGGGCCGATGCACGAGCCGCGGCACGCAGCGCCGCGCCCAGGTGTGGGCGCATCGTTGCCTGTAACTCCACCATTTGCTCCCCCAGAGCGGTCTAAGCTTGCAACGCGGAATCGCCAGGCGCCGGCGGCGGCGGGATCAAGCGCCGATGCAATTCCTCAGTCAGCACGTGGATCTCACGAGTGAGTTGGGTGTTGGTCTTCAGCTCCAATTCCTGGGTCTCGAAGTCATGGTCGGCCCGGGCTTGCTGAAAGGCGGATTGCCGGTTCTGGCCGATCATCACGAAGGTCGACAGGAAAATGGCCTCCAGCGAGACCACCAGGGTCAAGGTGGGCCACGGGTTTTTCTCCAGCAGCAGCATCCACACGCCGAATACGGCCGCGTGGATCCACACGAAGTTCATCGATCCGGCGAACGCGGTGATCCGGTCGGCCAAGCGCAGCTGAAGATCCGCGCTGCGCCTCCTGGCCTCCTCCAGCACGGCCGGATGGTGCACCTGTCCCCCCCGCAACAGCCGAAGTGGAATCAGTTGCGGGCTGTGCCGATGGGTGTCGGCCTGGGTCGTCATCTGAGCGTCCTTTCGGTGTCTGACACATATCGACCGGTGGAAGGGCCGCTGGCTAATGCTACTGATCGAGCCGACGACGCAGCGGTAGAACGTGTTACAGTTTGCCGACCGCGGCGGGGATCCGGCGGCCCACCCGGGCTTTGCGCGGAAGGAGGCCGGGATGGATCGCATCGCCGGCCATAAAATCTCCGAAAAGCTCAGGCGCGGAAGCCAAATGGGAGTAGTACGCCGCCACCGGGTCGTCATCGCCGGGCTCGGGGACGCGGGCGTCCTCACCGCCGTCCGCCTGGCCAGGCACGCCGACGTGGTCGGAATTTCGGTCAAACCCGCGCTGGTCAGCGGCCAAGAACTCGGCGTCCGGCTCTCCCGTCCGCAGGATTGGGCACGCGACTACTGGATCCCATTCGACAGGTTCCGCCGGCTGGATCGGGTGCGGACCGTGCAGGCGACGCTGACGGGCGTCGACCTGGCCGCTCGAACCGTGTTGGGTCGCCGACACGACGGCACAACCTTGACCGAAGAGTACGACGCGCTCGTCATCTCGACGGGGGTAACCAACGGCTTCTGGCGGCGGCCGACGCTGCAGTCGGCCGCCGATATCGGCGCGGACCTGCGCGCGGCGCACGAACGGCTCGCCGCTGCCGATTCGGTGATCGTCGTGGGTGGCGGCGCGGCCGCGGTCAGCAGCGCCCTCAACATGGCGACCACCTGGCCGGACAAACGGATCGATCTGTACTTCCCCGGAGAGCGGGCGCTGAGCGAATATCACCCGGCGACCTGGAAGCGCCTCCGGGCCCGGCTGACCGGGCTAGGTGTGGGGGTCCACCCGAGGCACCGCGCCGGCGTGCCCGAGGGTTTCGCGGGTGATGAGATCACCGGCGAACCGGTGCGCTGGAGCACCGGGCAACCGTCCGCCCGCGCCGACGCGGTGCTGTGGGCGATCGGCCGGGTGCGGCCCAACACCGACTGGCTGCCGCCCGAGCTGCTCGACGAGCGCGGGTTCGTGCGCGTGACGCCGGAGCTGCGGGTGCCCGGACATCCGGGCGTCTTCGCGGTCGGGGACGTCGCGGCGAGCGACCCGCTGCGCAGCTCCGCCCGCAATCGTGGAGATGCGCTCATGGCGCACAACATTCGTGCCGAGCTCGCGGGACGCGAGCTGCGCACATTCCGGACGCCGGGCCGGCGTTGGGGCTCGTTGGTGGGTATCCAGCCGGACGGGCTGGAGGTCTTCTTCCCCACCGGCCAGTCGTTTCGCTTTCCGACGTGGTCGGTCGAGCGGGTGGTGATGCCGTGGGTCGTTCGCTGGGGCATGTATCGCGGGGTGCGGCAAAACCATCCGCTTGGCTAACCGCCGATGGTCGGCCTAATCGCCTGTGCGGGTATATGTTTCGACAAAGTCGACGCTCCCGGAACACGAGCGACTGCCCGACTGCTCCAGGCGGTTCTGCCCGCTGAGCAGCGTGATCGGGTCCTGTGGTGGCTGCGGCAGCGGATACTGGCCGGTGACCTTCACAAAGACAGGGCCGCCACACTGGGGGCCGGGTTCGTCGTGTTCGACGTCCAAGGTCCATGAGCCGCCGCCGAAAACCAGCGGTGTGTCAAGGGTTTTGGAGTGAAAGTAGCTCATGCACCGGTCGCCGGTGCGCAGGCAGTCGGTGGTGACGGCCTGGTCCGCCTGCTGCTGAGGTCCTCTGCTGAACTTCCGCGTGACGTGGTAACGGCCGTGCAGCGCTTGGGCCGGCGACACCACCCTCGGCGGTAGCGTGTTCGCGTCGGGCAGGCTGTTGACATCGACGTCCCCGGTACGGGTGAAGGTCACGGTTCGTTTCTGATCGCAGGCGTTGGCGGCGGCCCCGCGGTAGTCGCCGGTGAAGGTGCCGTCGGGGCTCCGTTGCAAGGTGAACACCTGCCAGATTTCCGCGGGCGCGTCGCGGCACTTGTCCGAGCCGATGGTGACGGCCACCCAGCGCCCGTCGACCTCGTCGAACACCGTGGTGGAGGCGAGCCTCATCTCGCCGCTGAGACGTGACGCCGTCGCCCGGCACCCGGTGGGCCCGCACACCGAGCGGACCGCGTACGTGTCCGTCAACGCGGCCGCACCCGGAGCAGGGACGTCGTCGAGGTTGGTGCCCGGGCCGAATTGGACCCGATAGACGCCGGTGAATGGGCCCGAGTTGGGCGCCGCGGCCGCGGGAGTGGCCGGCGCCGCGGCGGTGTTGCGTCCGCCGGTGTGGTCTCGATCGTTCAGGAGCTTCACCCCCGCGACGACAGCACCGGCGACGACGAGCAACGCGGCGGCCGCCAGGGCGCCGGCCCGGGCGCGAGAACGCCGCCTCGATGGTGACACGGCGGGCATCGTGGCTTCCACTGCGGGATCGGTGTCCGGGAACGGGATCTCACCCGCGCGTGAGAACCCCGGACCGAGCTGCCGGGCCAGTCGGTCGGCGAACTCGCGGCAGCTGTCGAAGCGGTCGGACGGCTCCTTGGCCATCGCGGTGGCGAACACCGGATTCAGCGCGGCCAGCTCCGGTCGGTGCGCACCGATCGGCGGCGGCGGGGCGCCGATGTGTTGGCTGATCACCACGGCGGCGTTGGAATCAGCGTAGGGCGGCACCCCGGCCAGCAGATGAAAGGCGGTGCAGGCCAACGCGTATTGATCGGCGCTTCCGTCGACCCGCTCGCCCTTCAATTGCTCGGGTGCCACGTAGGCCACCGTGCCGACCGTCATGTTGGTCGCGGTCAGCCCGGTCGCGTCGTCGATGTGGCGCGCAAGCCCGAAATCGGCGAGGTAAACGCGCCGGGACTGCGCGTCGGGTTCGGTCAGCAGGATGTTGGCCGGCTTGACATCGCGGTGCAACAACCCGCGATGATGCGCATAGTCGAGTGCCGAGGCCACCGCGGTAACGATCGACACCACCAGCTCGAGCGGCATGCCGCCCGGGTAGTTCTCGTGCAGCAGGCGGCCGGCATCGGTGCCGGCCACGTAATCCATTGAGATCCAAAACTGGCCGTCCTCTTCGCCGCGGTCGTGAATCGACACGATGTGCGGATGAGACAGGCCCGCCGCGACTTCCGCCTCGCGCATGAAGCGCGCCCGAAATTCCGGATCGCCGGTCAGGTCGCCCGGCAGGACCTTCAGCGCGTCCTCGCGCGGCAACCGCGGATGCGACGCCAGATAGACCCGCCCCATCCCGCCCGCGCCCAGGACCCGCACGATCGTGTAGCCGGCAAACACCTGACCAACCTCAAGCGACATGGCCAAATGGTAAATCCTCAAGGCGCAGCGGCAACTACCATTCCCGTCGAATACGCATGCGACCGCGCCGGCAAAATGACGGTGGGGCGACGCGTGGGTGTTCCCGGGGACGCCCGCTAATCGCCCGTGCGCGTTATTGTTTCGTCGAAATCCGCATTCATGGCGCAGGGTTCGGTCTGTTCCTGGTGACCGCGCCCGACGAGCTGCAGGATGGGGTCCTGTGGCGGCTGCGGCACCGGCGCCTGCCCGCTGGACTTCATGTGCGCGGTGTCGGTTGACCTGCCACACCTGATGTCGACGTCGATGTTCCAGGTCCAGCTCCCGCCGCCGAACACCAGCGGCAGGTCACCCGACGGTTCGTGGAAGTAGCTCATGCACCGATCGCCGGTGCGCAGGCAGGCGGTGGTGACGGCGGTGTCCAGCTGCTGCCGTGGGATCCCGTTCGTCAAGGTGCGTGTAACGCGATAGTGGCCGCGGAGCCCCTGGGCCGGCGACGGCACCCGCGGCGGTGGGCCGGACGGGTCGGGAAGCCCGTTGGCATCGGCGTCGCCGGTGCGGGTGAGGATCACGCTTCGCTTGTCGGCGCAGGCGTTGCCGGAGGTCGCGGTGTATTCGCCGGCCAGGCTGCCGTCGGGCCGGGGCTGCAGCGAGAACACCTGCCAGAATTCGGCGTCGGCGTTTCGGCAGCTGTCCGGGCCGAGGGCTACCGCCACCCAGCGGCCGCCGATCTCATCGAACACCATGCTCGGCTGCCCGACGGTTGCCCCGCCCAGGCGCGCCGCCGTCATCACGCAGCCGCTGGAGCGACACACCGAACGCAGGCCATAGGTGCTCGTCAGCGCCGGCGTCCCGCCGGTGTCCGAGACGTCGTCGAGCGCGATGATCGGGCCGAAGTCGGCCCGGTAGGTGCCGCCGAACGGTCCGACGGCCGGGGCCGGATCATGCCGGCCGGTGAGCCTCGCGGTGGCAAACGCGCCGGCGGCGACCAGCAACGCGACGGCCAGCAGGGCGCCGATGAGGAGGGCCGGGCGCCGGCCCGGCCGCCTCCGGTTGGGTAGCGGCGGCCGAGGTCCCGCGGGGACCGTGAGGCCCTGGGGAACCGAGGGCGCGCTCAGGTGCTCGCTCAATTGCCGGGCGAATTCCCCGCAGCTGCCGTACCGGCCGGACGGCTCCTTGGCCATCGCGGTGGCGAACACCGTGTCCAGCCCGGCCAATTCGGGCCGGCGGGCACCGATCGAGGGCGGCGGGGCGCTGACGTGTTGCCCGATCACCACCACAGGGCTGGAACCGCGATACGGCGGCGCCCCGACAAGCAGGTGAAAAGCGGTGCAGGCCAACGCGTATTGATCGGCACGGCCGTCAACCGAACTGGCCATCAGCTGCTCGGGCGCGGCGTAGGCCACCGTGCCCACCGCCATCCTGGTCGTGGTGGGCCCCGTCACGTCGTCGATGCGGCGCGCGATGCCGAAATCGGCCAAATAAACGCGTCGCCCCTGCCCGTCCGAATCGGCCACCAAGATGTTGGCCGGCTTCACGTCGCGGTGCAGCACGCCGCGGCGATGCGCGTAATCCAGCGCCGAGGCGACCGCGGTGATGATCGCCATCGCCTCACCGACGGGCATCCCACCCGGAAACCGCTCCCGCAGCAGCCTGGCCACGTCGGTGCCGGCCACGTAGTCCATCGAGATCCAAAACTGGCCGTCATGCTCGCCGCGGTCGTGAATGCCCACGATGTGCGGATGCGACAAACCCGCGGCCAACTCGGCCTCGCGCTCGAACCGCTCCCGATACCGCGGGTCGGCGGTCACTTCGGGCGGCAACAGCTTCAGGGCGTCCTGGCGCGGCAACCGGGGATGCGCCGCCAGGTACACCCGGCCCATCCCGCCCGAGCCCAGCACCCGCAGGATCGTGTACCCGTCGAACAACTGACCGGCCTCGAGCGACATGGCCGAATCGTAAGTCCTTCCGTGGCGGATCAGCCGCTATTGAGCAGCAGCATCAGCCCGTAGTCCATGTGGATCTGCTGATGACAGTGCAGGAGTGACAGTCCGGGTTGGTCGGCGACGAAGTCGACGTCCATGCTCTGATAGCCGCCTAGCATCGCGACGTCCTTGCGCACGCCGGCGGTGGGCGTGCCGGCGACATGGGTGATTTCGAAGGTGTGCCGATGCAGGTGCATCGGGTGCAGGTCGTCGCTGGCGTTGCGGAAGCGCAGCCGGTAGCGCTTGTCGCGCTGGATGTTGAGCACGGGTTGGTCGTTGTCCATGGAGAACGGTGTGCCGTTGAAAGTCCATACGTTGAACCCGTTGTCGGCGGCGTTGCGCTTCTCGATCAGCAGCTCGATGGTCTGGTCGGGCGGTGCGGCGGGCGCGGGCCGCGCGAAAAGTCGGTAATCCCACTTGAACGGCGGCGGCGCCACCCACTGCGGATCCGCGCCGCGCCCGGCGTATTCCACGACGATGCCCATGCCGCGGTCGCGGTCGTCGTCGGACACGTCCCCCAGCACCCACACCCCGGGGTTGGTCATGGTGACGACCGCCGAAATGCGTTCTGCGGCACCCAGCCACAGCACCGGCACCGATGACGGGTTGGGTACCGGGTTGCCGTCGAGCGCGATCACGGTGAAGGTATGACCGGGCAGGGCCAGGCTTCGGGTTTCGGTGGCGCTGCCGTTGAGGACGTGCAGCAGCACCCGCTGACCGGTCTGCACGCGGATGGGATCGCCGTGGCCCAGCATCCGTCCGTTGACGGTGAACGCCCCGTAACTGACCTCATTGCCGCGCGGGTCGCCGCGACCCAGCGAGGCCGCCATCTCCGATTCGCCTTTGTCCTTCAGGCCGGGCTGCTCGTCGCCGGCCAGGAAGTCGGCGGCCATGTCGCCCCCGCTGGTGAAACTGGGATCAAACTCCTTGAGCGTCAAGAAGATCTCTTGGTCGTAGGCGCCGGGGTTCTGTTTGGGTTCGATGTAGACCGGACCGACCAGGCCGCTGTACTGGCCGCGGGACAGATCGGCGCGCGGGACCACGTGGGTGTGATAGAAGCGGAAGCCCGCGGGCCCCGGGACAAAGGAAATGCGCCGCATGCCGTGCGCGGGGATGTCAGGCGTGCCCTCCTCGGCGGCGCCGTCGACGTCCACGCCCAAGTGCTGGCCGTGCCAGTGCAGCTGCTCGGGGAAATCGGTGTCGTTGAAAATGTCCACCCACGCCCGCCGGCCCTCCTTGAACCGCACCAGAGGGCCGGGGAATTGGCCGTTGTAGGTCAGGGTCGAGGCGACCCGGCCGGGCGCCAATTCCACCCTGCCCGTACCGATCCGCAAGGTGTAGTCCGGCTTTCCATTGGGCGGGGCCGGCGGCGCGTTCCGCGAGCACGCGCCCGCACCCATGCCGGTGCCGCCGATCGCGGCGATCAACGCCGCCGATTTCAAGAATTCGCGCCGGCCGATCGGCGCCGTCATCGGTCTCCGCCTTCGGGACCCAGCGCGAGGACCGGTAGCAGGAAATCGATTCGGGTGTCCAATTCGCTTGCCACACGGCGGAATTGCGGATAGCTGGCGCGGTCGTTGTCACCGGCGGCCGACGGGTCGGGCAGGCTCCAATGCATCGTCGTGGCCACGCCGTGCTCACGCGCGTATTCGCGCACCTTGTCGCACAACGTGATGACGTAATCGAAGCGCCGCCGGCCTACCGCGGTCAACGGCTGGGGTCGGCCGTCGTGCAGGTCGATGCCGTACAGGTCGCGCAGGATTCGAATGGCGTTGGGATGCATGCGCGGTTTGGGATGACTGCCCGCGCTCGCGGTGCGGATGCGCCCGTGGCCCTTTTTCCGGAGCAGGGCCTCGGCCATCGGCGAGCGCGCGCTATTCCCCGAGCACAAAAACAGCACCGACCGTGCCGCGGGTTTAGCGGTGGCCGTCGACACGAGCGCCGGATGCAACGCGGCGGCCGCCTCCCCGAACGCCCCCGCGCACCGGCGCAGGTTCAGCTGGTAGTAGGTGTCGCGGCCGTCGAACGTGCTTTGCCGCGCGCCGATGAGCCCGGCCGTGCGCAACAGCCGTAGGTGATAGGAGACCAGGTTTTGCGGCTCATCAACGGCGGCAGCCAATTCCCGCACCCGGTGGTCGCCGGCCGCCAGTTCGGTCAGCAGCGCCCAGCGCACCGGATGCGCCGCCATGCGCATCAGCGGCGGCACCGCCGCCCGCTTGGGTATCGCCACCTTTCGGACGATACATCAAACTGATTTGATAGGTTTGGGGAGATCCCGGGTGACGAGGAGGCCGAGTGTCCGACAGCGGTCAGCTGCGCCGCAGCCTGGGGCTGTTCGACGCGGTGGTGATCGGGCTCGGGTCGATGATCGGCGCCGGGATTTTCGCCGCGCTGGGCCCGGCGGCGCATGCCGCGGGCTCGGGGCTGCTCCTTGGACTGGGGTTGGCGGCGGTGGTGGCCTACTGCAACGCCACCTCCTCGGCGCGGCTGGCGGCCCTCTATCCCGCGTCCGGCGGCACCTACCTGTACGGCCGCAAGCGGCTTGGTGATTTCTGGGGTTATCTGGCGGGTTGGGGATTCGTCGTCGGCAAGACGGCGTCCTGCGCGGCGATGGCCTTGACCGTGGGCGCGTACGCGTGGCCGTCGCAGGCGCACCCGGTGGCCGTCGCCGCGGTGGTGGCGTTGACCGCCGTGAACTATGTCGGGGTGCAGAAGTCGGCCTGGCTCACCCGCGTCATCGTCGCGCTGGTGCTCGCCGTCCTGGCGGCGGTGGTCGTCGCCGTGTTCGCCTCCGGGACCGCCTACGCCGATCGGCTGCAGGTGGCCGGTGCCTCCGTGGGCGGCGTGGTGCAGGCCGCCGGCCTGCTGTTTTTCGCCTTCGCCGGCTACGCGCGCATCGCCACCCTCGGAGAGGAGGTGCGCGACCCCGCGCGCACCATCCCGCGGGCGATCCCGCTGGCGCTGGCCATCGCCCTGGTCGTCTACGCGCTGGTGGCCGTGGCCGCGCTGGCCGCGTTGGGGCCACAGCGTCTCGCCGAGTCGACCGCCCCGCTGGCCGACGCGGTGCGCACGGCCGGGATGGGCTGGCTGGCGCCCGGGGTGCGGGTGGGCGCGGCGGTAGCGGCGCTGGGCTCGCTGCTGGCGCTGATCCTCGGCGTCTCGCGCACCACCCTGGCGATGGCTCGCGACCGCCATCTGCCGCACGCGCTCAGCGCCGTGCACCCCAGGTTCGAGGTGCCCCACCGGGCCGAGCTGCTGATCGGCGTCGTCGTGGCGGTGCTGGCCGCCACCGCGGACCTGCGCGGCGCGATCGGCTTCTCGTCGTTCGCCGTGCTGATCTACTACGCGGTCGCCAACGCCTCCGCGTTGACCCTCGGGCCCGACGAGGGCCGCCCACACCGGGTGATCCCCCTGGTCGGGCTGGTCGGGTGCGTGGTTCTGGCGTTCGCGATGCCGCTGTCCTCGGTGCTGACCGGCGTCGCGGTGCTCGGTGTCGGTGTCGCCGCCTACGCCGTTCGGCGGGTGATGGGCAGGAGGAGTGGCAACCTGATTCGATAAATGCTTATATAGAAGGATGTCGAATCAAGCGCAGCGGTGCTGCCCGGCGCTGGGCACGGCGGCGATGGGTGAGTCGCAGGCGGCGGAGTTGGCGGCGATGTTCAAGGCGCTGGGCGACCCGGTGCGCCTGCGGCTGCTGAGCCTGATCGCCAGCCACCCCGGCGGTGAGGCCTGCGTGTGCGAGATCTCGGCCACCTTCGACGTATCGCAACCAACGATCTCCCATCACCTCAAGCTGCTGCGCTCGGCCGGCCTGCTCGACTGCGAGCGGCGAGGCACCTGGGTGTACTACTGGGTGATTCCCTCTGCATTGCAGCAACTTTCGTCGGTCCTGCACATCGATGACCTCGTTGGGGCAACGAGGCCAGGATGCGGGCCATGACCAACGCCTCGACGCCGGTGTCCGCCCCACCGGCGGTAGCGGCCCGGCTCTCGACGCTGGACCGGTATCTCCCCGTCTGGATCGCGGTGGCGATGGCCGCCGGCCTGCTGCTGGGCCGATCGGTGCCCGGCCTGGGCGCGGCCTTGAGTGGCGTTGCGGTCGAAGGCATTTCACTGCCCATTGCGATAGGCCTGCTGGTCATGATGTATCCGGTGCTGGCGAAGGTCCGCTACGACCGGCTGGACGACATCACCTCCGACCGCAGACTCATGGTGAGCTCTGTGCTGCTCAATTGGTTGATCGGGCCCGCCGTGATGTTCGCCCTGGGCTGGCTGCTGCTAGCGGACCTACCCGAGTACCGCACCGGGCTGATCATCGTCGGGCTGGCCCGCTGCATCGCGATGGTCATCATCTGGAACGACCTGGCGTGCGGGGACCGCGAAGCCGCGGCCGTGCTCGTCGCGTTGAACTCGCTGTTCCAGGTCGTCATGTTCGCCGCACTGGGCTGGTTCTACCTCTCGGTGCTGCCCGGCTGGCTCGGCCTGCCGCAAACCGGCATCGCCGTCTCCGTGTGGCAGATCGCCAAATCCGTGCTCATCTTTCTGGGCATTCCACTGCTGGCCGGATACCTGTCGCGCCGACTGGGTGAGCGGTCAAAAGGCCGCCAGTGGTACGAGACCCGATTTCTGCCCCGCATCGGGCCGTGCGCGCTCTATGGGCTGCTGTTCACCATCGTCATCCTGTTCGCCCTGCAAGGCCGCCAAATCGCTTCTCGGCCATGGGATGTCGCACGCATTGCGGTCCCGCTACTGGCCTATTTCGCGATAATGTGGTGCGGCGGATATGCGCTGGGCTACGCCCTGCGGCTGGGCTATTCCCGCACCACCACCCTGGCGTTCACCGCCGCCGGCAACAATTTCGAGTTGGCCATCGCGGTGGCGATCAGCACGTTCGGCGCCATGTCCGGGCAGGCCCTGGCCGGGGTCGTCGGACCGTTGATCGAAGTCCCCGTACTGGTCGGGCTGGTCTACGTCTCCCTGGCGTTGCGCGCCCGGCTGTTCCGACACGAGCCCCAGCTAGGAGCCCAAGCCGATGGCCGACAAACCCCGCGTGCTGTTCGTCTGCGTCCATAACGCCGGGCGCTCGCAGATGGCCGCCGCCTTGCTGAGCGACATGGCCGGCGATCGGATCGAAGTGCGCTCCGCCGGGACCGAACCTGCCGACCGGGTCAACCCCGTCGCCGTCGCCGCCATGGCCGAACTCGGAATCGACATCGCCATCGGCGCGCCGAAAATCCTCACCGCCGACGCGGTGCGGGTCAGCGACGTCGTAATCACCATGGGCTGCGGCGACACCTGTCCCTACTACCCAGCAGTGTCCTACCGCGACTGGACACTGCCCGACCCCGCCGGTCAACCGCTGGCCGCGGTGCGCGCGATCCGCGACGACATCGCCGCCCGAGTCCGGGCTTTGATCACCGAGCTCCTGCCGGGAGCCACCACCCCCTAACCGACGCCAGAAGGAAGGACCCACGATGTCGCGCCTGCAATTGGCCCTCAACGTCGACAATCTCGACGAGGCAATCAGCTTCTACGCCAAGCTGTTCAACGCCGAGCCGGCCAAGGTCAAACCCGGCTACGCCAACTTCGCGATCGCCGAGCCACCGCTCAAGCTGGTGCTGCTCGAGAATCCGGGCCATGGCGGCACTCTCAATCACCTCGGCGTGGAAGTCGACTCCGCCGACACCGTGCGCAGCGAAATCGCCCGTCTCACCGAGCAGGGACTGTTCACCGAAGAAGAGCTGAACACCACCTGCTGCTTCGCCGCCCAGGACAAGGTCTGGGTCACCGGCCCCGGCGGGGAACGCTGGGAGGTGTACACCGTGATCGCCGACTCCGACACCTTCGGGCCGAACACCGACCATCCCGATGAAAGCTGCTGCACCGCATAGCGCACACCAGGCAATGCTCGTTGTCAGCGGCGGCGCGCAGGATGGATGTCACGAACCCGTTTTACAGTGGATCTAATGGACAACCGATTCGGTATCCAACTCAACCGCAGGACGTTCGTGGGTGCCTCCCTCGCCTTGGGCGGCGCCGTCGCCGCCGGTCCCGGCGCTGCCGGACCCGATCAAGCCCAGGACGAAGGCCACACCACCGTCGTACATGCCCGAATCAATGGCGAAGATCGAGAAATCACCGTCGATAACCGCACGTCGCTGCTGGACATGCTGCGCGAGCGGGCGGGACTACCCGGCACCAAGAAGGGCTGCGACCAGGGAGCGTGTGGCGCGTGCACCGTGCTGGTCGACGGTCGCCGGATCAACTCGTGTCTCACACTCGCGGTGATGCACGACGGTGCGCGGATCACCACCATCGAGGGCCTGGCCGACAGCGGCCGACTCCATCCCCTCCAGCAGGCGTTCATCGATGACGACGCGTTCCAGTGCGGCTATTGCACACCCGGCCAAATCATGTCCGCCGTGGGGTGCATCGGTGAAGGGCATGCGGGCTCGCCGGCGGAAATTCGAGAGTGGATGAGCGGCAACATCTGTCGCTGCGGCGCGTACACCAACATCGTCAATGCGGTCGCCACGGCGGCGCGCGCCCAGTAGAACGTGTTCCCTTTCCGCTACACCAAAGCCGTCGACGAGCAGTCGGCGCTGAGGGCCGCGGCCGCCGGCGCCCGTTACATTGCCGGCGGCACCACGCTGGTCGACCTGATGCGGGAAACCGTGGAGCGTCCGGATTCATTGGTGGACATCAACGCTTTGCCTTACGCGTCGGTCGACGTACGGCCCGACAGAATTCGCGTCGGGGCCCTGGTGCGGATGACTGACCTCGCCGCTCATCCCGTCGTCCGGCAGCAAATGCCGGTGGTCAGTCAAGCCCTTGAGCTCAGCGCCTCGCCCCAGCTGCGCAACATGGCGACGATCGGCGGGAACCTTTTGCAACGCACCAGGTGCCTGTATTTCCGCGACGTGTCGGCCCCGTGTAACCGACGCACTCCCGGCGCGGGTTGCGCGGCTATCGAGGGACGCAACCGCACGCACGCAATATTTGGCACCAGTCAAGACTGCGTCGCGACCCACCCGTCCGATCTAGCCGTGGCCCTCGTGGCGTTGGACGCCGAGGTGGTGGCGCGGGACACGTCCGGGGAACGGCGAATACCCGTCGGCGATCTTTTTCGCGAGCCGGGTGACTCGCCTCACCAAGAGCACAACCTTCGGCCCGGCGAGCTGATCGTCGCCGTCGAGGTGCCGGTCGGGCCCGTGTCGCGCCGGTCCGGCTATCTCAAGGTGCGCGACCGCCAGTCCTACGAATTCGCATTGGAATCGGCGGCGGTGGCGCTCGACATCGACGCCGGCGCCATCCGCAGCGCCAGGGTCGCGGTCGGCGGGGTCGGCACCGTGCCGTGGCGTTTGTCGGCCGTCGAAGGAGCGCTCAGGGGAAGGCCGCCCGACGCCGACGTCTTGCGCGGCGCGGCCGCGCTTGCCGCTGACGGCGCAAAACCGCTGGGAGAGAACGGCTTTAAGGTCGAACTCCTCAAGCGGACGGTTGAAAGACAACTGACCACCGTGGCGGCGTTGCCATGACGCAGGCACTGCCCTCCGCGCTGATAGTTTCCGGCCAGCCGATCACCCGGGTCGACGGCCCGCTCAAGGTGACCGGCAAAGCGCGGTACGCGGCCGACAACGAGTTTCCCGGATTGGTGTACGCGGCGCTGGTGTGCAGCACGGTGGCGTGCGGCCGCGTCGACCGCGTCGACGCCAACGCCGCACTGGCGCACCGCGACGTGCTTCGGGTGCTGAGCGACTTCCCCGGGTTGAAGCTGCCGTTCGATACACGCCAGGTTTCCTTCTTCGGCCAGCCCGTTGCCGTGGTTGTCGCCAGCACGCTTGAGGCGGCCGCCCACGGGGCGTCGCTCGTGGCTGTCCTTTACTCGGATCGGCCGGCGTTGACGAATGTCGATGCGCCGCAGGCCATTAGCCAGCCGGGGCGTTCCAATCGCGACTATGCCCGCGGCAACGCGGATCAAGCGATTCGCAGGACGTCGGTGGTAACAGACCTCGGGTACAGTATCGCCCGCAACAACCACAATCCGATGGAATTGCCCGCGACCATTGCCAAGTGGGACGGCGACCAGCTCACGGTGTGGGACAAGGTTCAAAGCATCAGCTCGGCGCGGCAGGCCTATGCCGACGCTATGGGTATGCCCCCAGACCACGTGCGGGTGATCTCGCCGTTCGTCGGAGGTGCCTTCGGTAGTGCCGGGCAGACGTGGCCGCATCAACTGCTCGCCGCATACGCCGCTCGGCGCATGCGGAGGCCCGTGAAGCTGGTGCTGACCCGCAAGCAGATGTATAGCGGAATCGGCTACCGGCCCACCAGCCGGCAGCGCGTGGCCATTGGGGCGGACCAAACAGGCCAGATCAGCGCCATGATCCACGAGGGACGAACGGAGACAGCAAAATACGGAACCTACGAGGACGGGCTTGTCGGCATTCCGCGCTTTCTGTACCGCGTTCCCAACCTCCGTTCGACCTATCGCGTTGTGCCGCTCGACGTCCACCTGCCCACCTACATGCGGGGCCCCGGCGCGGTCACCGGCATGTTTGCCCTCGAGTCCGGCATGGACGATCTCGCACACCGGCTGGGCATGGACCCGATCGAATTACGCATGCGCAACGAACCCGACGTCGACCAGACCGACGGCAAGCCGTTTTCCACGCGGCGGCTAACCGACTGCCTCCGGCAAGGGGCGGCGAGCTTCGGCTGGGGCCGGCGGAACCCGACTCCCGGAGCCGGCCGCGAGGGCGATCAACTCGTCGGAATCGGTGTGGCCGCGGCGGCCTACCGCACCCAGCGTAGTCAATGTGGCGCAATTGCAAGGGTTTTGGCTGACGGGACGGTCGAGGTACGAAGCGGAACCAGCGACATGGGGCCCGGAACTTACACCTCGATGACGCAGGTCGCCGCAGACGCGCTTGGGATGCCGCTAAGCCGCGTGCGATTCGCCCTGGGCGACAGCCTGTTCCCGCCCGCGCCGTCGCACTCGGGGTCGCGGACCATGGCCAGTGTGGGGTCGGCCGTCTTTACTGCCGCGAATATGCTGCGCGACCGCTTCGTTCGCACGGCCATAACCGACCCGGGATCGCCGCTCAACGGCCTGCGTCCGGACGACGTCGCCGTCACGGATGGCCGCATGGTCGCGACGACAGGGCCCGAGCGTGGCGAATCGTATCAGGATCTGCTGCGCCGCCGCGGATGGCCGAGTCTGGACTCGGAACAGACATGGACACCCGACGACGCCGATAAGCGGTACTCGATGTACGCCTACGGAGCCGTGTTCGCTGAAGTCGTCGTCGACTCGTTACTTGCGACGGTGCGGATCCGCCGCATCTATGCCTGCTACGACGCCGGCCGGGTGATCAACCCCAAACTCGCGCATAGTCAGGCGATCGGCGGCATGGTCGGAGGAATCGGGATGGCGCTCCTGGAAGGGACCCAGCTGGACCACCGTGATGGCCGCATCGTCAACGCGAACATGTCGGATTATCTGGTGCCGGTCAACGCCGACGTCCCCGCGTTGGATGCAACCTTTTTACCGGCCGAGGACCGGATCGCCGATCCGATCGGCGTCAAGGGACTCGGCGAGTTGGTGATCGTCGGCGTGCCCGCCGCGATCGCCAACGCGGTGTTCAACGCCACCGGCAGGCGCGTCACCGATTTGCCCATCATGGTGGACAAGCTGCTCTGAACCGGAGGCGTCTCGGTGTTGGGCCGGCCTGCGTCGCGCGCCGCAATCGCGGCAATGCGATTCCCGCCCGGCACGAACGGGAAGACTGAGCGGGTGGCCGAGCCCGGAGCGGAAGCATTCGAAAAGCTGGTGGCGCTGCTCAACTATCCGATGTTTGTCGTGACCACGCAGGCCGACGGCGTCGCGGCCGGCTGCCTGGTGGGCTTCGCCAGCCAGGCCAGCATCCATCCGCCGCGCTTCCTGGTCGGCCTGTCCACCAAGAACCACACGTTTCGGGTGGCAGCCGGCGCCAGCCACCTGGCGGTGCACGTGTTCGACCACGAGCACCTCGAGGTCGCGGAACTCTTCGGCAGCCAGACCGGCGACACCGTCAACAAGTTCGACCGCTGCGCGTGGCACCGCGGCCCGGCACAGTTGCCCATCCTCGATGACGCGGCGGCCTGGTTCGTCGGCAAGATCCTCGATCGTTTCCCCCTCGGTGACCACGTCGGGCACCTGCTGGAGCCCGTCGACGGCGAACCGCCGCGCGAGCTGGAGAGCTGGGTGTCCTTCGGCGACGTGCGCCACCTCGAACCGGGCCACGAGGCCTAGCCGATGACGTCGCTACGGATGGGTGCCGTCGGCGACGTCACCGAGCTGGCGTCGTTTTATGCCGACCCCCCGGACGGGGTCCGGGCGAACATGATCTTCAGCGCGGACGGCGCCGCCGCGTTCGGCGGTCGCGCCGGTCCACTGTCCTGCCCCACCGACCAGCAGCTGCTGAAGATCCTGCGCGGCTTCGCCGACGTGGTCCTGGTCGGCGCCGGCACCGCCCGCGCCGAAAACTATGGCCCGGTGCGGCTCATCGACACGCAACGCGCCACCCCTCCCCCGATCGCCGTGATCAGCCGGACCGGTGCACTGCCGACGCGGCTGTTCGGCAACCCCGACCAGCCACCGATCCTGGTCACCTGCGCGCGGTCGGCCGCGCGGGAGGACCCGCGTCGACGCGTGCTGGTCGCCGGCGAGGATTCCGTCGACGTAACCCGCGCCCTCGCGCTGCTGCGCGCGCAGGGCATGAACCGCGTCCTGTGCGAGGGCGGACCGACCCTGCTCGACGAGTTGGTGGACGCCGACGCCGTCGCCGAGATCTGCGTGACGCTGGCCCCCAAACTCGCCGGGAGCCAGCCGGTTGGCCAACGAAAGCCGTCCCGGCTTTCGATACCGGTGGCGATGCGGCTCGAGCACGCGCTGACCTGCGACGACTACCTGTTCCTGAAGTATCGGCGCTGAGCCGCCGTCAGCCCCTCGGGTAGCCCCGCCGGACCGTGCGGTCGAGGATGCCCAGGGTCGCCCGCAGCGCACCCTCGGACAGCACCGGGAAGATTCCGGCCTCCCGCCACTTCGGGTCGATCTCCGACCAGTCGTAGAACGAGGTGACGACCGTGGCCGCCGCGTCGTCGGCGGGCTCCAGCCGGTAGCCGTAGACGTGGCCGATCGGCGGGCGGATCTGGCCGAGAACCGTCCAGGCGATCAGCCGATTCCGCTCGAACTCCCTGATCTCGACGGTGACGTCGTACCTTCCGAGCTGCGGGAAGTCGTTGAGCGCCTCGCGGTCCATGTGCACCACGAAGCTGTCCCCGACGCCGGTTACCGGGTCGCCATCGGCGGCCTGCAGCATTCCAGAGGAGTCGATCGCGACGTGGCCCTGCGGGTCGCACAGCACCGCGAAGATATCGGCGGCCGGCGCGTTGATGGTGCGACCAACCTCGATGCGTTCGGTCATGAGTCCTCGCAGCCAGCGGAGATGGCCGTCAGCGGCCCGCCGTCACTCTACGACGCTTCGGCGCGGGCGCATATCGGCCGGTTGCTGAACGAACGCTCGGCATGCACTGAATGCAGGTGCTTCCTATGATGAGAGCTTGGGGAAATTTTCATCGAATAGCCTGCGCGGCATTGCGTTCGGTCGATCGTCGTCCACTTTCTCGCGGGCACACCTCCGAGGAGGACCATCGGCCACGTGAGCGATTCAACCGACGAGGACGAATACCGCAATCTTGCGGTGAACCGACTGCGGCCCAGCGAACTTAACTGGGCGCTCAACCACGACGCCGTGCACGGGATCGCCTACGCCTTCAGGAACCCCGTCGCCGTCGCCGAAGCCATCGACGATCCGCATGACGACAGGAAGACCTACCTGGTCCGGGTCAGGCGCGATGACTTAGCCAAGGCGCTGTCAAACATCAACGACTGGATCGTCAAAAACCCCGGCCCGGCCGGAATGCAGGCCTACGGCTTTGTCCGTGCGCTGTCGCGAGAGGGCCTCGGCGAGCGCAAAACCGGGGACGAGGAACGCCGCTGATCGGGTGTCGCCGCCCCGCCGACCGGGAGCCGCCATAACCAGCCGAACCGGAATTAGCTGGCATTCTGGCTATTCACCGTGCCCCGCGGTTGCCGAAACCATTAGCCTTATGCCTGCACGCCACTTTGCGGTGGTTTGCGGCGCCCTGTGGCGGGTGAGGAGTCGGGATGAGTGAGACGACCGCGGATTCGCGGGAGGGCTCGCAGTTCGGGCCGTATCGGCTACGGCGGTTGGTGGGCCGCGGCGGGATGGGCGACGTCTATGAGGCCGAGGACACGGTGCGCGAACGGATCGTGGCGCTCAAGCTGATGTCGCAGGCGCTGTCCAGCGATCCCGTCTTTCGCTCGCGCATGCAGCGCGAGGCCCGCACCGCCGGGCGGCTGCAGGAACCGCACGTCGTGCCGATTCACGATTTCGGCGAGATCGACGGCCAGCTTTATGTGGACATGCGCCTGATCGACGGCAACGACCTGGCGACCATGCTGAGCCGCTACGGGCCGCTGTCGCCGCCGCGGGCGGTGGCGATCGTGCGCCAGATCGGCTCGGCCCTCGACGCCGCTCACGCCGCCGGGGTGATGCACCGCGACGTGAAGCCGGAAAACATCCTGGTCAGTGCCGATGACTTTGCGTACCTGGTGGACTTCGGCATCGCCAGCGCCACGTCCGACGAGAAGCTGACCCAGTTCGGCACCACGGTGGGCACCGTCAAATACATGGCCCCCGAACGGTTCAGCGACGCCGAGGTGACCTACCGCGCTGACATCTACGCCCTGACCTGCGTGCTGTACGAGTGCCTGACCGGTTCCCCGCCCTACACCGGCGACACCATCGGCGTGATGGGCGCCCACCTCAACCAGGCGATCCCGCGGCCCAGCGCCGCGCGGCCGAGCATCCCGGTGGCCTTCGACGGCGTCATCGCGCACGGCATGGCCAAGGATCCCGCGGCCCGCTATGCCACGTGCGGCGATCTGTCGGCGGCCGCCTACGCCGCGCTGGCCACGCCCGACCAGGACCGCGCGACCGACATTCTGCAGCGCAGCCAGGTGGCGAACATGCCGGCCGCGTTTGCCGGCCAGCCACCCGGCGGTTTTGCGCCTGCGCCGCCGCCGGTCATGGCGAACCACACGCCGCTACAGGGCCAAGCGTGGCCCGCGACGTCGACTCCACCGGCGCCGGGCTGGCTAGGCGGATCGGCGCCCCAGCCCACGGGGTGGCCCGGTGCCCCCGCCTGGGGCACCGGCGACGTGGGCGCCACCGGAACGCCACCGTGGGGTTCACCGCCCCGGCGCGGACGCAACCCCTGGCCGTGGGTCGGCGCCGGCGCCGCCGTCGTGGTGGCCGCCGAGGCCGGGCTGGTCGTCGTCGCCGCCCACCCGTGGCAGTCGTCGCCGCCGTCCCACACGTCGACATCCGCACCGCCGCCACCGGACGCGGTTGAGCTCAAGGTCCTCGATGACGGTGTGTACGTGGGTAGCTCGGCGGCCCCGACGACGATCGACATCTTCAACGAACCCATCTGCCCGCCGTGCGGCAGCTTCATCCGGTCGAACGCGAGCGATATCGACAGCGCAGTGAACAACAAGAAGCTCGCGGTGCGTTATCACCTGCTGAACTTCCTCGACGACAGGTCACACAGCAAGAACTACTCGACCCGGGCGGTGGCGGCCTCGTATTGCGTTGCGGCGCAAAACGATCCCAAGATCTACGCCAATTACTACTCGGGCCTGTTCGCCAGCAACTTCCAGCCCGCCGAGAACGCCCCGGAAGACCGCACCGACGGTGAACTGGCCCAGCTCGCCAAGACCGTCGGCGCCGACGCCAGCGCGCTCGATTGCATCAAGGCGGGCGATGACGTCGGCACGGCCAAGGCCAAGGCCGCGGCCGGCGATGCGACGCTGACCGGGCTCAACGCCACTGGGACACCGTTCGTCTGGGACGGCACCAAGTCGGTTAACTATCAGGATCCGACCTGGCTCACCAAGCTGATCGGGTAGCCGGAGCTAATCGCCGGTGCGGGCGAACTTTACGTCGACGTCGGTGCTACCGCAGTTGACGCCCGCAGAATTCGCCACGTCCTCGTGGCCGTGTCCGGTGAGCAGCGCGACCGGATCCTGTGCCGGTTGCGGCAATCCGAAGTGCGTCACGATCCTCACGTGCGCCGTGCCGCCCTTGGAGCACCGGCCGTCGAACTCGCGGTCGTAGATCCACTCCCCGCCGCCGAATACCAACGCCATGGCGGAAGCCGGCGGAGCGTGGAAGAAGCTCATGCACCGGTCGCCGGTGCGAAGGCAGTCCGTCCGGACGACGTAGTCCTGCTGCCCTTTGTAGCCACTCGGCGTGACGTCGGATTCGTGGTAGCGGCCGTGCACCGCCTCGGCCGGCGACACCACCCGCGGCGGCAGGGTGTTCGGGTCGGGGAGGCTGCTGACGTCGACGTCTCCGGTGCGGGTGAAGGTGACCGTTCGTTTGTTGGCGCACCCCTTGTCCATGATTTCGGTGGCCTCACCGGCGAGGGTGCCGTCGGGGCGCGGTTGCAGGGTGAACGTCTCCCAGATATCGCCGTCAAGTTTGGTGTTGGTGCACGTGCTCGAGCCGGCGCTGACGGCCACCCAGTTTTCGCCGACCTGGTCGAAGACCATCGTCGACACCTGCATGCTTTCGCCGGTGAGGCGTGACGCGCTCGCCACGCAACCGGTGGGGCGGCACGCCGAGCTGATGCCCCACGTTTCCGTTGTCGGCGCCTGTCCCGGTGCCGGTTGGCCTTCGATGCTGCCGATCCGGGCGAAGTCGGCCCGGTAGATCCCGGTGAAGGGACCGGTGTTGGGTGGTGGGGTCTTGGGCGACGGCGCGGCGGCGGGCGTCGCGGTGCTGGCCGGCTTGCTTGCCTGGGTGAGCTTGTCGGTTGCGAAGACGCCACCGGCGATCAGCAGCGCCACGCCCGCGAGGGCCGGGATCAGCACGCCCGGGCGGCCGAGCCGTTGCAAGGCAGGCGGTTTGGGCTGCAGCGGCGCGGTGGGTGCCACCACGCCGATCGAGGGTTCGGTGTCTTGGGTGTCCGCGCGCACCGGAATCTCGCCCGCGTACGCGAAATCCGGGCTCGGCTGCGGCCCGAGGTGGGCGGCGAATTCCCCACAGCTGCCGAACCGGCCGGCCGGCTCCTTGGCCATCGCGGCGGCAAACACCGCATCGAGCTCCGCCAACTCCGGCCGGTGTGCGCCGATGGACGGCGGCGGTGCATTGACATGCTTGCTGATCACCACGGCCGGGTTGGGATCGACATAGGGTTCGCAACCGGTCAGCAGGTGAAAGGCGGTGCACGCCAACGCATATTGGTCGGTTCGCCCGTCAATCGGCTCCCCCTTCAACTGCTCGGGGGCCGCGTAGGCCGCGGTACCCACCGTCATGTTGGTCGCGGTCAGCCCAGTCGCGTCATCGATGCGGCGCGCGACGCCGAAGTCGGCCAGAAATGCCCGGCGCGTCTGCCCGTCCGGCTCGCTCAGCAAGATGTTGGCCGGCTTGACGTCGCGGTGCAGCAAACCCCGATGGTGCGCGTAGTCCAGCGCCGAGGCCACGGCGGTGATGATCGGCACCACCTCGTCGAGGGGCATCCCACCCGGGTAGTTGTCCTGCACCAGCCGGCCCACATCGGCGCCGGGCACGTAGGCCATCGAGATCCAAAAGTGGCCGTCCTCCTCCCCGCGGTCGTGAACCCTGACGATGTGGGGGTGCGACAAACCGGCCGCCAGGTCGGCCTCCCGCACGAAACGGCCCCGAAACTCGGCGTCGGCGGTCAGCTCCGGCGGCAGCACTTTGAGCGCGTCCTCGCGCGGCAGCCGCGGATGCGCCGCCAGGTACACCTGGCCCATCCCGCCCGAGCCGAGCGGCCGAATGATCGTGTATCCGGCAAAGACCTGGCCCGCCTGGAGCGACATGGCCAAATCGTAAATCCTGTCGTTGGGGCTGTTGGCCACTTCGCACCCTTTCGGTCCGTCCGGGCGAACGGCGATTGCCCGTTGGCAGAAAGGTTGCGGCACATCGCTTGCCAGATAATGGCGAAGATCTTGCGAAATTCTTGCGCCGACAGGGGCGCCGAATAGGGGGCCGAACGCCGGGTGTGGGGGCTGCGGATCACCGCCGCTTGCGCGGTCAACCCCCACGCCCGGCGTCGGATCTAGGGGAGAAAAGCCCTCACAGGATGTACAGCATCTCCTGATAGGTGGGAAGAGGCCACAAGTCGTCGGCCACAACGCATTCCAGTGTGTCGGCGGCAAAACGCACCGCTTCCATCGCCGGCAACAGCGCTTCCTGGGCATGCGTCGCCTCATCGAGCGCAGACTGTGCCGAGTGGTCGGACAGCGCGGCCTTGAGCGTCGTCAGGGCCACGGCGAGATCGGCCAGCGGGGCCGAAACCGCTTCCAGGGCAGCCGTGCTCGGCTGCACGCCGGCGGCCTTCAGGGTCGCGACGTTCTGCGCCAGCTCGGTCTGGTAGCGGATGGCGGCCGGCAGGATGACCGTCGTCCCTATCTCCAGGGTCAGCTTCGCCTCGACAGCCACGGTCAGCACGTACTGCTCCAAGCGGACCTCGTAGCGGCTGTGCAACTCACGTTCGCTGAACACGCCGTACTTTTCGAAGATCTCGACCGCTTCCGGCTTGATCAGCTCGGGAATGGCGTCCAGCGTGGTCTTGAGGTTCGGTAAGCCTCGTTCGGCTGCCTCGATCTGCCACTTCTCCGAATACCCGTCCCCGTTGTACACCACGTCACCGTGTTCGGTGATGATGTCGGTGAGCAGCTTCTGCACGGCCACGTCGAAGTCCTCGCCGTCACCGACGGCCTTCTCCAGAATCGTGGCCATGTAGTCGAGTGAGTCCGCCATGATCGTGTTGAGGACGATCAACGGCACGGCGACCGTCTGCCCGGAACCGGGGGCCCGGAACTCGAATCGGTTGCCGGTGAACGCGAACGGGCTGGTGCGGTTGCGGTCGCCGGGGTCGGTCGGCAGCGGCGGCAGCGTGTCGACACCGATGATCATGGTGCCCTTGCCCTTCGATGACGTGGCCGCCCCCTTGGCGATCTGTTCGAACACGTCGGCGAGCTGTTCCCCGAGGAAGATCGAGATGATCGCCGGCGGCGCTTCGTTGGCACCCAGGCGGTGATCGTTGGTGGCCGATGCGACCGACACGCGCAGCAGGCCGGCGAACTTGTGCACGGCGCGGATCACCGCGGCGCAGAACACCAGGAACTGGGCGTTCTCGTGCGGGGTATCGCCCGGGACCAGCAGCGAGCCCAGCTCGGAATTGCCCATCGAGAAGTTGACGTGCTTACCGGATCCGTTGACGCCGGCGAATGGCTTCTCGTGGAACAGGCATTCCATGCCGTGCTTTTTGGCGATCGTCTTGAAGATCGTCATCAGCAGCTGCTGGTGGTCCGAGGCGATGTTCGCGCGTTCAAACATCGGCGCAATCTCGAATTGGCCCGGGGCCACCTCGTTGTGCCGGGTCTTGGCGGGAATACCTAACTTGAACAGCTCCCGCTCGGTGTCCATCATGAAGCCGAGGACGCGCTCGGGCACGGCACCGAAGTAGTGGTCGTCGAACTCCTGCCCCTTGGGCGGCTTGGCGCCGAACAAGGTACGGCCGGCATTGACCAGGTCCGGTCGCGCCAGGAAGAAGTGCCGGTCGACCAGGAAGTACTCCTGCTCCGGGCCGCAGAACGACACGACCTTGTTGAGATCCTGGTGGCCGAAGAGCTTCAGGATGCGCTCGGCGTGGATGCCCATGGCCTGCTGGCTGCGCAATAGCGGCGTCTTGTAGTCCAGCGCTTCACCCGTCATCGAGACGAACACCGTCGGAATGCAGAGTGTGTTGCCGTTGGGGTTCTCCAGGATGTAGGCCGGGCTGGTGACGTCCCAGCCGGTGTAGCCACGTGCCTCGAATGTGCTCCGCAGCCCGCCCGACGGGAAGCTGGAGGCATCGGGTTCGCCCTGGATGAGGGTCTTGCCGGCGAACTCGGCGAGCGTCTGACCATCGGAGACGGGCTCCAGGAAGCTGTCGTGCTTTTCGGCGGTCAGGCCGGTCATCGGGTAGAACACGTGGGCGTAGTGGGTCGAACCCTTCTCCAGAGCCCAATCCTTCATGGCCACCGCGACGGTGTCTGCGACCGCAGGGTCGAGCTTGGTCCCCTTCTCGATCGTCGCCACGATGGACTTGAACACCGACTTGGGCAGCCGCGCCTGCATCTCAGCCTTGGTGAAGACGTTGGAGCCGAAGATCTCGCCTGGCGCTTCACCGGGTACGAAGCTGTTCGCCGGTGGGACGTATGCCTCGACGTTGTTGATCGCCTGCAGGCGGACTGCGTTGCCGCTCAATGGAGTTCCTATCGCTGACGGGGGACGCGATGTTCGCTACGGAAATAGACCGCCTCACCCTAGGAACGTTCGATGGCGAACTTGTTACGCCGGTGTCAATAGCGGATCCGCGATGGTTGCGATCACGAAACGCCCCCCGGCGATGCGCTCAGGCGGTACGGCCGCCGTGGCTTGGGTTCGTGTCGTCACCTTCGGCGTCGGCCACCGTCAACGGCAACGCCAATTCTTCGAGCGGGCGTTGCTCGGCCGCCACGCCGAGCCACAGTTCGATCAGGCCCGCAATCGCCATCACCGCCGCCCCGATCAGGAACGACCAGACCACCAGGCCGCGCTGGCCGGAACTGATCAACTGCCCGAACAACAGCGGGCCGCTGATGCCGCCGATCGCCGTGCCGACCGCGTAGAAGAACGCGATCGCCAGCGCCCTGGTCTCCATCGGGAAGATTTCGCTGACGGTCAGGTAGGCCGCGCTCGCGCCCGCCGAGGCCAGGAAGAACGCCACCGCCAGGACGGCGATGAAGGTCCAGGGGCCGCCGGTTTGGCTCACGAAGACCACCGCGAGGACGACGGCCACCACGGCCGAACCGATGTAGGTCAGCGTGATCATCGGTTTGCGGCCAACGGTGTCGAACAGGTGGCCGAGCACCAGGGGCCCGGCGAAATTGCTCAGCGCCCACAGGATGAAGAACAGCGGCACCTTGCCCGACGGGACTCCGTAGAACCCGCTCAACAGGGTGCCCAGGTTGAACGTCACGCCGTTGTAGAGGAACGCCTGGCCGATGAACAGCGCCAAGCCCAGCACCGCGCGCCGAGGGTAGAGCGTGAACGCCACCTTGGCGATCTCCCGGAAAGAAATGGTTTGGCGCTGGCGGATTTTGAGCGGTCGCCCCTGCGGCTCGGGCAACGGCTCTCCCGTTTCGCGCCGCAGGTCGCCCTCGATTTCGCCGACGATGCGCTCGGCTTCCTCGTCGCGCCCGTGGATGAACAACCACCGCGGGCTTTCCGGAACGTTGCGCCGGACGAGCAGGACGAAGATGCCGAAGACGGCTCCGATCCCGAAGGCGAGCCGCCACCCGATGTTCGCCGGGAAGTTCGACGTGTCCAGCAGCACCAGCGCGCCGGCCGCCCCGGCGGCCGATCCCAGCCAGTACGTCCCGTTGATGATCAGGTCCACGCGACCGCGCACCCGCGCGGGGATCAGCTCGTCGATCGCGGAGTTGATCGCGGCGTATTCCCCGCCTATGCCGGCGCCCGTGAAGAAGCGCGCGATGAAGAAATACCAAGGCGCGAAGGAGAATGCGGTCGCGACGGTCGCGGTCAAGTACACCGCCAGGGTCAGGATGAACAGGTTGCGCCGTCCGAACCGGTCCGTCAGGTGGCCGAAGAACAACGCACCCAAGCAGGCCCCGCCGATGTAGAACGCCGCCGCCAGGCCGATCTGGGCGGGATTGAGGTCGATGCCGCTGCCCTTTTCGGTGAGGCGCGACGACACGTTGCCGACCATGGTGACCTCGAGCCCGTCGAGGATCCACACGCCGCCGAGCCCGATGACGACGCGCCAGTGAAATCGGCCCCAGGGCAGTCGGTCCAGCCGCGCCGGGACGTTGGTGGTGATGGTTCCGGTTTGCACGCTTTCGCTCATCGGGCTCCTCTCGCAGTGAACGGAGAATTACCCCGGCGAGGCGTATCGCAAGCCTCAGTCCCGGTCGGTGCGTGATTCCTCAGGAGTCCAGGCCGGCGGCTGGCCGGGGTGGCCGGGGAACAGGAAGTCGATGAACGCCGCGGCCGTGGGCTGGGGTTCGTGGTTGGCAAGTCCGGGTCGCTCGTTGGCCTCGATGAAGGCGTAGTCGGTGCCGGTGACGTCGGGCACCAGCAGGTCGATGCCCGTCACCGGGATCCCGATCGCCTCGGCCGCGGCCACCGCGACCCGATACAGGTCGGGGTTCACCTGGGCGGTCACGTCGTGGATCGTGCCGCCCTGGTGCAGGTTGGCGGTGCGACGCACGCGGAGCCGGGTGCCCTGGGGCAGCACGTCGTCCAGCCCCCACCCGGCCTCGGCGACAGTGGCCTCGGTGAGGCCGTCGAGCGGAATCTTCGACTCGCCACCGGTGGCCGCCGAGCGCCGCCGGCTCTCGGCCGCGATCAAGTCCCGCACGGTGTGCTCGCCCGTGCCCAGGATTTCGGGCGGCATCCGCAGCGCGGCGGCAACGACGCGCCCGTCGATCACCACCAGGCGCAGGTCGTGGCCCGTGACCCGCTCCTCGATCAGCACCTCCGGGTGAAGCTCGCGCGCCCTGGCCACGGCGGCCGACAGCTCGCCGGGCCCCTTTTCGGCGGTCACCCCCACCGTGATGCCCTTGCCCTGTTCCCCGCGGGTGGGCTTGACCACGGCCTCCCCGATCTCCTGCAGGAAGTCGTAATCGTCATCGTCGCCGGTGGCCAGCCGGGCGCGGGGAACCGTAATGCCCGCGTCCGAGACCAGGCGACGCGTCAGGCGCTTGTCGTCGCAGCGGCACATCGCGATCGCCGAGGTGAACTCGGACAGCGATTCACGGGTGATGACGCTGCGGCCACCGTGGGTGAGCCGCATCTCGCCGGTCTCCGCGTCGAGGACCTCGACCCAGATGCCGCGGCGCAGCGCCTCGTCGGCGATGATCCGCGCGTAGGGATTGAGGTCGTCGACGGTCTCCGGGGGCGGGCTGAACAGCGGCTCGTTGATCGCGTTCTTCCGCTTGATCGCCAGCACCGGAACGCGGCGGAAACCGAGCTTCTCGTAGAGGCCGATCGCGGCGGCGTTGTCGTGTGCCACCGACAGATCCAGGTAGGCGCGGCCCTTGCGACGGAAATACTCGGCCAGGGCGCGGGTCAGGGTCTCACCGACCCCGGGTAGCGCCGCGGCGGGATCGACGGCGAGGGTCCACAGGCTCGATCCCTCCTCGGGATCTCTGAACAGCAGCTCGTGGTCTACGCCGGTAACCGTGCCCACCACGGCGCAATCGTCGTCCCGGACCGCGAGCAGGTATTTCACCGCCTTGACGTGCTGATGGTTGTGCCAGATGGTCTCGACGGGCGCGGGCACCATCCCGCAGCGCACGAACACGCGGTTCATCGCGTCCGCGTCGGCAGGCGTCTTCAGCGTGCGGACCGTCACCCCGACCGGCGGCGACGGGGCGCGGCTCTCGTTGTCCGCGCCGGTGAAGCGCAGCCGATAGGTGTGGCTCGGGTCGATGAACAGCTCGTTCGGCGCCCCGGCGACCACCACGTGGGACTCGCGGGCATAGATGCAGATGTCGCGCCGCCCCGGGGCTTCCCGTCGCAGCGCCTCGGCCAGCGTGCCGGCGTTGGCGAAGGTCTGGCCGAAAATTAATCGGCCCCAACCTAATTCGAGCTCGACGTCCTTGGCCATCGCGTCCACCAGCTCGGGCGGCGACGCGTCGTGCAGGGCCAGCGTGATGGCCTCGGTGTGTTCCTCTGGGTGGTCGGTGCCGCTCATGCGGCCGGCCCCGTCACGCCGTGACGCTGCAACCAGAGCTCGAGCAACGCGATCTGCCAGAGCTCATTGCCGCGAAGCGGAGTCAGCTTGCCGTTGGGGTCTGCCAGCAGGGCGTCGACCGCGTCTGCGCGAAACAGGCCGCGCTCCTTGGCGACCGGCGCGTACAAGGCGTCGCGCACCATGTCGAGGTACGGGCCTTCGAGGTGGGTCAGCGCCGGAACGGGGAAATAGCCCTTGGGCCGGTCGATGACCTCCGACGGAATCACCCGTCGCGCAGCCTGTTTGAGCACGCCTTTGCCTTCGTGGGCGATCTTCAGCTCCGGGGGGCAGGTCGCCGCCAGCTCGACCAACTCGTGGTCGAGGAACGGGACCCGGCCCTCCAGTCCCCAGGCCATGGTCATATTGTCGACGCGCTTCACCGGGTCGTCGACCAGCATCACCGTGGTGTCCAGGCGCAGCGCACGGTCGACGCCGGTTTCGGCGCCCGCCCGCGCGAAGTGCTCGGTGATGAACCGCTCGCTGGGGTCGCCTTCGGCGAAGTAAGCCCGTCCCAACAGATCCCGGACGCCCGCCGCGTCGCGGTCAAAGAACGCGCCCCGATATTCGTCCACCGAACCCGCCACGGTCGCGGCGGCCGGCGAACCCATCGGCGGATACCAGTGGTAACCCGCGAAGACCTCGTCGGCGCCCTGACCCGATTGCACGACCTTGACGTGCCGCGCCACTTCCTGGCTGAGCAGGTAGAAGGCGACGCAGTCGTGGCTGACCATCGGCTCGCTCATCGCGCCGATCGCCCCGTCGAGAGCCGGCAGCATCCGGTCGGTGCCGATGCGGATCTGATGGTGGTCGGTGCCGAAACGCTCGGCGATGATGTCCGACCACCGGAACTCGTCGCCTTCGACGCCACCCGCCGACTCGAAGCCGATGGAAAAGGTCGACAACCCGTGCTGACCGGCCTCGGCCAGCAGGCCGACGATCAGGCTGGAGTCGACGCCGCCGGACAGCAGGCACCCGACCGGAACGTCGGCGACCAGCCGGCGCTCGACCGCAACCCGCAACGACGTGAGCACGGCGTCCTCCCAGTCGCGTTCGGACCAGTCGCAACGGTCGTCGCGCCGGGTGAAGTCCGGCGTCCAGTAGGTCGTGGTGGTGCGCCGGCCGTCCGGCTCGATGGCGACGAGCGACCCAGGGGAGATCTTGCGCACGCCGCGCAGGATGGTCAGCGGGGCGGGCACCACGGAGTGGAAGGTCATGTAGTGGTGCAGCGCGTCGGGGTCGATGCGGGTGTCCACGCCACCGCCGGCCAGCAGTGCCGGAAGCGTCGACGCGAACCGGATCCGGTGGCCGTCCTCGGTCAGGTACATGGGCTTGATGCCGAGCCGATCGCGGCCCAGCAAGACGCGACCGCTGTCGCGTTCGACGATGGCGAACGCGAACATGCCATGCAGGTGACTGACGAAGTCGTCACCCCAGCGGTGATACGCCTTGAGCAGGACCTCGGTGTCGCTGTGCGAAAAGAACCGGTAGCCATGCCCGGCGAGCTCGCGGCGCAGCTCCTTGTAGTTGTAGATGCAGCCGTTCCAGGCGATGGCCAGGCCCAGCTCGGCGTCGACCATCGGCTGGGCGCCCGCTTCGGTCAGGTCAATGATCTTGAGGCGACGATGCCCAAGGGCAACCCGGCCCTGTGACCAGGCGCCCGCCGCATCCGGCCCCCGTGGCGCCAACACGGCGGCCATCGCTGACACCGCCGCGAGATCGGGCACCCGGTCGTCGAGTCGCACCTCCCCGGTGACTCCGCACACCCCCTTGACCCTACCGGGTCCGCTGCGCCGCCAGCCCAGCGATCTAGGGATCGGCGTTTGCCGGGCGGTGTCCGCCGGCATCTCGCGCGCGACGCGCGGCGCCGGGTGAGCACCGGGTATCGGCTTAGCGAGCAGTACGTCTGGAATTCGGCTAACGTTCAGCCGGGTCGGTGTTGACTCCAAGCAGGAACCCCTTCCAGGGGAAGGCTATGACCCGCATGCGGATAGGTCGTGGGAAGCAGTCGCTGGCGTGCGCGGCCCTGCTGTCCGCCGCAGCGCTGCTCTCCGCGGCGCCGGCACCAGCGGATCAAACCGACGACGCATTCGTCGCCGCCCTCGACAAGAACGGGATCCCCGTGCCCGATCCCGGCACCGCGATCTCGAAGGGCCGCGAGGTGTGCGCCGGGCTGGACAAGGGCCAGGACTCATCGTTTGTCGTGATGAGACTGAAGAAGGAGACGAATCTCACGGCTAAACAAGCCGGCTTCTTCGTCGGCGTTTCGGTGGTGTCCTACTGCCCGCAATACAAAGGCACTCTCGATCCGTCGATGACCTGGCTGCTGCCATTCCCGCCGATGATGTGACCATCCGCCTCAGGCCTGTGTGGCCGCTCGCGAACGGCGGACGAGCAGACTCGCCTTGACGATCAAGAACGCCACTGCGACGCCAATTCCTAAACCGCGCAAGGGATTACGGGTTAGCGACAACAATGCACGACCTGGGAGCAAACCACCCATGCCACGCGCATCGCGCGAAGCCTAACAGCGCACCGATAGCCACCCCGCTGGGCACTTTCACGACGGGCCGCACGCACACCACCGGTCGACGAGGCGCCGCACGCGGTGCAGCGCTCGTACCGTTGGTTTCCCCGCTGCCGGCCCGAACGCCGGGACGCTTGGGCCGCAGAGATCGGGCGGGGCTAAAAGTCGCGGTGATGGAAACAACGCCTTCCGTGTCGCTTCCCTCCGACGAACGGCGCAGTTACTTTTGAATCGAAGCAGAATTCAGCGCGCTAAGAGGAACCATGACCCACACGAACGTCGGTCCTGGGACGTGGGCGGCATTCGTCGCGGTCCTGCTCTGCACCGCGGCGCCGCTGTGTGCGGCGCCGGCAGCAGCGGACTCAACCGATGACGCTTTCGTCGCCGCCCTTGTCAGCCAGGGGATCCCGGTTCCCGATGGCAACGCCGCGGTTCAGGAGGGCCGCAAAATGTGCGCCCTACTCGACCAAGGCACCACGCGCCCCCTGCTGCTGATGCAGCTGATGAGGGACACCAATCTGTCGGCAAGACAAGCCGGCTTCTTCCTAGGGATTTCGACGTCCGCCTACTGCCCGCAATACAAGACGATCACCGGGTAGACATCGCGGGCTGATTCTCAGGTCCCTCTGATTCCGCTGTCTACTTCCTTTACCCGCTTGTGCGGGTAGCGACGTGCGGCCCCCATGAACTCGCGATAGTTATGCACCGAGCACGACGAAATCGATCAATTTCATGGCAGCGCAAACACATTGGGCGAGCGCACACCGAAATCGCTTGTGCCGCTTCGTCGCAGCGAGGTCGACTACATGAACACCTCACGTTCTTGAGTTGCGGACTGCGAA
The DNA here is from genome assembly GCF_001667035.1 of Mycobacterium sp. 852002-51057_SCH5723018. Lineage (GTDB taxonomy): Bacteria > Actinomycetota > Actinomycetes > Mycobacteriales > Mycobacteriaceae > Mycobacterium. Next base: position 49,676 of record NZ_LZIR01000001.1, read on the forward strand.
ACTTGGTGCCACCGGCCAGGAAAACGGCCGCCGTTGGCGCTGGCTGAAAATGGATGCTTCCACACCCCCACGTCGCTTAACGATTCCGCGAACGCCGGGCCACGCGGTATCGTTGCTAACGGTTGACTCCCCAGCCTTACCGGAAACGTCCGGTGGCGATCTACTAGAGGTCCCCGCCGTAGAGCGTGTCTGAATCGCCCGCCTATACCGACCGTCACAGGGTTTGTGGTCTCGGATTGACACTGACGGACTTGCGTGCAGAGCTCTTCGGGGGGTCCGCAATATGGGCGCGCCCGATGGCGCGTCCTTGTATGCCCTCAGGGGGCCTGAAGTGTTCGACACCTCGCTTGGGGCGGAGTGACGGACCAGCTTAGGCGTGGCTTGAAAGAGCCAGGCTCTCCCGCTGTGGTCATCGCCAGCTTCATTCCCGGGCGGGCGACGGTCGCACCGCAGTGGCACCAGCGGTGCCGTCCCGCCGCAATTTGGGTCCGAGCTTCGCGGCTCAACACCGGCGGAGCCGAAGGAATGGTCTTGAGCAAATTCACCGAAACGATGTACGGCACCGCCCAATCCAGTTCGAAGGGTTTGATCACCGGGGAGCCGAACTGCCCGATCCGGCATACCTGGGGCGAAGTGCACGAGCGGGCCCGGCGGATCGCGGGTGGCTTGGCCACCGCTGGCGTCGGCCCCGGTGACGCCGTCCCCGTGCTGGCCGGTGCCCCGGCTGAGATCGCCCCGGCCGGGCAGGGCGTCTGGATGCGCGGCGCCAGCCTCACCATGCTCCACCAACCCACGCCGCGGACCGACCTCGAGCGCTGGGCGCGGGAGACCACCGCGGTCATCAAGATGATCGGCGCCAAAGCGGTTGTGGTCTCCGACCCTTTCATCGCCGCGGCCCCGTTGCTGTCCCAGCTCGGTGTCCGGGTACTGATCATCGACCGGCTACTCGACAGCCGCCCGATCGATCCGGTCGAGACCGCCGACGACGACGTTGCGCTGCTGCAATTGACCTCGGGATCCACCGGCTCGCCCAAGGCCGTACGGATCACACACCGCAACGTGGTGTCCAACGCCGAGGCGATGTTCGCCGGAGCCAGCGTCGACATCGACACCGACGTGATCGTCAGCTGGTTGCCGCTGTTCCACGATATGGGCATGACCGGCTTCTTGACAGTGCCAATGTTTTTCGGCGCGGAGCTGGTCAAAGTCACGCCGATGGACTTCCTGCGCGACACCCTGCTATGGGCCAAGCTGATCGACAAGTACAAGGGCACCATGACGGCGGCGCCGAACTTCGCCTACAAGTTGTTCGCCAGACGCCTTCGCAAACTGGCCCAGCCGGGCCAGTTCGACCTGTCCACGCTGCGTTGGGCGCTGTCAGGCGCCGAACAGGTTGAACCAGCCGACGTCGAAGAGCTCTGCGAAGCCGGCAAGCCGTTCGGGTTGCGTCCGGAGGCCATCCTGCCGGCTTACGGCATGGCCGAGACCACCGTGGCGGTGTCGTTCTCCGAGTGCGGCGGGGGCCTGGTGGTCGACGAGGTCGACGCCGACCTGCTCGCCGTATTGCACCGAGCGGTCCCTGCGACCAAGGGCAAAACTCGGCGGCTGGCCACGCTTGGCCCTCTGCTGAACGGCCTCGAGGCACGCATCATCGACGAAGATGGCAGCATCCTGCCCGCCCGGGGCGTCGGGGTCATCCAGGTGCGCGGCGAGCCGGTGACACTGGGTTATGAAACGATGGCCGGTTTCGTCGCTGCTCAAGACGACCAGGGTTGGTATGACACCGGCGACCTCGGCTACCTCACCGAGGCCGGCCACGTCGTGGTCTGCGGTCGTGTCAAGGACGTGATCATCATGGCCGGCCGCAACATCTACCCCACCGACATCGAACGCGCCGCCGCGCGCGTTTCCGGAGTCCGGCCAGGCTCTGCCGTCGCCGTCCGGCTGGACGCCGGGCACCCACGCGAGACGTTCGCCGTCGCCGTGGAGTCCAACAACTGGCAGACTGCGGCCGAGGTGCGCCGCATCGAGCATCAAGTGGCCCACGAGGTCGTCGCCGAGGTCGATGTCCGCCCGCGCAACGTGGTTGTGCTCGAGCCGGGAATGATCCCCAAGACGCCGTCTGGGAAGTTGCGGCGCGCCCACACGCTGGCGCTCGTCGGCTGACATTCGCAAGACGCGACGGGGGAGTAAATTTGTCGGTCACCGACGGTGTACGGGGAGGAGGCATGTTGGCCGACTTCGACGCCCAGCCCGGTCGCACGGTGTCGCCCGTGCCCTACCTCTCCCCCACCGAACGGGAAGCCGATGAGGCCGAACTGTACGCGGGGCTCCGTGGAGTTGCCGGAATCGTGGCCGGTGCCCAAGGGGTGATCGATCTCCTCCGGGACGTGGCGGAGTTCGCGGCCCACGCGATTCCGGGCGCCGACGGCGTGGGCGTCGCGTTGATCGATCCGCAGCACGGCATCTCCAGCGTCCGGACCTGGGCCGCGACAGCGGTACTGGTTCACGAGATCGACACGGTCCAGTACGACGAACTCAAAGAGGGGCCATGCATCAGCTGTATGCAGTCGCGACGACCCACACTGAGCGGATCGCTGGGCAGCGACAACCGTTGGCCGCACTTCGGTGGCCGGGTAGCCCGGATGCGCATGCACTCGGCGCTAGCGCTCCCGTTGATCGTCGGCGACGAGGTGATCGGCTCGATCAATGCCTACGCCAAAAGCCGTGATGCGTTCGCCGAGCACGCCGTGCTGTTGGGGTCCCAATTCGCCAAGTCCGCAGCAGTGTCGATCTACAACGCGCAATTGCTGGCCAACGCGCACGAACGGACCCTGCGGCTGCAGCGCGCGTTGAATAGCCGATCGGTGATCGATCAGGCGATCGGCATCGTCCGGAGCCGCTCGGGTGGCAGCGCGGACGACGCCTTCGAACGGCTCACCCACATCAGCCAAAGCGAGAACATCAAGCTTTACGCCGTCGCCGAGCGGCTGGTCGAGGAGGCCGTGCGGCGCGCCCGCGCAAGGCGTCGCTGACCCGTTATTGCGGTGGCGCCGCCATGAGCTCGGCAAGGTCGGCCACCAGTGCCGGACGGGAATGCCGATCGGTCATCAATCTGCGGGCCACGTCCGTCAGGTGTTCGCCGCGGGCCCGCGCGTAGGTCCGCAACAGATGGAACGCCGCTTCCACGGAAACGTCCAGCTTCTCGCGTAGGAAGCCCTTGGCCTGCTCGACGATGACGCGGCTGGTCAGCGCCGAGCGTAGCTGCGGCATGACGGTGGCGGGTGTCGGTGGCCGTTCCTGCAGGATCGCGACGCATGCGATGTGCGTCAGGGTCTGGCCAACGAGCAGATCCGCATCCGTGAGCTGGCCGGGGTGCGTGCCGAACAAACCGAGCGCACCCAAAACGATGCCGGCGGCGCGCATTGGGACGGCGTGCACGGAGGCAACGCCTGCCCGGACCGCAGCGGGAACGAACCGCGGCCACCGCTCGGCTGCGTCTTGCACGTCGGCGACCGAGACCGGTTGCCCCGTGGCATAGCAATCCACGCAGGGGCCCTCGTCGGCTTGCAGCTGGAAGAGTTCGAGTTCGCGGGCCTGCTCGGAGGTGGCGGCCAGCAGGCGGAGTTGTTGCAGCGGGTCGGCGAGCAGAAATCCAGCGGCCTCGACGTCGAGCAGCTCGGCACAGCGCTCCGTCAGCCCCGTCAGCAGGTCGACCACATCGAAGTCGTCGAGCAGGCTATCGACGAGCGAGACGACGGCGTCCAGCACACGGCTTTCACGAGGGGTGTCGGTCACATCGCCCTCCTCCCTGGACTTTTCCCATTTTCCGTACGAGCATCAGTCGGCCTCCAGCATCAGTCGGCGGTCGAGGATGTCGCGGGCCACGTCTGTGGCGCTGCGCCCGGTGGCGTACGCGTGGGCGCGCAACCTGACCAGGGCCTCCGCGGGCTCAACCCCTAGCTGGGCGACGAGCATGCCGGTCGCCTGGCTGACCTCCGTGCGGCTCAGCGCGTTGAGTTCCGCCCAGGCGTTGCTGTTGGGGTCGGCCACGGCGGCCTGCAGGTCAGCCTCAAGGAGGTCCAACACGGGAATGCCCGCGAGCTCCGCGGCGGCGAGCGCACCGGTCAGTTCTTCGCCCGGTAGGGGGCCCGGCTGCGTACGGAAGAGGTCGAGGGCGCCGACAAATTCGCCGGCTACAACGACGGGTATTGCGTAGACGCCTCTGATCTGGTGAGCCAGCATCGTCGGCCGGTAGGCGGGCCAGCGACCTTCCTCAGGATCGGCGAGGTCGACGACCGAGACGGGAATCCGCCGGCTAACGGCATCCAGGCATGGTCCCTCGCCCAGGATGAATTGGAGTTCGTCGTACATGCGTGCAGGCGCGCCGCTGGATCCCAATGTTCCGCTGTTCGCACCCTCGAAAATGAGCGAAATCGCCGCCGCCTCAACGTGGAAGAAAACCACGCACGCTTCGCAGATCCGGTCGGCAGCCTCCACACCTCGCCGTCCATCGACGGCGGCGAGGAGCTGCTCGTGGATCGCCACATCTAGCCGAACGAGATTCCGGCAGCCGGTGGGTTCGTCCGCAACGTCATGAGTCCACCTTTCACCAGTCGGAGTGATTTGACGAGCGCAACGCTGTTTCAGAGGGCGCCCGGTTCTCGCGAGCAAGCTTGTGACCCCGCGCGTCACCAGGTGATTTGAATACCGTGGCCGCCGTCATGTGGCCCGAGTCGCACTCAATGATGTTGTCCGGCTGCATGATTCGACTTCTGCGGCTGGTGCGGTGTCGGCCCGCCCGCGGCCGGCGTCGATGGCGCCGGATGCACATGCCGTGACACGCGACAAGTGGTGTGGGCTTGAAGGGCGCGAGTCCCAACGCTGCGGCCGGGGTGTGGTAGCGCGTTACGAAAAAATCAGCATAGAGGCCTATGAAATTCTGGTATCGGCCTAGCTTGTAGGTCTCTTGGTAGCTATGGTGAGCGATACGGGCCTAATACCACCTGCGACTCATCTGGCCGCGGCCGACCGGACTCTCGGCGCTTCAGCGCCGACACTGATGCCGCTCCATTGCGTTGGCTAAACAGCGTTGGAGCAATTAGGTAGATGAATGTTAGAGCGCTGCCGTTCTTCGCGGGCAGACGATGCGGCAATGGCTCAACTAAGCCAAATGCCTGCCCTGTTGGTGCTCGAGCAATACCCGGTTCCTGCCATAGCCCTGGCAGACGACGGCGCGGTCCTCTTCGCTAACACTGCATTCGCAGAGATACTCGGCTGCTCACGCCATGCGGTCACCTCGATGAGCTATGAAGACATCTACTCGGCCCTGCCGACCGAAGAAACACTTTTCGCCGTTGGTCGCCTACGTGCTAACACGATCAGAAGCTTGTGGCACTTAGACGGGTCGACATTCTTCGCAAAGATGAGCAAGTTGGCAATGATGCGCGGCGCTCACTCGGTTGCGATCGCAACATTCGACGAACTGATCGAGCGACTGTCGGGGCTGATGGAGTGGTGATCCACATGGCCATCTGCGGCGGTTCGCAATCGCGCTCGGTCCAGCCGAGCGGCTTGTCCGTAGCACATCAGTGCCGGGCATTCCCGATGTGACCAACGGGGCCATATGAAGTTGGGTAGCGTTTCGAGGCCCCGTTAGGCGGTGGCGGTGCTACCCCTCGCGTTGAGCAAACAGCGTGTGCCCGCGACCGCCGTGCCAGATGTGCGCGGTTCGGGCCGTGCGGATATGACGATCGTGTGCGCTTTTCCTTGCCGCGACGGGCATTTCGGCCGCGACGCACCCGACGCCGTTGAGCCCGATTTAACGTCCTCTACTTGGCTGGCGCTGACCGGCGAGTATTGCCGTTGCCAATCCGCGTCGCCGCATATCGTGCCCGTCGCCCGATAGGTGCGATCGCTTCGCGACCTTCCGGAACCGGTGCTCGGACGCGGTCTCGGGTGCGTCGTCGGAGGTAGCGGAAAGGAACCGGTCCGGTAGCGCCAATTTGCAGATTGTGCGCACGGTGAGCAGGTACTGGCGTAGTAGCGAACCCGTGGTATACGGCAGATCGTAGGCGACGCACAAAGCGCGCACCCGAACGGCGATCTCCGGGTACCGGTTGCTCGGTAGGTCGGGGTAGAGGTGGTGTTCGATTTGGTAGCAGAGATTTCCGCTCATGAACGCCAGTACCCTCCCGGCGCGGAAGTTCGCGGTACCCAGCATTTGCCGGAGATACCATTCGGGCTTTGTCTCACCGTCCAGCACGGACGGGGTGAACTTTTCCGCCCCGTCCGCGAAGTGACCGCATACGATCACGGCGCACGCCCACACGTTGCGCAGCCCGTTGGCAACCATATTGGCCGCGAGTGTGCGCCACCACCGCCGGCGACTCAGCACGGGAAAGACAACATAGTCCTTGCCGGCCTGGCGGGCCATCTTGCGGATGAGCGCTGTTCTGTGTCTGGCTTTACCGGCGTCCGTGGTCTCGCGATCCTGCGCCGAATACAAGCCGTGCATTGCTACGCCCCACTCGAATAAGAGCGCCAGGAGCAACGCACGCAGCGGCTGCACCAAGTTGGCCGGCCGCCACTCCTGGTCCCGGGTGACCCGCATGATTCCGAATCCGAGGTCGTCATCCACGCCGACCACGTTCGCGAAGACATGGTGCCGGTAATTGTGGGAGTACTGCCACTGCGACGTGAGACTGGCTGCGTCCCACTCCCACGTACTGGAATGGATTTCCGGGTCGTTCATCCAATCCCATTGACCGTGGCTGATGTTATGGCCGAGTTCCATGTTGTCGATGCACTTCGCCGCGCCCAGAGCGGCGGTTCCGACGGCCCATCCAAACCGGCTCTTGCTACAGCCGATGACTAGCCTGGCCGCGATCTCGAGGGATCGGTGAAAAGCAATGGCGCGCTTGATATATGCCCGATCCTTGGCACCGCGCGAATCCTCGATATCGCACCGGATCGCTTCCAGCGCGGCCGCGAGCTCCTCGAGGTCAGTGTCACTCAGATGCGCGTATTCAGGTACTTCGGTGATTGCCATCGACGCTCAGCGCGATTCGCGCACGGCGGCGTGCGGCGTTCGCGCGACGACGCGCTGCCAGGGCAAGTTTGCGAACCGCAGCATTCGGGGTCACGTCCGATCTTTGGGATGGTTGTTACGCGCAAGAGACGAGGATCGGCGCGAGGTCGGATGAGTCTCGATCGACGCAACAAAACCGCGGCATCGAGCCACGATCGATGATTTCAGGTGCGGCGGCCAACACGGCTGTGCGGCTGACTCTGCTGCCGTCGTCGCCCTCATCATCGGAGTCGGGCGAAACGGCGGCCTGACCGGACCATAGTGATCCGGTGAGCGGCTGAGCCATTTGCTTAAGCACCTGCCTTGTCGGCGCTACGCCGTGGCTGCTGGCCGTAGACCTAGACGGCACACTCCAGCAACACGATGGCGCATCGCGTCGACCTCCGAGGGTACACGCCCGCGAGAAGCCCAAATCAACGCATGAACCTCCGAGGCCCCTCCGACGTCTTTCAAAACATAGGAGGCGGTAACGATGCGCAGCTCAGACCTTGCGTGGCTGGCACTGGCCGGTGGCGTGGCCGCATACGATCTTGTCGCCACCGATGACGAGCAGCTCACCAACGCGGCCCGCAGGTACTTCGACTCTCAGCCGATTGCGACCGTGTCGATGATCATGGTGACAGGACTCCATCTGGTCGGCGGCATACCTCCGTGGTGCGACCCGATCACGCTGACGTTCGCCGCGTATCGGCGGCTGCTGCGGAGGTTGTCGCATCGCCCAAAGACGCGCGCGGCAAGGGCCGAACTGAAGATGCGGATCGTCGAGGAGCGAAAATCGAAGACGCTGGATTTGGCTGTCTAGCAATGGGTCTCGCCGGGCGGAAGTTGCCCGGCAATATAGGTAATGCCAGTGAGGTGGTTTTGCCGCCCTGTCCCTAATCCACGAAGCGGCTAGCGCCCGCGGATTCCGCTGTCGACTTCCTTTACCCGCTTGTGCGGGTAGCGGCGTTCGGCGTGCGCCTTGGCCTGCGAGTTCGGCAGCACGTACAGCGTTTCCTTCTTGTCCTGCAACGGCTTTAACACCAAGTCCATGAACCCCTTGCGGTTGTCCAGGTATGGCTCGATGACGTCCTCGCCGGCCGGACACACCGCCAGGCAGTAGGCGGCCTTGTAGTTGGGCTTGAACGCCAGGCTCTGCCACATCGAGGCGTTCTCCGAATCGCTGACTCGCGACCGGAACTCCGCCGCGTCGGCGCTGTCGGCGATGGTCTGTACCCAGTCGGTGAACCCTCCCATGAACTCGCGATAGTTATGCACCGAGCACGCGACGAAGTCGAACACTCCGTCTTTGCCGATCGCGCCGACCGGGCACGCCGCGACGCACAGCTTGCATTCCAGGCACGGGCTGTAATCCAGCGGTTCGCCGTAGCTGCTGATCGGGGCGTCCACCAGGATCGTGCCGAGCAGAATGAAGTTGCCGAACTTCGGGTGAATCACATTACGGTGAATGCCCATTGCGCCAAGGCCTGCCGCCACCGCGACGGGCTTGTGCGCCACCACCCAAATCCGGCCCGGAAAGTTGTCCATTTCCATGGGGAAGGTCGCCGACGGGTTCAGCGCCCGATAACCGGCGTCCTGCAGGCGGCGCACGATGCGATGCGCCGCCTCGTTGAGCACCTCGCCGCTGCGGTGGAACTCCTGATTGGCGACGCTGCGCGCCGTCGAGCGGACGTTGTCGCGGTTCATCTTCACGACCAGCGAGATGTAGCTCCTGGATCCGGGTAGCGCCGCCTGGACATGTTCGACCTCGGAGGCCAGGTCGGGGTTGTCGACCGTGGCGAAACCGACGTCATCGGCACCCGCGGCGAGGCACACCTCCCGCAGCCACTCGGCGTCGAGGGTGCCGGGCCGCCGGGTCTTGCGCGACCGAACCTTGCGCACCGTGGGGTGCTCGGCCAGTCGACCGGGAATCTTGTCCATGCTGAGTACAGTACACAATACTCAGCTGTCCCGCATTGTCGGGGTTAAGTGGCCGGGTTAACAGAATTTGACTCGGGCGTTAACGCGTGGGAACCTGACGCGGTGATCGATTTGAGCGAGCAGACGATCATCGACCAGGTGTCGGATCGGTTGACGCAGAAGTATCCCAGCATTCCGCCCGATACCCTGACCGCCGTTGTGCGGGGCGTGCACGCCCGGTTCGCCGGGCGACCAGTGCGGGAGTATGTCCCCCTTCTCGTCGAACGGTTCGCCGGCGACGAACTACACCAGCTCGCAATCGCCGGCTGAGCGTTCTTCAATTTCTCAGTGTGCCAACGGCTTTCGTTGCTCAGCATCCACGGCGCGGATCACATGTTCGGTGATGCGGGCGTACATCTCGAGGGTCAACCCCGCGGCGCCGGGCGCGCCGCTCATGATGTTGTAGCCATGGTCGACCGCTGGCACCTCGATGAACTCGGCCAACGAGCCGACGGCATCGAGCTTGCGAGCGTAGGCCGAGGCCTCGTCGCGTAGGCGGTCATATTCCGGCGCGACGATCAGCGCCGGCGCGACGCCGGCCAGGCCGTCGCCGTTGGATCCCCACGCGGGTGACGCGAGCGGGTGCCGCCGGGTGTCCGGGTTCGGGATGTAGGCGGTGTCGAAGACTGCACCCATCCAGGGCTTGAGCACCGCCCCGCGGCCTAACGGTGTGTGCTTGTCCTTGCTGCGCGTCACCAGGTCGAGCGGCGCATAGTGCAGCACCTGCATGCTGACCCGTGGGCCGCCGCTCTCCAGGGCGAGGCGCGCCGCGGCAGCGGCAAGGTTCCCACCCGCGCTCTGACCGCCGACGCACAAGCGCGCGCCGTCCCAGTCCCGCGCCCGAGACGACGCCCACTGCAGCACGTCATAGATCTGTTCGGCCGGTGTCGGAAACCGCCGCCCCGGCGCCAGCACATAGTCGGTGTTCACCACGACCACATTCGCGTGGGCCGCCAGGTACCGACACCATGGGTCGTCCTGCTCGCGTTGACGGATCACGAACCCTCCGCCGTGAACGTTCACATACACCGCGGGCCGTTGCTGCGACGCCGCCGGGCGATAGATCGTCGCGGCCGTCTCCCCGTGCCGGGTCGGAATCGACACGTCGGTGCGTCGACCGGCGATCTCGGGGAATCTAAGGGCGGGTTTCGGTTCCGCGTTGACGACCGCGGCGAACAGCCGGGCCAGCGAGTCTGCGATGAGCTGCGGGGGCCCCGGCGACATACATTCTCCTTTCTGGCTCCCTTTTCTGGCTCCCTTTTCTGGCTCCCTTTCTGGTGCCTCTTGTGACCAAGCGACGACCCACCATCATGCTCTAGTCGTTGCCGCCGACCTCATGGCGGCGACCCGCGGCGCGTCGGTGCAGCGTTTTCGCCGATGCGGCGTGGATGATCGGACACCAATGACGAGCACCACGAACACGAAGGTCGCCGCCGCCGGCCGCGGCTTCGCGGCGCTGACGTGGGGTTGCGTGGCCGCCGCGTCGTTGATCGCATCGGCCGCCAGTGTCCGCGCCGAATCGGGCTCCCCCGTTCCGGACGCCGACCACAAACTGGGGATGTATGGCGACCCCACTGCCGCCGCGCGCTACTGGCATCAGCAGCACTCGTCGGACTGCGGGGAGCTGGCGGTCGCCGATGTGGTCGGCCAGATCACCGGCCGCGCACCCACCGAGCGCCAAATCACCGCCCTGGCCGAAGCCACCCCCAGCATCACGGGGCGGGGACCGATCTGGAAATCACCCGACGGCAACACGGATATCAAAAACCTGCCGGTGTTGCTGTGGCACTACGGGATCCGCGCGGAAAACATTCAGACGAGTACCAGCGCGCTGGAGCAGGATCTGGCTGAGGGCCGCAAGGTCATTGCCCTGATCAATGCCGAAACCATCTGGAACTGGCCGGGCAAGCGGGACTTCGCCAACCATTTCGTCGTGGTCACCGGCATCGACACCAGGGCCCGCGTGGTGCACCTCAACGACAGCGGCATCATGACCGGCAGCGACGAGCAGGTTCGGATCGCCACCTTCGAGCGGGCGTGGGCGCTTAACCACAACTCGGCGATCGTGACGAGGTGAACGTCAGGCGCGCTTTGATTCTGCATCCCGAACGGCGCCCGGCGATCTGTGAACAAACCAGTGAACTTCAATTTCATTGCTCGCGTGGCTCCGCGAACCGTTTGTGCTTGCGGATCGATCTTCGTTGACCGACACCACATAGGCTGCGGCACAACGCTTGCCACGTCTTCGCGAAGTCCTTGCGGAATCCTTGCCCTCGCTCGGCGTCGGCGGCCGCTTTCACAGCGCCGTGACGGGTCTAGTAGCGCCGATGAATTTGAGCGGCACGCCGCCTCTGTATAGGCGTTGAGCGTGTTTGCCTTCGAAAGGAAAAGAAGATGACGCAGGAGACAGCCATGCGCTACCTGATTGCCGGTGCGGGTGGAAGCCATGGAGCCACGGGCAACTACGCGGCGCGGCAGCTGCTCGCGAAAGGGCTGCCGGTCCGCGCGTTCGTTCATCGGGATGACGAACGGGCCGACCAACTCGGGGGGCTCGGCGCCGAGATCGTCGTCGGCGATCTACTCGACTACCGCGACGTGCGCGCGGCGCTGGACGGGGTTCAGGGCGCCTACTTCACGTATCCGCTGGCCGAGGGCCTTGTGGAGGCGACGGCGACCTTCGCCGTGGCCGGTGCGGAGGCGGGTTTGCGATCGGTGGTGAACATGTCGCAGATCACTGCGGGACCGGATCATCGCAGTCCCGCCGCCCGGGCGCACTGGGTGGCCGAGCGCGTGCTGGACCGGTCGGGAATCGGCGTCACGCATCTGCGGCCCCCGTTCTTCCTGGAGAATCTGTTCAACGTCGCAGCACCTAGCATTCGCGGCGAGGGCAAGATCTATCTTCCGTACGGCGAGGGGCGCCACGCCCCGATCGGCGGAGAAGACGTCGCCCGCGTGGTCGTCGGCATCCTGACGGACCCGGCCGAGCACCGCGGCAAGACGTATGTGCCCACCGGTCCGGCGTCGTTGTCGATGGCCGAACAGGCCGGCGTTTTCAGCCGCGTGCTGGGCCGTCCCGTCGAATACGTCGACATTCCGGGCGAGGCCTGGCGGCAGGCCCTGTCGCAGGTCGAGGTCATGACGCCGTATTTGATCGAGCACCTTTCGCGCGTCGCCGAGAGCCACCAACGCGGCGTCTTCGACGCTGTCACCGACCTCGTCGAAACGATTGGCGGCGCGCCGCCCCAGTCGCTGGAAGCGTTCATCGGCCGACACCGAACCGCGTTCGTGGCGCAGCAGGTTCATCCAGAGAAGTGATGGTAATGCGCAGAGCCGCCGTGGTGCAGTACCACACCAGCGCCGACTCGGCCGGGCACAACCGGAACTTGATCGAGGAGGTGCTGATCGAGCTCGCGGCCCGCGATCCCGGTGGGCTCGACTACCAGGTGTTCCAATTCGAGGACGGAACGGGTTTCCTGCATCTCGCCGTCTTCGACGGCACCGCCGACCCGTTCGCGGATTGCGCAGCCGACCGCGAGTTCCACCGCGAGCTCGAACAACGCCTGGCAACACCGCCCATCATCAGCCGCGCCATGCTGATCGGCGCCTACTTCGGCAGGAACCGATGAATTTCGGCGCGGCGGCTCCTCAGTATGTGATGAAAGGACGGCAACACTGATGAAGATCTCACGCATCGCGCCCCGCCACGAGTGGCTTGCGGCGCGGCTAGACCTGTTGGCCAAGGAGAAGGCCGCGAGCCGGCAACTGGCCGCCCTGGCCGAGCAGCGCCGCGGGCTACCGGCGGTACCGGTCGACAAGGACTACCTCTTCGAAGGTCCCGACGGCGACGCGCGGCTGATCGACCTGTTCGACGGCCGCAGCCAGCTGATCGTCTACCACTTCATGTGGCTGCACGACATCGACGAAGGTTGTCCCAGCTGCTCCTTCGCCGTCGACAACATGCCCGAGCCGGTCCACCTCAACGAAGGCGCGGACACCACCCTGGCGCTCGTCTCGCGCGCGCCCTACCCGCGGCTTGATCAATTCAAAGCGCGCATGGGCTGGCGGCTGCCCTTCTACTCCTCGCACGGCAGCGACTTCAACTACGACTTTCACGTCACCAGCGACGAGTCCGCCGCACCGATCGAATACAACTACAAAGACAAGGCCACCCTGCTGCGCGAGGGGCTGGGATACGTGGCCGCCGACGGCGCCGACGGGCAGGGCATCAGCGTCTTCATCCAGAACGACGGCAAGATTTTCCACACCTACTCGGCCTACGGGGTTGGCGCCGACGTGATGCTGAGCACCTACCGCTTTCTGGACCTCACCCCACTGGGCCGCCAGCGCTACATCAACGAGTGGCCTTGGCACGACGCGTACGGGAGAACCGACGGCCATGCCCACCACCACTGACACCAACGAGGACTTCGGGCGGCTCGCCGAGCCGTACCGGCGCGAGCTGATCGCCTACGGATACCGGATGCTCGGCTCGCTTGACGACGCCGAGGAAATCGTGCAGGACGTGTATCTCGAAGCGTGGCGCGCCTACGACCGTTTCGAGGGACGCTCGTCGCTGCGCACCTGGCTGTATCGCATTGCCACCCGCGCCTTCGTCAAAGGGATCGAGCGACATAACCGTCGCCCGCTCCCGTCGGACCTCAGCGGGCCGGCGATGGATGCCTTTGCCACCGTGCAGGCCGGCTCCGCGGAGGTGGCGTGGTTACAGCCGGCACCCGATTCGGTGTTGACCGGCACCCTGGCGGACCCCGCGACGGTGGTCACCGGGCGGCACACGGCGCGGTTGGCGTTTGTCGCGGCGCTGCAGGTGCTTACGCCCCGCCAGCGCGCGGTGCTGATCTTGCGTGACGTGCTGAGCCTGAGCTCAGCCGAAGTCGCCGCGGTATTGGATTTGAGCGTTGCGGCGGTCAACAGCGCGCTGCAGCGGGCTCGGTCGCGGCTGCCGGCCGACCACGACAGCGTTGCCGAACCGTCGGAGACCCGACAACGCGAGCTGCTCGACCGCTATGTGGCGGCATTCGAAAACGCCGACGTGGCCGGCCTGATGGCGCTGTTGACCGAGGACGCAAGGTACGAAATGCCGCCGTTTCTCACCTGGTTTCGGGGCGCTACCGACGTTGGCGGGTTCCTCGGCGCGCGCATGCGCCAGTTGGGCAGGGCGTCGGTCATTCGGACTTGGGCCAATGCACAGCCGGCGGTGGCGCTGTACACCGGTCCCGATGACGGGAAGCGTCGGCTGCACTCGCTGCACGTGCTCACCGTTGGGCCACAAGGGATCTCACACATTGTGGCGTTCATGGACATCGGCGCCCTGCGCCGTTTCGATCTGCCAGCGGCCGGCCAGTGAAGGGAGCACATCGATGAGCGCAACCGAAATCGACACACCAGCTGCGTCAAGAGGGCCGACGGCGTTCCGGGTGTTTCTGCGCGTCTATGGCGTACTGACGCTGGCGATCTTCGTGCCGCTGTTCGCGGGTTTTGTTGCGCAGTCGCCGCTGCTGGCCGAGCATGGCGGTGCGTTGAACTGGACGATCTGGAACGACGTGCGCTGCGGCAGCGAACATTTGCACGTACCCCCGATGCTGCTGGTGATCTACATCGTGTGGGGAATCTTTCTGCTGCGCGCCGCCGGCGACCCGCACGGCTATGCGTCATTTCTGAACTTCACCATGTGGGCCAACCTCGCCCACGGGGTGTTGATGGCCATCCAGGCGGGAACCGAGATCGATCACTACTGGAGCAAGTTCCTCACCGACATACCCTTCGTTCTGGTCCTCGCGGTCGGAATATTCGTGTGGCGTCGCAAAGAGCAAGCCAGCCAGATTAATTCGAAGTGAACGCAGACGGGCCGGACGGCTAACGGCTTTGGCCAAAGCTTTCCGTGCGATGAACAGTACCTTGCGACAAGCGCCGGCAGATATAGAGTGCTGCGTAGAGCACGGTTAGTCCACCACCAATCGACTCCCGTTGCGGCTCAGGGAGGTTCGCCCAGCGCGTGTAGCGATCGACATCCACTCCCACCCGTCCGGAAGGTGCGCAACATGTATCGCCAGATCCTCGATCCCCTTGCCCACTCGCTGGCCTGGAGCTCATTGGTCGCCGCCTTGCCGCTGGCCGCGTTGTTCGTGCTGCTCGGCGTGTTGCGGGTGCGGGCGTGGGCGGCGTCAGTGGTGTCTTTGGCGGTCGCGGTCGCGATCGCCGTCGCCGCCTATGGAATGCCGATCGGGCAGGCGGCGCTGGCGGGCGCCGAAGGGGCCGTCTTCGGATTCTTCCCGATCCTGTGGATCGTGATCAACGCGATCTGGGTTTACCAGATGACGGTGGAGACAGGCCATTTCGACGTGCTGCGGCGCAGTTTCGCGACTGTCAGTGACGATCACCGGATCCAGGCGATCCTCATCGCGTTTTCGTTCGGCGCGTTGCTCGAGGCGCTGGCCGGGTTCGGCACACCGGTGGCGGTCACCTCAGTGATGCTGCTCGCGCTGGGCTTCAAGCCGCTCAAGGCGGCCGTCCTGGCGCTCGTCGCCAACACCGCGCCGGTCGCGTTCGGCGCGATGGCCACGCCCATCATCACCCTGGCCAAGACGTCCGGGCTGTCGACCGACACGCTCGGCGCCATGGTCGGTCGCCAAACCCCGATCATGGCCGTCTTCGTTCCCCTGGCGCTGGTCGCGATCGTCGACGGCCGACGCGGTGTCCGCGAAACCTGGTTCACTGCTCTCATCGGCGGCGTGGTGTTCGGTCTCGGCCAGTACGCGACGTCGAACTTCGTGTCGGTGCCGCTGGCCGACGTGATCGCGTCGCTGCTGTCCGCGGGCGCCGTAGTGCTGTGGGTGCGCATCAGACCCCAGCGCACCGAACGCGTTGGCGCCGCGGTCGTCGCCGGTGGCTCCGCCGACGCGCCGACCCCCGAATTCGCCGAGCACGTCGCACATCCCGACTCCCGCGCCCAGGTGCTACGCGCCTACGCGCCCTACGCGATCATCATTGCCGTCTTCGTGATTTGCCAGATCTCGGCGGTCAAAAAGCTTCTCGACAAGGCGACCTTCGTCGTGCACTGGCCGGGACTGCACCTCTACACCGCCAAGGGCGCCCCGTCGTCGCTGCCGAACTTCACCCTGAACCTGCTGACTACCCCGGGCACCCAGATGCTGGTGGCCGGCGTCCTCACCATGGTGGCGCTGCGGCTGTCGGCGGCCAGGGCGCTTCGGGCCTACGGCGCGACGCTGCATCAGCTGCGATGGGCCATCGTCACCGTGATGGCGGTGCTGGCACTGGCATTCGTGATGAATGCGTCCGGACAGACCATCACCCTGGGCACGTGGATGGCCGGAGCCGGAGGCGCCTTCGCGTTGCTCTCCCCCATCCTCGGCTGGCTCGGCGTGGCGGTGACGGGATCCGATACGTCGTCGAACTCGCTGTTCGGGGCGCTGCAGGTGACCGCGGCGGCCAAGGCCGGGCTGTCACCGGTGCTGATGGCCGCCGGCAACAGCTCGGGGGGCGTGCTCGGCAAGATGATCTCTCCGCAGAACCTCGCGATCGGGGCGGCGGCAGTGGGGGTGCACGGCAAAGAGGGCGACATCTTCCGCCGGGTGCTCCTTTGGAGCCTGCTGTTCCTGGCGTTCATTTGCGTCCTATCGGGGCTGCAGGCGTCGGTGCTGTCCTGGATGGTGCCCTAACCGGTATTGAAAAACGTTGCCACAGACGTCACAAGGGACGCTAAGCTGCTGCTCGTGGGCAGTGTCGCGTTAGCCAACGGGCGGGGCCGCTGGCGGGCAATCGCGGCTTCCCTCGTCGTCTCCGCCGGCATGGTCTATGCCCAGACCACCGAGCCTCAATGCTGCGTTGGCGCTCCCGTCGAATCATCGGCGGCACCCCCCGCGAACCCAGGACCTGCCGCGGCCCCCGCGCCGCAGGCCGACGGGCCGCACGTCGCGAGTCCCGCCGAGGTGGACTCGTTGGCGGCCAACGCTCCCGCGACCGCCCCGGCGCAGCAGTTCCAGATCCCCCTCCCCGCGGGCGTCGCGCCGGAGCAGCGGTTGCAGGTCAAGACCATCTGGGCGGCCCGTGCGATCAGCGTGCTGTTCCCGGAGATCAAGACCATCTATGGGTACCGAGAGGATCCGTTGCCGTGGCATCCCAACGGGTTGGCGATCGACGTGATGATCCCGAACCACGACTCCCCTGAAGGCATCGCGCTCGGCAACCAGATCGCCGGCTATGCCCTGGCCAATGCGAAGCGTTGGGGCATCAACCACGTGATCTGGCGGCAGAAGATTTACCCCGGCGTGGGCGCGCCCAGTTGGACGGCGAACTACGGCAACGAGACCCTCAACCACTACGACCACGTTCATATCGCCACCGACGGCGGCGGGTACCCGTCCGGGCACGAGACCTATTACATCGCCTCGATGACGCCCACGCCGCCCGCGTGATTGCGAATTCGCGACCGGGTCAGCGTCACAGGCCGAGGAGGCCCAGCAAGCTACCGGTGACCGGGGGCACCGTGACTTGCCCGCCGCCGAGGGTCGACGGCAGTGTCAGCAGACCGCCGGTGATCACCGAGGGAACCCCGACGTCCCCACCGCCGACGACGGAGGGCAGGCTCAGCACGCCGCCGGTGAGGATCGACGGGATCGTGACTCCCTCACCGCCGGCGATCGGAGGCAGGTTCAGCACGCCACCGGTGAGGACCGACGGAACGCTCAGCTGGCCGCCGCCCAGGTATGACGGCACGTCCACCGAGCCGCCGGTGAGGATCGAGGTCACGACGCTGGTGATCGGCGGCACGGTGAACACCCCACCGCCCACACTCGAGGGCAGGCTCAGCAGGCCACCGGTGACGATCGAGGGCAGGCCCAGGACGCCACCGCCGAGGGTCTCGGGCACGTCCAGCACACCACCGGTGAGGATCGAGGGCACGGTCAGCTCCCCGCCGCCCAGGATCGGGGGCAGTGCCACCACGCCGCCGTTGATGATCGGGCTCAGGGCGCCGACGACCGCGGGCCCGACGCTGGAGATCGGCGGCACGGTCAACGCCGCACCCCCGAGCATCGGCGGGAAGTTCAGCACGCCACCGGTGATCAGGGACGGCACGGTCAGCACGCCGCCACCCAGGATCGGCGGCAAGCTCACCGCGCCGCCTTCGACGGTCAGGCTCGCGCTACCGCCCAGAACCGAGGTCAGGTTCAGGTCAGCCGCCGCGGCTTGCGCGCCGGCGCTCGCACTGCTCACGGACTGCCCAAGCAATCCCTGGACGGGCGCGTTCACGGCGCCGGCGAGAGCCTGCCCGGCGGCCGCCTCGGTGTCCAGATAGGCGCCGGCCCCCGCGCTCATCAAGCCGACGAACCGCTCGTGAAACGCGTCCGCTTGGGCGCTGAGGGTCTGAAAGTCCAAGCCGAAATCGTTGAACATCGTTGCGACCAAGGCAGATATCTCGTCCTGCGCGGCGGCGGCCACCGCGGTCGTGGGCGCCGCGGCCGACGCGGCGGACCCGGCCAACAACGAGCGGACCCCTGACAAACTCTGGGCTGCCGCCCCTATCTCACTAGGAGCCGTGACCAGGTACGACATAACCGCCTCCCGCCGACCCAATAAAGACGGTCGCCCGACGACCCAAGAAACACGAGCCTAATAGGACTTGGTGAAAATGCCTAACGAAAACATAACTTTTCAGCGGTAAGCCCATCAAACTAAGCCGGCGCCTCCCGCGCACGTGACACCGTCTTCGGGTTTGGCTGAATTTGACGGTAGTCAATCCGTTCGAGGGCGCCTGCCGGCGAGGCGTCCAGGCGCCGCGGTCGGCCCGAGCGCCATGTCGTGAGCTGGACTTTTGGTGGCGTGGTGCGTTGACCAATTTGGCAAGAATCACAGCGGAGCAGCCAACCCGCGATCAGCTCGAAAATCGGCTCGCATATCTACTACTGAGCGTAGTATTACGCTAGTCCCCGCTCGTCCCAAGGAGGTGCAATATGCGGTGGAGTTTCGCCCAGATCGGCCTGCTGATCATTTGCGCTTTTCATGTCATTCAGGCGGTAATCGGGCTCATCCTCGAACCCAGCTTCGCTACGGGTCCCAACGCGCCCACCGTCCAGCTTCTCGGAATGGACTACAACGGCTGGCATGCCGTCGCGGGTCTGGCCTTGTTCGCCCCGGGCCTGGTGTTCGCGATACGAAAGTCGTGGGCCGTGCTCTATCTACTCCTCGCCGCGTTCGCCGGCGCGCTGCCGGGGATTTGGGCCTTCTTCTCCCATCAGGTCGCGCTCGTCTTCACCTTTCCCAACAACACCACCGACGCGGTGGTGCACTTGGTGACCGCGGCGGTGATGCTCGCGGTGGCCGCCGTACAGATCCGCATGGACGGCGGGATCAGGAACTCGCTCGGCGATCTCCGGAAAGCGCCGTAGACCAACGGTTATTGGGCGGTCCAGCCGCCGTCGATCGAGTAACAGGAGCCGGTGATGGTGGCGGCCGCGTCGCCGGCCAGGAAGACGGCGAGCGCGCCGATGTCCTCCGGGCGGGTATAGCGCGCCATCGGTTGCTTTTCGGCGACGAACTCTTGCTTGGCCTCTTCGAAGGACTTTCCCGACGCGTTGGCGCGCACCTCGACCTGTTGGGCCACCAGCGGCGTCATCACCCAACCGGGGCAGATCGCGTTGCACGTGATGCCTTCGTCGGCGGTTTCGATCGCGACCACCTTGGTCAGCCCGACGACGCCGTGTTTGGCCGCGACATATGCCGCCTTCTTGGCGCTTGCCACCAGGCCGTGCGCCGAGGCGATGTTGATGATCCGGCCCCAGCCCCGGCGTTTCATCCCCGGCACCGCGCAGCGACATGTGTGGAAGACGGCCGACAAATTCGTGGCGATGACGGCGTCCCACCGGTCAACCGGGAAGTCCTCCACATTCGCCACGAACTGGATGCCGGCATTGTTGACGAGGACATCGACCGCGCCGAAGGCCCTTTCGGCGCCCTCGATCATGTCGGCGATCTGGTCCGGCTTGGTCACGTCGGCACCCGAGAAGGCGGCGGTGACCCCGAACTCCTCCTCGATGCCGCGCCGCTGTTGCTCGATTTCCTCCGGGTCACCAAAGCCGTTGAGCGTGACGTTCGCGCCCTCGGCGGCGAAGGCGCGCGCGACGCCCAGGCCTATCCCGGACGTGGAACCCGTTACCAGGACAGACTTTCCGCGGATCATGACCCTCGACCTTCCTCCGGATCTCGGCTACCCGAACCGAGTATTCCGTAACGGGATCGCGGGTGCGTCAGTGCTCTGCTGACTCCGACGTAGGCTCGACGGTGACCAGTTCGGTGACGCCGCTGACGGTGAGGATGGGCATCAGCAAGGGGTGGGCGATCAGGCGGATGTCTTCGGCGCGGGCGAACAAGGCGCTGATGGCGGCGCTGTCCAGATACTCCACCGCGCTCAGGTCGACGGTGAGCGTCTTGCCGCCACCGGCCGCCTCGGTGCTGGCGGTGGTGAGGGCCTGGTTGAACGCGTCGATGTTGCTGAGATCGATTTCCCCCGTCGCGACCAGCACGACTCTGCCGTTGTTGCGTGTGGTGTCGAGGGTCAGCGACGTGGCCATCAGGTGATCCTCGCCGATAGGTGAACCGTGGTTCCCGCGGGGTCGGGGTCGATGGAGACGTCGTGCATGAGCCCTTTCATGAGGGCGATACCGCGGCCCCGATGGGATTCGCTGGCCGGTTGCGGGGGCTTCCACGAGCCGGTGTCGGTGATGGTCAGGTGTACCTGGTCGACCAGCACGGTCGCGTCCAGGCTGATGGTGCCCTGCGGACTGTGGCGGTGACCGTGCTCGATGGCGTTGGCGACGGCTTCACCGGCGGCGATGAGCACGTTCATGGTCTGATCCGGGTCCAGACGCGCACGGGTCAACCAGGTGCGCAAGGCCTTTCGGGTCGGGGCGAGGTGGCTGACGTCGGCGGGGAACTTCAGCTCCAGTGGCGCGGGATGACGGTAAAGCAAAAGGACGACGTCGTCCTGATAGCCGTCGCTTGGCGCGAGACCGGACATGATTTGGGTCGCCAAGTCGTCCAACATGGCGGTCCGGCCGTCCTGAACCAGCGCGGCGACGCGGGAGATGCCGTCGTCGAGCGGACTGCGGCGACGTTCGACCAGACCGTCGGTGTAGAGCAGCAGCGTCGCGCGCGCGGGCAAGGTCACGCGCGCTTCCGGACGGGGCCAGTCGGGCCGCACTCCCAACGCGATGGTGTGGCCGTCGTCGAGCTTGTGGGTGGTCCCGTCGGCGTGGACCAGGATGGGCGGCGGGTGCCCGGCGCTCGAGTACACCAGTTCGCCGGTGTCCGAGTTGAGCACCGCGCAGACGGCGGTGGTGCATTGGGCGCCGGGCAGCCGCGCGGCGAAGCGGTCCATTCCCGCGAGTGCTGCACCGGGGCTGGGGTTTTCGAACAGCAACGCGCGGCACGCGCTGCGCACTTGACCCATCACCGTGGCGGCGGCCAGGCCGTGGCCGACGCAGTCGCCGACGATCAATGCGATGCGCCCGTCCTCGAGATCGACGATGTCGTACCAGTCGCCGCCCACCTGAAGGGGACGGCTGGCGGCCTGATAGCGCACCGCGAACCCGTGTGGCAGATGGGCGGGGCCGAGGATTGCGTGTTGCAGCGCCAGCGCGGTTTCGCGCTGCTGGTCCACCTGGTGCACCCGGTGCAGGCCCTGACCCAGGCGACCGGCCAGCACGGTCAGCAACGTCTGGTCTTCGAGGGTGAACGGCCGTTGCTCGGACAGGTCGATCCAGACCACCAGCACGCCTTCGGGATGCTGCAAGGCGATGCCCGCCGTCCCCGGCTTGCTGGTGCTGGGAGTGAGCAGATCGCCGTCGCGCAGTCCGCGGAGCATCCGTCGGGTATCCGCCGGCAGGTCGGCCCACTGCGCGGACTCGCCGACCGAGACGACTTGCGGTGCGCCGCTGGCGGTTTCCGGGGAGGAACCGTGGCCCGGGAAGGTGATGGCCAGCACGCGGCGTGCACGCCACAGCCGGCGCAGTTCCTCGGCCGCCGCGTGCAGCCCCTCATCGACGCTGTCGGCTCGGGCGAGTTCCTGATTGAGCGCATGCTCGCGGCCGGCCGCCAGCGCCAAGGCAATCGCGGCATGCCGGGCAAAGTCGCTGACCAGCTCGAGGTAGTCGTCGCCGAACGGAGGCTGCTGCGGGTCGCGTGCGACGGCGATCACGCCGAGGACCGCGTCGTCCGCGATCAGCGGCATGACGATCGCCGACCGTTCACCGACATCGGTGAACCCCTCGATCGGATACTGGAAGGAATCGGTGATCAGCGGCAGACCCCGGCGTGCGACACCGCCCGTCGTGGAGCCGTCCATCGGAACCTGCTGACCGATCACCTGCGAGGTGTACCGGCCCGCCGTAGCGGACACGACGAGGGTGTCGACCTCGTCGGCGGGCAGGTCGGGCTCCTTCGGAACCAGCAAGATCGCTTGCTCGGCATCGGCCAGCTCCAGCGCCCGGTTCACGATGAGCTGCAACGGTCCTGTCTGCGGGTCGCCGGACAGCAGCGCCGTCGTGATCTCGCGGCTGGCCTTCGTCCACTTGGCCGATTCGCGTTCTCGCTCGAAGAGCCGCGCGTTGTCGATCGCCGCGGCCGCCGCCGTGGCCAGCGCCCGCACGGCGGCCTCCTCGGCATCGGAAAACACTCGGTCGGGCCGGTCGTCGGCCAGGTAAAGGTTGCCGAAGTCAGCCGCGCGCACGGTGATGGGTAGGCCGAGGAACGCCCGCATCGGCGGGTCGTGTGCGTGCAGCCCCTGCGCATGAGCGCTGAGATTATCGAGACGCAGACCCGCACCCACCGGCAGAGCGCCGAGCACCCGAGCTACGTCGTCGTCGATGCCTACGTGGACGAAGGAGCCCAGGGTGCCGTCGGGTGCACGCATGCCCAGCGCTCCGTAGCGGGCACCGGTCAGCTCGATCGCGGCGTTGACGATCCGGTGCAACGTCACGTCCAGGTCCAGATCGGAACTGATCTCGACGATGACCCGCACCAGTCGTTCCATCTGGTCCCGGGCGGCGACCAACTCGTCGAGCTGTTCGTGCATCCGCCCCACCGGCTCGCTGTCGCCCTGCCAGGTGAACGCCGATCCCCCCGGGTCGTTGTCCATAGATACAAACCTAATCGTTAGTTTGCCGACTTCTTCCGTTTGGGGTCGTCGGGGCGGCGCGCCGCCGGACGGCTACAACGGTGAGTCGTGTGGGGCCGGGGCGGTGAGGTATTGCTACCCAGCCGGCAGCCGTCCCAACCCCGTTTGAGGGCGGAATCGACTGAACTTATGCGGTGGACCGCTTAGGCGTTGCCGCTCAGCAGTGCGTGGTCCAGCACCGGAAATTGGGGCAATAGGTCGCATGCGCCAGGCTCACCATGGATCCGACCTCTCCGAACGTGACGTTTCTCGGGTCCAAGGTGGCGTGAATCTGCTGCGCAATCTGGTCATAAGTCCAGCCCCAGGCGAGATCGTCGCAGATCAGCCGCCCCATTCCGGTGAGGGCGGCGTCGTGGTCCGGAGGCCAACTGAATCCGAGCGTGCGCAGTTGGGCGAGGTACGCGTCGTCTGCGGGATCGGCGGTCGCGACCGCGGTGCTACCCACCACGGCAGCGCCGGCGATAATCGGGATGCTCAGCCTTGCCAGCCAGCGAAATGAGGCCATTTGAAGCTTCCTTTCTTCTTCGCGTCAATGCCGTCCGTGTGGGGCCACGGCGGCATAAATAGGAAGAGTAGAGAAAGCCCGGAAAAAGCACATTATGGAAAGCTGAATAGTCAGCTTTTTGCGCGACCCTGCCCTCGATACGGATAGCGTCCCGCTGAATTCCGACCGATTATGCGGCGCTAGGGCCGCACCATGACGCGTGCGACGTCTCGTTCAGGTCGTGCCTACCCGACGGCGCCGGCAGAAGGTGGCTGACCGAAGCCATCTGCAGATCGTTTCGCTCACCGCGGCGCTCGACGTGGCGGGAGATCCACCAGGCCGCGGTGACGATCGCGAATCCGACAGCCAACAGGGTGAGGACCTCGGAAAAGGCGATCACGACGATGATGGCGGCGAATATCCAGAAGATTGCAGCCTCCGCGTCGTGTGCGCGATGGTGTCCGCTGATCGTGGTGTGCCGCATATCTGCCTCGCTCCGATTGGGTCCCCGTCCGAAATGGGACTGCGTTGTGTAACGCCCGGAGCCAGCAAAAGCTGCCCACCAATCGGGTGATGGTGACCCAATTCACTGCGCCGGCAACCGAACCGGCCTCGCTTCACTCGCCAGTCAGATACCGAGTTCTTGGTCGATCTGCGGCCAGTATTGGGGGCCGTCCACAGTGAGGATGATCCAGTCGTGAATTTCGCCGTTGCCCAATACGAAGCTGAACGGGGCTCCAGCCGCGGCGGCTTCTTGCTGCAGCACAAGCACATCGGGTGAGAGTATGTCCAGGTTGCCCGAATAGACATACGTCGGCGGTAGCCCGGTCAGCGGCCCCTTCAGCGGACTCACCATGGGATCGCTCACAGGGAGACCGCCCGCCCACTCCCTGCCGAGTACTTGCGCAGGCCCGAGAGGGAGCAGGGGATCCTGGACGAGCCCAATATTCGGGTTGTCCATCGCCAGGTTCAGCCACGGGGACAGCAGAACCATTGACGACGGCACGTTCTCACCATGGGCCACCGCGTATTCGGCGGACGCCAGCGCGAGGTTGCCGCCCGCGGAGTCACCGATCACGCTGACGTGGGAGGTCGGGTGCGAGCTGATTAGCTGGGAGACGTACCCGGCCATGTTGGGCACCACCGTGCCGGCGGTGCCGCCTTGCTGCAGCAGCGGATAGATCGGCACCTCGAAGGTCGCGCCGGTCTGGTAGGCCGTCACCGTGTAATCGAGCCAGTGGAAGATCGAAGGCGCGAAGATGAAGGCGCCACCGTGCATGGCCACCACGTAGTTGCCGGACGGATGAGCCGGCGTGATCTGCACGACTTGCATTCCGTTGTACGTGGTGTACTGGACCGATTCCCCGAGCAGCAACGTGAGCAGCGGTGGCGGGGAATTGCTGAGGAACGGGCTGAGTAGCGGATTGTTGCCGGTGAACAGCGACAGGAATGGCGAACTCGGGTTTTCGATTACGGTTTCCAATCCGGAGAACGCCAGGAAGGGTTTCACCGGCCACAGCGCGGCCTCTTCGAACCTGGTCACCAGCGACGGTCCACCGGTATAGGTCCCCGTCTGCGTAGCCGCGAACGGTGGAGCGGCCGGCGCCCCGAAGATAGTGCCGACGACGGTGTTGGCCACCCGGGTGAATCCGTTGGCCACCGTCGTGGGGAGCTGCTGGACCTCCTGCTCGGCGACGGCCAGACTCCCGGCGAATTCACCCGGCAGATTTTCCAGCGCCAGCTCCCACTGCCCCAGCTGCGCGACCGTTGCCGATGCGCTGGTGTGATACCCGCCCATCACGGAGACGTCGTGGGCCCACATTTCCTCGTATTCGGCCTCGACGGCCGCGATCGCCGGGGCGAATTGACCGAAGATGTTCCCGCTGACCAGCGCCCTGAGCTGGCCGCGATTGGCGGTTACCAGTCCGGGGTCGACGATTGTCGCCAGTGCGGCCTCGAACGCGGTGGCGGCCTCCCGGGCCTGGGCTGCTGACTGTTCGGCTTGAGCGGCCGCCCCTTCAAGCCAGTCGACATACCGGGCGGCCGCATTCGTCATGGACGCCGACGAAGGGCCTTGCCACGCTTGACCCGCCAGGTCTGACGTGACCGAGCCGAATGCGTTCATCGCTGAATTCAGCTCACTGCTGATTCCGTCCCAGGCCGCCGCCGCCTCCAACATCGGCCCCGAACCGGGTCCATTTAGCAGCAGCAGCGAATTGACCTCAGGCGGCCACACCGTAAAGCTCATTACTGCCTCCCCTCCAAATCAGCCGTTATGCAGACCCATTGCAGCAACGTATACATGCTCCACGGCTGAGCGGAAGAGCTATTTTGTCGAGGATTCGCCGCCGGGGCCAGTGCGGCGGTCTCCGCGGGGGCGGGGCCTCTAGGCGTCGGCGTGTAGTCATGCAGTTGGACTTGACCCGCGCGTATTCGACGCGGCTCGGACCGACATTGTTCCTCCGTCGTTATGCAGATGTTGTAGCGGCAGCGGCGTGTGTGCCGGACGGCCTCCGCGCACAAGAGGGATGATTGGACCTATGCTTTTCGAGCTCGCGAGATTGCTTGTGGTCGTACGGAATCGAGCACGCGGACTCCGTCGACGGCATCACATGTAAAGCACGCTTCCTACGGCTGCTCCTGCTGCACACACCGCACAATCACGCCGGCCAAGTGCGGGTCGAAGCCCATCTGCCCTAGTTTCCGCGCTTCAGCAGCCGGGGAAATACCGGTTTTCAGATCCATCTCAACCTGTCGGGCAAGCTGCATGCTTTGCGAGTCGGGTTCCGAGAGAGGGACCTGCTGAACGTTTCCCACGCACCGGCTGTAACCGCTGAAGTCGGCGTGGGCTTCCGGCACCCCCGTCAGCAGGGCCGGGGTCATAAACGGGACGGCGATGGCCATGCCGACCGCCGCGGCGACATAGGTGACACGCATCCTCGCATGGTATCGCCGAGGGCGTCGAAGGCAAAGGGTGTTCGCGATGGCCGCGCCGGCAAATGCCTTGGTCCACAGGGGCAGCCGCTGTGCGATTTGGAGTGCAGCGCAACGCTTTACCAGTTTGCTGGTTTCGGATCTCATCGCTGCTGTTGCTTTGACCCGGTCACTTCCCGTAAACCGCGTTCAGTCCCGATCGGCGAAGACTCAGTGGGCCTGACGCCGAGGATGCGGACGGAGGCCTCTACATAGACTTCGGTGCGCTCGAACAGGATTCGTGGCCCGATGAACTCCGACGGGCACACGTCCCCGGTCCATTCCCGCCATTGGTGAAGGCGAAGCGCGAGCTCGTGCGCGATCGGCTCCGATCGGTCGTCGTGATCCCGGGCGAGCAGATTGTTCAACTCGGACGGGTCCTCGAGCAGGTAGTAGAGCTCACGCGGCGCCCGCGGCCCGGCGGCGATTTGGGCGACCGCTTTCCCGGAGGGACTGTCTTGAATGTCCAGCGGTAGATCGATGAGGTGCCGCGGTGCGTAGTTCTCGATATAGCTGAATTCCTTGGTGCGAATGGCGCGCATCGGATCGAACGAATCGTGGTAGGTCTTTTCGGTGAAGACCTCCCGACGAACCGGCGCGGCGTCTGGGGTCGGACGGAAAAGACGATCGGAGTGGGAGATGCCCTCGACGTCGGCCGGTATTTCTATGCCAAAGACGTCGAGCAGTGTCGGCAACAGATCGACCCCGCTGAACAATTCGTCGTAGACCCGCGGCGCGATGCCAAGCCTTCGCGGCGGGCGAATGATCAACGAGATGCCGGTGCCGGCGTCATACAACATCGACTTCGCGCGGGGAAACGGTGCGCCGTGGTCGCTGAAGAACACCACCCACGTGTTGGCGTCCAGGCCGGTGTCGGCCAGCGTGCCCAGCAGCCGGCCGACCGCGGCATCCGCCGCCGCGATCGCCCCGTAGAAATCGGCGAAGTCGCCGCGGACCTCGGCGACGTCCGGCAGGTAGTCGGGGACCTCCACCTCCTCGAGCGGCGCCGGCTGATATCGCTCCGGCGGCCACGGCCGGTGCGTTTCGAAAAAGCCCGCGGTCAGCAGGAACGGCCGGCCCTCTCGGAGCGGCGCGCTCTCGATCAGCCATTCCTGCGCCCGAGCGACGACATAGTCGCAGTGCGAGTCGGACACGTCGAACTCGTCGAAGCCAAGCCGCGACGGGAAGGACGTCTCGTGCTGCATGCCGAACAGCGCCGAGTACCAACCCGCGTCGGACAAAATCTGCGGCAGCGTCCGAACCCCGTCGCGGTATTCAAACCCGTGATGGGCCAACCCAATCAAACCGTTGCTGTGCGGATAGCGACCGGTGAAGATCGCCCCGCGCGACGGTGAGCACTGCGGGGCGGCCGCGTGCGCGCGAGTGAACAAGATGCCCTCGGCGGCCAGCCGGTCCAGAGACGGGCTCGAAATGCCCTGGCGCCCATAGACGCCGAGCCACCGGCCGGTGTCGTGCCAGTGCACGATGAGCAGGCTGTCGCTTCCCCCGTCCGTCATGGTCACCAAGCTTGCCCTAACGGCATCCGGTTCGTGTTCTATGGATCACCCCCGCGGGCGCCCGTGCACGACGGCCTCAGCCACATCAGACTCCGCTGAAGCAGTCCTGACCCGTCTGAGACGACGGCGATGACGCCGGGATCGTCGCGTTAGCGGTGGAGAACGTAGCCTCCACGCCGGTATCGGTGACCTTGACGCTGTCGGCGTGAATGCCCAGCGGATAGTTCTGCGTCGCTTTGGACGTGAGACTGTCCAGGTTCTTCTGCACCTTATCCGTCGACATCTTGGAGCCCAGAGCGGTCAAGTTGACCACCTGGAGGGCCAACCCGTTGTTGGCAATCTGGGGCTTGACGGTGGCGCTGTCGAGGAGACCCTTCAATTCGACGGTTCCGTTGCCGGGGTCGGTGGTGACTTTGCTGGTCACAAAACTCCCCAGCACCGGGATCGCGTTCTGGATCGATTGCTTGATGCCTTCGGCTGACCAAGTGATGGTGCCGTTCAGCGCGCCGATGGTGCCCTTGGAATTGTTGGTGTCGCTCAGCCGGAGGTCCTTGATATCGATGCTGACTTTCATGCCCTTGGCGCTGCGCACCTGATTGCCTGCAGTCTGCACGGAGATGTCGGGGTAGTTGCCGTCGAAGTACTGCCAGAGCATCGGCGGCATGGAGGCGAACGACACCGTGGCGCTGTCCTGCACCTCGCACGCGACTGCGCTTGCCACCTTGCTGCCGGCCAGGTGGCGGAAGAACAGATCAGCACCGACCGCGGCGGCCAGGATGACCACCAGCACGATGGCCAGGATCAGAGCCATCTTCCGCCGGCCGCCCAACAAGCGGGGGCGGGCTTGCGCCGGCGCCTCTTTCGACGGCGGCTCAGCGGACAGCCGAGTGGTGGCCTGATCCGGCTGCCTAGGTGGCGGCCCAGACTGCCCCTGCCAAGGGGCCGGCGGCCGGCCCGGCGGATACGGCTGGGACGGTTGCGGGCTCGGTGGGCGACCGGGCGGCGGCGGCCGGTTCGGTGGCGGTGGTGGGTATGGCCGACCGCCCGGAGGGGGCTGCCGGGTCGGAGATCCCGACGGCGGTGGGGGCTGGGGCCCTGAGCGTGCCGGTCTCCTGCCGGGGCCAGGCGGCTGTGAGGGGCGATTCCATTCCGGCGGATCGCCGCGCGACGGCCCTTGCGGAGTTGTCACCAACGCAATTTTGCCTTATCCAGCTGAATACGTGGGGGTTCGTCGCAAACGGGCACCGGGTTTGCGCGTCACAGCGTTTTTGGCCCGGGTGTGGCTAACCGTCGTTGACCAGGTTCGCGAGGAAAGCGGGTAACCGGCCGGCACCAAAGTCATAGAACCGCGCCCACCGGGGCTCGATCGAGACCCGCACCATCTGCTTATACGTCGACCGCACATTGCGTTCGAACTCCGCAAGCTGGGACCCGTCCATCGACTTCCTCGCTGACGCGAGGTACTCATCGGTGATGCCGTCGACGGTTTCCATTGTGGCGACGCCGCGAATCAGGAGGGCCTTCGCCTCTTCCGGCGTCGAGCCGGTGTCGATCGTGACCGCGACTTGCGGGCGGGACGAAAGCGCGCGCGCTTTCGGGGAGGTCGGTGCCGTCGAGACGACGATGCGTTCGCCGGTCCAGTAGAACCCGACCGGGATGACCCGCGGGAAGCCATCGTGTCCGTTGTAGGCGAGCCGGGCCATGGAACCGGAGAGCAGCTTCTGGGCGTCCGGGTGGCCGAGCTCGCTAGCCAACTCCCGCGCATTCATCACACTTGCACTCCTACCACGCACGCTCATCGGCGGCGGTGCTCAGACCGATAGGCTGGCGTTCTGGACGTCTGTCTTTTTCGAGGGGTAATGCCATGCCTGCACCATCAGCCGAGGTCTTCGACCGCTTACGCCGGCTGGCCGCCATCAAAGACGTTGCCGCACGCGAGGCCAAGACGATCGATGAGGTCTTTACCGGCAAGCCGCTGACCACGATTCCGATCGGCACGGCGGCCGACGTCGACGCCGCATTCGCCGAGGCTCGCGCCGCCCAGATCGACTGGGCGAATCGTCCGGTCGGCGAGCGTGTCGACGTCATCCGCCGCTACCGCGACCTGGTGATCGAGAATCGCGAGTTCCTCATGGACCTTCTGCAGGCCGAGGCGGGCAAGGCGCGGTGGGCGGCGCAGGAGGAAATCGTCGACCTGATGGCGAACGCGAACTACTACGTGCGCGTCTCCGCCGACCTGCTCAAACCGCGCACGGTGCAGGCGCTGCTGCCGGGGGTCGGCAAGACCACGGTCGGCTATCAGCCCAAGGGCGTGGTCGGGGTGATTTCGCCGTGGAACTACCCGATGACGCTCACGGCGTCCGACTCGGTGCCGGCGCTCATTGCGGGTAACGCGGTGGTGCTCAAGCCGGATAGCCAGACGCCGTACTGCGCGCTGGCGTGCGCCGAGCTGTTGTATCAGGCGGGGCTGCCGCGAGAGCTGTACGCGATCGTGCCGGGTCCGGGCTCGGTGGTCGGCACGGCCATCATCGACAACTGCGACTATCTGATGTTCACCGGCTCGACCGCCACCGGAAGGCAGCTCGCGGAGCATTGTGGTCGTCGGCTGATCGGCTTCTCCGCCGAGCTCGGGGGCAAGAACGCGATGATCGTCACGCGCGGGGCCAACCTCGACAAGACCGCCAAGGCGGCCACCCGCGCGTGCTTCTCGAACGCGGGCCAGCTGTGCATCTCCATCGAGCGGATCTACGTCGAGAAGGACATCGCCGACGAGTTCACCACTAAGTTCGGCGCCGCGGTGCGAAACATGAAGCTGGGCAGCGCGTATGACTTCTCGGTCGACATGGGCAGCCTGATCTCGGCGGGGCAGCTGGAAACGGTGACCGACCACGTGGACGATGCAAAGGCCAAGGGCGCCAAGGTGATTGCGGGCGGCAAGGCTCGACCCGACGTCGGGCCGTTGTTCTATGAGCCGACGGTGCTGGCCGACGTCACGCCCGAGATGGAGTGCGCGGCCAACGAGACGTTCGGGCCGGTGGTCTCCATCTACCCGGTCGCCGACGTGGACGAAGCCGTCGACAAGGCCAACGACACCGAGTACGGGCTCAACGCCAGCGTGTTCGCCGGGTCCGCCGCCGAGGGTGAGCAGATCGCCGCCCGGCTGCGGTCGGGGACGGTGAACGTCAACGAGGGCTATGCGTTCGCGTGGGGCAGCCTCGGCGCGCCGATGGGCGGGATGGGCCAGTCCGGCGTCGGCCGCCGGCACGGTCCCGAAGGCCTGCTGAAGTACACCGAATCGCAGACGATCGCCGCCGCGCGTGTGTTCAATCTCGATCCGCCCCTTGGCATTCCGGCGACGCTTTGGCAGAAATCGCTGGTACCCGTCGTGCGTACGGTGATGAGGCTGCCCGGACGGAAGTGACGGAGCGGGGCTTCGTCGCGCCGCCCACTCACCTCCCGCTCAGGGCGTCCCGCACGCGTCCGTGCGCCCGGTCGAGTCGCAGGGCGGCCTCGGCCGCGTCGACGCCGGCAAGCAGCGCGACGATCGCCGTCTTGGCCTGACCGCCCGCGGCGGCCAGCGCGGTGGTCGCCGCCGCCTCGTCGACACCGGCCGCGTCGCGAACGATCCGCACCGCGCGGCGGCGGAGCTTGGCGTTGGTCGCGCGCACGTCGACCATCCACGGTCCGTAAGCCTTCCCGAGCGCGATCATCACGCTCGTCGAGAGCGCGTTGAGCACCACCTTCTGGGCCGTTCCCGCGGTCAGCCGCGTGGAGCCGGCGAGCACCTCGGGCCCGGTCAGCAGCTCGATCACCACGTCGGCAGCGGCCTCACCGCCCGCGTTGTTGACGATCGCGACGGTCAGCGCGCCCATGGCGCGCGCGTGCTCGAGCGCTGCGAGCACGTACGGCGTGCGGCCCGACGCGCTGATCGCGACGAGCGCGTCGACGGCGGTCAGGTCGGCGAGGTCGGTGGGGTCGAACGCGTCCTCCGCGCCCTCGATCGCCTCGGTCAGCGCCGCCAGCCCGCCGGCGATGACGCCGCGCACCCGGTCGGTGCCGAACGTCGGTCCGCACTCGGCCGCGTCGAGCACGCCGAGGCGCCCCGGCGTTCCGGCGCCGGCATAGATCAGGCGGCCGCCGCGCTCGAGCCGCCCGGCGATCGCCTCAGCCGCCGCAGTGATCTGTGGGATTGCGGCGGCCACCGCGGCGTGTGCCTCGCCCTCGGCGGCGACGAGCAGCGCGACCACCTCGCCGATTGGCCGCGCGTCGAGGTCGTCCAGACCCGGCCGCGTGCCCTCGGTGGTGAGCGCGTCGAGCCGTTGCGAGGCAAGGGTTTTGGGGGTCGCCTGCACGCGGATCACGTGCGGCTCGTGGATCGCCCCCAATCGCAGCGCGCCGTCGAGCGCGTCGCCGGCGGCCGGGACGAGGTCAAGCTGGTCGCGCAGCGCTCCGGTCCCGTCCAAGACACCCGCCAGGCCGCCGACCATCGCCACCGGGCCATCCCCGGCCGCGCGGGCGGTCGCGGCGACCAGCTCGGCGGCGGCGGTGACGATGGCCCGGGCCACGGCGTCGGCGTCGGCAGCCAGGACGTCGGGCGCGAACGACGCGAGCGCGGCGGCGCAGGCGAGTTGTGCGGGCCAGGTCTCCGGCGCGCCGAAACGGGCGCGGGCGGCGTCCAGCAGCGCGGTGGTCGGGCCGCGGCCGTCGTGGGCGCGCAGCGCCGCGCGCACCCCGGCGGCGCCGATCCACGCGCCGCCGCCCTCGTCGCCGAGCCACGGTCCCCAGCCGTCGGACGTGTGCAGCGCGCCGTCCGGGCCGATCCCGAGTGCCACGACGCCGGTGCCCGCGATCAGCACGACGCCCGGCTCCCCGGCCAGCGCGCCCGCATGCGCGATGACGGCGTCGCTGGTCACCGCGACGCGCTCCACCCGCAGCGAGCCCAGCAGCGCCTCCCCGAGCGCGCGCGCCCCGTCCGGGGCCCGCAGCGCCCCGGCGGCGCCGACGATCACCTCGTTAGCGGAGCCGAAATCCCTTGCGACGGCACGGATTGCGGATACCGCGCGCTGCACGCCGCCGGGCGCCGCGAGCCCCGGCGCGCCCGACCCCTCGGCTCGCCGGCCGCCCACCGCGGCCCGGCAGGACGTCTTACCGAGATCGACGGCCAGGATCACCGCACCCATCGCGCTAACTGGCGATTCCAGCCAGTTCGTGTGCCACCGCGTCGAATGCGCGCAGCGTGTCCAACATGTGCGGCTCGTGGGAGTGCGGCTGCGTGGACAACTTCGCGGCGACCACCTCCGCGGCGCGGTTGACGTAAATCATCTGCCCGCACATGCCCAGGCACAGCACGACATTGCTGCCCGGAAAGGGGAACCACATCTGGTTGCGGTACATCCCGCCGGGCATCTCGTTGTCGTCGGGGCTGGCGGCGAACGCCTCACGCGAGTCGGGGCCGCCGTCGAGGGTGTCGGCGATCCACGCCGCCGGCACCACTTGCCGGCCGGTCAACGAGACACCGTCGCGCAAGAACAGCGATCCGAACCGGATCATGTCGGTGAGAGAGGCGCTGATGCCGCCGTCGAATAGTCCGGTGCCGTCGGTGTCTACGCCGATGGTGGCGTCGCATTCGGCGCCGATGCGGCTCCACAGCAGTTCGGACATCAGTGCGGGCATCCGCTGGGCGCCGGCGACCTCGCAAATCCAGCCCAGTACGTCGGTTTCACACGAGCGATATTCGAACGGGCCGCCGTGCGCCGACTTCTGCCGCAAGGTGAGCAGGAAGTCGCGCAGCGTGGCGGGGTTGTCCGGACGGCTCTTGGGTGCCCAGCCCATCGCCTGGTCGAGGAGATGTATCTCCGCGCCGGGGTCGCCGTAATCTTCTGAGAAGGAAATACCCGACCTCATGTCCAGCAGGTGGCGCACCGTCGCACCGGTGTAGCCGCAATTCGCCAGCGCGGGAACGTATTTCGTGACCGGCGCGTCAAGCTCGATCGCACCGGCCGCGTGCAGGGCACCAACCACGGCCGCCACCAGCGACTTGCTCACCGAGAACAGCAGGTGCCGGGTGTGGGCCGTCATGCCGTCGAGGTACTCCTCGGCCACCATCGAACCGCGGTGTGCGACGGCCCACCCGTCGGTGGCGGTGGCGGCCATCACCGCGCCGACGGTGGTGGCCGCTCCCCCGGTGCTGGTCACCGGGATATCGGCCATCGGCGCACTGGCGGCGGGCAACGCCGCGACCGGCCCGGTCCCGCGCGGGATCACCGCGGTCGGCACGAAGTCTTCGACGTGCTGGAAAGACCAATGCGATTGTGGCAGCGACAGCCAGTTGTCCAGTGAGATCCCGGCCGGGACGCTCACGCTCGTGCGACGAGCCGCGAGATGATCGGCGTGGCCGGCGCCAGGGGTGTGGAGGCGAACTTGGCTTTCATGCCTTGGACCCAGCGCCGGCAGCGTTCGGTGAGCTGGTAGTCGTCGGTCTGCAGGTGTCCGCGGGTGACGAGCACTCCGAGTTGGGCGCCCTCGGAGCGCAAGTCGCCAGGCGCGGCGACCCGCATGTAGAAGGCCTCGGACCCGTCGAGCAGCGTGGCCCAGTCGTTGGCGGTCCGCGCGAAGGTGACACGACCGTCGTCGTCGATGCGCCATACCCCGGTACGTGGGGTTGCGGTGAAGAGCTCGACGTCTGGCGAGGTCTCCGTGATTATCACTTGGCCCCAGACCTCGTCCTCGCCATAGCCCCGCTCCCAGCGCGAATTGATGCCATCGATGTCGAGCGTGTACTCCACGTCCATGTACTCAAGCAGGTGAAAGAGGAACAGCGGCATGTCGGCATAGGCCTCGGTGGTCAGATTGGTCATCGGGCTGGCGCCGGACAGGCGCGGGTTCACCTCGCCGAGGTAGAGCTCGTCGGAGTCCAGGTCGTGCAGCAGGTCCACCTCGAAGTAGCCGCGGTACCCCTCGCGGCTCAGGATGTCGCCCAGCTTTTGCACCATTTCCCGCGCGGCGTGCGTCTGGGCCGGCGGCAGCACCTCGCGCCAGATGTCATTGCCGCACCAGCTGCCCCGGTGCGGAGTGAGCTCCGAATAACCGACGAGACTCGTCATCGCCGGGCCGATCACCGTGCCGTGGCGGGTCACGGCGCCCTCGAGGCATACCTCGACATTGCGGATGCGCTTCATGACTTTGAATTCTTGCTGCCCCGTGAGGTCACCGGCATGCTCGTCCCAGTCGCGCTGGCCGTGCACAAAGAACGTCCCGCTGCCGGCGTTCCCGTATGGGACCGAGATGACGAGGTCGTCTCCTAATCCGGCATTCTGCGCGAGCGTCAGCAGTTCGTCGTAGGAGCCGGCCCGGCCCATGACGTGAGGGACGCTTGGTATGCCCGCCTCGTCGGCTAGGCGCGTCATGACGGTCTTGGAGCCCAGGCGATGGCGCAGCTCCACCGGGGGGTGCATGACCTCGAGACCCGCCTGCCGCGCGAGCCCCTGCGTCTCCTCGTCCATCATCACGAAGCAGGCCTTGCCACCGGGCCCTCGGCTCGCGATGAACTCGAGTGTCTCGGGATCACGCAGGAGGTGGTTGCACACGTCGCCCATGGAATCAAAATCGATGCGGTCGCGCCGCCGAGGCACGAACACGCGCGAATGTATGCCCTCGAAGGAGTCAAAGAACGTCAGGTAGAAGAAGTTTCGTACCCAGCGGTCGATTCCCAGCAGGTTGAACGGAGTCGGCGAGATGAAGTACAGCGGCACCTTGTTGGTGTGAAAGAAAGCGCGGACGTCGGAGATGCCGTTCAGCGGGCAGTGCTGCTCGGTTTCGGGCCCGTTCACGCCCGCCGCCCTGGCGAAGGGGGCGGTGCGGACGGCGCGACGGCGGTGAGCTCACATGGATCCATTTCACTAGTGTGCACCCGCGGACTATTTGAGACGCCGGGCGCGTTGAGCTAGCCGATGAATGAGGATCCAGAGGTTACGTCGTTGCACTTCAACGCGTTCGTGTGGCCGAACGGCTATCACGAGTCGGCGTGGCGGGTGGTCGAGGACCCCGTCGGCAACGTGCTGGGACTGCCGTACTACGCAGACATCGCGAGCACGGCAGAACGCGGTCTGATGGACTCGATATTTCTGGCCGACAACATCGCCATCGCCGAATACCGCGCCACGTTCTTGCCCCAGACGCAGTTCGACCCGGTGGCGGTCCTTTCGGCTCTCGCCGGTGTCACCAGCCACGTCGGGCTGATCGGAACCGGCTCGACGACCTACAACCAGCCGTGGGAACTCGCGCGCCGGTTTGCGACGCTGGATCATCTCAGCGCGGGTCGCGCCGGCTGGAACATCGTCACCACGGTGACCCCGTTGGCCGCGGCGAATCTTGGTCACCGCAGCCATCCCGAACATGCGGACCGCTACGCCCGGGCGCATGAATTCGTCGAGGTCGTCACCCGCGCATGGGACAGTTGGGAGGACGATGCGGTCGTCGGCGACCGCGCGGCGGGAATCTGGGCGGACCGCAGCAAGCTGCACGCACCCCGCTTCCACGGCCAGTTTCACGACGCCGAAGGAGTTCTGCCTTTTCCGCGTTCCCCGCAAGGCCACCCGGTGCGCGTCTTGGCGGGGCAATCCCCCGCCGGCATCAAGCTGGCCGCGCAATACGCCGAGATGGTGTTCACCGGACCGCCGTCGCTCGAGGCGGCGATCGCCTTTCGGAGCGATCTGCACGCCCAGGTCGCCGCCGCAGGCCGCGACCCCGCACAGGTGCTCGTGTTGCCCGCGTTGATGGTGACTCTGGGCGGCACCGTGACCGAAGCCCAGACCCGGGCGCGGCGGCTCGAAGGGCTGGCCAGTCCCGAATTCCGTTGGCAGAACGCGTTATACACCGCGGGACTTGACCCGGACGCCTTCGACCCCGATGCCCCGCTACCGGCCCGACTCTGGACCGAAGAAGCGCTACCGTCGACCCGGGCGGACCAGCTCTATGCGGCCGCCCGGGCGCGACCGGACGCGACCTTGCGCGAAATCGCTCAGCAGGTCAGCGGCGGCGCGGGGCAGACACATTTCGTCGGCACTCCCGAGCAGCTCGCCGAACGGATCATCGCTTGGCAGGACGCGGGAGCCGTCGACGGTTTCACCATCATGGGTTCCACGCTGCCATATGAGTTGACGGCTTTCGTCGATCACACCGTGCCAATCCTGCAGCGCCGCGGCCGATTCCGCACCGAGTACGCCGGGCACACCCTACGCGATCATCTCGGGCTCGAGCGGCCCCCTCGTTGATTTACCGTCAAACTGAGACAATCGCCTGGTGCCCGAAAACCCACGAGAGCCACCACCGGCCGTCCCGAGGCCGCCCCGGAGGGACATCACGCCCGAGGACTTGGAGAGGTTCGGCGACGAGGAGCAGGTGCGCGCGGCGTCTGACGAGAGCCGCCTGCGCGACGAGCGACCGCCGCATCACCGCTAGTCAGATAACCATTCGATCGCGTGCTCAGCTCTTGAACTCGCGACGCCGTACGGGTCCGCCTTCCCTTCTGCGCTCGGTTCACTTGTCTGGGGCCACGGGCCAGCCCGATCGGATGGCGTCAGCTAGTGCCCACAACGAAGCATCCAGCGGAACAATGTCTTTCAGAACTCGGCGACGTGATCGCCGGGAACCCGCCACCTGCCGGTTCGCAGATGCCCGGGATGGTGACGATCCGAGTCCATCCTCGTGGCTGATGACCATCCCGCGGCAGGGCTCCTGCGAAGCAACCCCACCGACGGCGCTAGCAACCGACGAGAAAGGTTTCACGCCATGACTATTGGGTTGCGCACCGTCAAGTAGCACCCGCTGGGTTGCGCTTCGGCGTAGCGTTGCCCGTGGGGCACAGTCCTCTGGGCCCAGGAGGGCACACAAGATATGGCCAAAAAGCTGACACCGCACTTCGACGATGTGCAGGCGCACTACGACCTGTCCGACGACTTCTTCCGGCTGTTCCTTGACCCCACCCAGACCTACAGCTGCGCCTACTTCGAGCACAAGGACATGACGCTGGAAGAGGCCCAGCTCGCCAAGATCGACCTGGCGCTGGGCAAGCTGGGGTTGCAGCCCGGCATGACTCTGCTCGACGTCGGCTGCGGCTGGGGCGCCACCATGCGGCGGGCCATCGAGAAATACGACGTCGACGTCGTCGGCCTGACGCTGTCGAAGAACCAGGCCGCCCACGTGCAGAAGTCGTTCGACGAGATGGGCGGCCCGCGCCGCAAGCGAGTGCTGCTGGCCGGCTGGGAACAGTTCGACGAGCCCGTCAACCGCATCGTGTCGATCGGCGCGTTCGAGCACTTCGGCCCTGACCGCTACGACGACTTCTTCGCGCTGGCCCACAACATCTTGCCCGCTGACGGCGTGATGCTGCTGCACACCATCACCAGCCTGACGGAACAGCAAATGATCGACCGCTTCTTGCCGATTACGTCCGAGTTCGTCCAGTTCATCAAGTTCATCTTGACCGAGATCTTCCCAGGGGGCTTTACGCCGACGATCCAGATGGTGGAGGAGCACTCGTCGTCGGCGGGTTTCACGCTGACCCGCCGCCAGTCGCTGCAACACCATTACGCCAGGACCCTTAACGTGTGGGCGGCGGCCCTGGAGGCACACAAAAGCGACGCCATCGAGATTCAGTCAGAAGAGGTCTACGAGCGCTATATGAAGTACCTGACCGGCTGCGCCAAGATGTTCCGGATCGGCTACATCGACGTCAACCAGTTCACCCTGGCGAAGTAGAGCAACGAACCGTCCACCGAACGCAGCTTGTCGAGCGCCGCGGCCAACACCCTTCGCCGCCGGCGCCTACCGGCTGAAGACCGTCGTGTTATCCACGAGCCGCGTCGGTGCCAGTGCGGTTTGAGTCAGGCCCGGCCTGTCGTTGGCTGCATGCAGGGCTAATGCGTTGTGGTGGTACCACATTCGTTGCGGTGTGCGAAAAAATTGCCAAAGGTTGCCGCGCGCGACGGGCGCCGCTGCTGCGCCTTCATGCCGCCAACCTATTTTCGCGTTGCACGCGACCAGCCCACGCATGAACCTCGACATCGCTGCCGACGACTCGTGCCTTCACCCGCATGTCTCGGGTGTAAAGACTTCCCACAAAGCGGCCCAATTCGATGTCAACCCGGAGCAGCGATCCATCCGCCAGTCGATGATGCCCGGTCCTCATCGTGGAGATGGTGCTCATATTTCATACGACGTTTGGAACCTCCAGGAAGTTCATCCGGGTGTCGTCCGGGTCAGGCATGGCTTCGGCGCCATCAAAGCCACCGGCGAAGGCCGTGACGGTCACGGTCGCACCCCCGACGGCAGGCTCGATCTCAATCTCGCCGGCCCCAAAGCAAAAGCGGTGGCAGCGGCAACGGAACCAATCGCGAGCAGCTGTTCGCCCTCGGCTACGCGGCGGCTGAACGGCCGCATGCACAGTGTCCATCACCGTCTACCAACTAGATACCGCCAGTTTGTTTATAGGGTCGCACCATCCGAAGAGTATGTATATCTTGGCCAGAACATGATCCGTCGTTTGGGCAATACCGGAGGTCTCAGATGTCGTTTGTGATGGCGGCGCCAGAGGTGCTGGGCAGTGCTGCCACCGATTTGGCCAGCATCGGCTCGACACTTACCGCGGCCAATGCGGCCGCGGCTACGCAGACTACGGGGATGCTCGGCGCGGCCGAGGATGAGGTGTCGGTGGCCATTGCGGCGCTGTTCTCGTCCCACGGTGAGGGCTTTCAGGCACTCATTGCGAAGGCGGCGGCGTTCCATGAACAGTTTGTGCAGGCTTTGAGCGCGGGTGCGGGATCCTATGCGAGCGCAGAGGCCGCGAATGCTGCGGCGTTTACGGCCAATCCGGCGCAGACGGTCGGGCAGGATCTGACGGCCCTGATCAATTGGCCCAGCGTGGCGCTCACCGGGCGGCCGTTGATCGGCAACGGCGCCAACGCGGCTCCGGGGACCGGGCAAAACGGCGCTGCCGGCGGATGGCTGCTCGGTAACGGCGGAGCCGGCGGCTCAGGTGCGGCAGGCCAAAATGGCGGCAACGGCGGGGCCGCCGGGC
>NZ_LZIR01000002.1 GCF_001667035.1 Mycobacterium sp. 852002-51057_SCH5723018
TGGCCAGCACCCATGACTCCAACACGCTGGCCATGTACGCCCGCGACACGGCCGAAGCCGCCAAATGGGGCGGCTAGTTTTGCCCTGATGAGCACCGAACCCAACGCCGTCGAGCTGACGGTCGACCAGGCGTGGTTCATCGCGGAAACCATTGGGGCCGGAACCTTCCCGTGGGTACTCGCGATCACCACGCCGTATTCTGACGCCGCGCAGCGGAAAGCGTTCTTCGATCGTCAGCGGGCCGACCTGACCCGGATGGGTCTGGTGTCAGAAGGCGGTGTCGTCAACCCGGCGGTCGCCGGCTGGATCAGAGTGGTGTGCTTTCCGGACCGGTGGCTCGACCTGCGCTATGTGGGACCCGCGGCGGCCGCCGGCACCGGCGAGCTGCTGCGCGGCGTGGTCGCGCTGCGTGCCGGCGCCACCGGGAGGCCCCCAGAAACCGTGGTCGCATTGCGCAGCGCGCAGCTGATCACTTTTACCGCCATGGACATCGACGACCCACGCGCGCTGGTTTCGGTCCTCGGGGTCGGGCTGGCGCAGCGGGCGCCGGCGCGATTCGACGAGTTCAGCATGCCAATGCGCGTCGGGGCCCGGGCCGACGAGCGGCTGCGGTCTGGCGCCGCCTTGGCCGAAGTCCTTGAGTACCTG
Organism: Mycobacterium sp. 852002-51057_SCH5723018; assembly: GCF_001667035.1. Taxonomy (GTDB): domain Bacteria; phylum Actinomycetota; class Actinomycetes; order Mycobacteriales; family Mycobacteriaceae; genus Mycobacterium. The sequence goes on from NZ_LZIR01000002.1 coordinate 649, forward strand.
GGTATCCCGGCATCGGCACGGCCGGTTGTGGAGTCGGTGTTCGACGGTCCGCGCAGCTACGTCGAAATCGTCGCCGGCTGCCGCCGTAATGGGCGGCACGCCACCACGGAGGTCGGGATGAGCATTGTCGACACCACCGCGGGACGGGTGCTGGTCAGCCCGTCGCGTGCGTTCGACGGCGAGTGGGTGTCGACATTCAGCCCGGGGACACCCTTTGCGATCGCCGTCGCGATCGAACAACTGACCGCCTTATTGCCGGACGATCAGTGGTTCGCCGGCCAGCGGCTGCACCGAGATTTCTCCGCCCAACACGCATAACCCACCAAGATAGAGAAGAGAGAACCATGTCCCAGGAACGGACCGAGCATTCTTCGAGGGTCCAGTGACGTCCGGCGCCGTCATGCCGATCGTCCGCGTGGCAATCCTCGCGGACACCAGGCTGACGGAGATGGCGCTGCCGACCGAGCTACCGCTGCGCGAAATCCTGCCCGCGGTAAGGCGTTTGGCGGCTCCCTCGGCCACGAATGGTGACGGAGACGACACCCTGGGCACCCATGACATCGGCGCGGCTGCCCAGCTGAGCCTGGCGCCCATCGGTGGCGCGCCGTTCAGCCTGGACGCCAGCCTGGACACCGTCGGAGTGGTCGATGGTGACCTGCTGGCGCTGCAGCCGGTACCCGCCGGTCCCGCCGCGCCGGGCATCGTCGAGGACATCGCCGATGCGGCGATGATCTTCTCGACCTCGCGGTTGAAGCCCTGGGGTATAGCCCATATCCAGCGTGGTGCGCTGGCCGCGGCGATCGCCGTGACATTCCTGGTGACCGGTCTGTGCGTCACCTACCGGGTCGCCACCGGCGCGCTGTCCGGGCTGATCGCCGTCAGTGTGATCGCCGCACTCACCGCGCTCGCCGGCTTGCTGATCACGCCGCGTTCCGCGCGCACCGGGATGGCGCTGTCGATTGCGGCGCTGGTCCCGATCGGCGCCGCCTTGGCGCTGGCGGTACCCGGGAAATTCGGGCCGGCGCAACTGGTGCTGGCCGCCGCCGGCGTCACCGCGTGGTCGCTGATCGCCCTGATGGTTCCCGGTCCCGGGCGGGAAAGTATCGTCGGTGTGTTTACCACGACCGCGGTAACCGGGGCCGGTGTGCTGCTGGCCGCCGGCGCCGAACTGCTTTGGCACCTACCGATATTGAGTATTGGATGTGGTCTCATCGCGGCGGCCCTGCTGGTCACCATCGAGGCGGCCCAGCTGTCTGCGCTGTGGGCACGCTTCCCGCTGCCGGTCATCCCGGCGCCCGGCGACCCCACGCCGTCGGCACCGTCGCTACCGCTGCTCGAGGACCTGCCGCGGCGGGTGCGGATCGGCGACGCCCATCAGAGCGGATTCATCGCCGCCGCGGTCTTGCTCAGCGTCCTGGGTTCGGTGGCGATCGCGCTGCGTCCCGAGGCATTGGCGATTGTGGGCTGGTATGTGGTTGCGGCAACCGCGGCGGCGTCCATCCTGCGTGCCCGAGTGTGGGATTCGGCCGCTTGCAAGGCCTGGCTGCTCGCTCAGCCCTACCTGGTCGCGGGTGTCCTCCTGGTGCTCTACACCGCGACCGGACGCTATTCCGCCGCCATCGGTGCCGCGCTGGTGCTCGTCGCGCTGGCTTCCGTGTGGGTGGTGGTGGCGCTGAACCCACGCGTCGCCGCGCCCGACAGCTATTCGCTGCCGGTGCGCCGGCTGGTGGGCTTCGTCGGGGCCGGTTTGGATGCTTCACTGATCCCGGTCATGGCGTACCTGGTCGGTCTCTTCACCTTGGTGCTCAATCGATGAGGAGGGCCGGACCCCAAGCCGGGTCAGCCTGCCTCGCAGCGGCCTTGGTCTGTCTGCAGGCTGGGGCCATGTGGGCCTGTCCGTCGGCGTTCGCAATCGATCAGCCGAAGGTGGATCCGGGCCTGCCGCCGCCCAGCGGAACGCCGGGACCAGGCCAGCCGATGGAACAGCGCGGCCCGTGCAGCACCTCCGGCGTCATCCCGGGCAGCGATCCGGCCGCGGTGACACCCGGCCAGGCGATGCTGAACCTTCCTGCGGCGTGGCAGTTTTCCCGCGGCGACGGCCAGCTGGTGGCGGTCCTCGACACCGGGGTGCGGCCGGGCCCGCGGCTGCCCAACGTCGACCCCGGGGGTGATTTCGTCGAGACGACCGACGGCCTCACCGACTGCGACGGGCACGGCACGCTGGTCGCCGGAATCATCGCCGGCCAGCCCGGCGACGACGGGTTCGCGGGGGTGGCACCCGCGGCACGGCTGCTGTCGATCAGGACGACGTCCGACAAGTTCTCGCCGCGAACGCCGGGCGGCGATCCGCTTTTGGGGCGGGCGGCCTTCGACGTCGCGACGCTGGCCCGGGCGATCGTGCATGCGGCCGACCTCGGCGCCCGGGTGATCAACGTCTCCGAGGTAACCTGCCTGCCGTGGGACCGGACCGTCGACCAGGCGGCGCTGGGCGCGGCGCTCCGGTATGCGGCGGTGGACAAGGACGCGGTGATCGTGGCCGCCGCGGGCAACACCGGATCGACCGGATCCGTCGCCGGCGGATCCTCGTGCGAGTCCAATCAGCTCACCGACCTCAGCCGTCCGGACGACCCGCGTAACTGGGCGGGCGTCACGTCGGTCTCCATCCCCTCATGGTGGCAGCCGTATGTGCTGTCGGCGGCGTCCCTGACACCGGACGGGCAACCGTCGAAATTCACCATGGCCGGCCCGTGGGTGGGCATCGCGGCTCCGGGCGAAAACGTCGTGTCGGTAAGCAACCGCGACGGCGGCAGCCTGGGCGGTCTTGCTAATGGCCTGCCCGACGCCCACCAGCAGCTGGTCGCGCTGAGCGGCACCAGCTACGCGGCCGGCTACGTGTCCGGCGTCGCGGCGCTGGTCCGCAGCAAGTATCCCCAGCTGACCGCCCCGCAGGTGGTGCGTCGCATCACCGCAACCGCGCACAACGGCGCCCGGGCGCCCTCCAACGTCGTCGGCGCCGGCAGCGTGGACCCGGTCGCAGCGCTGACGTGGGACCTGCCCCGCAGCAACCGACCCGAGGTGGCCCCGGCGAAGCCGGTCGCCGTTCCGCCGGCACCGGCGCCCACGGACACCACACCGCGGACCGTCGCATTGCTCGGGACCGCCGCACTGGCTTTGGTTGTGGCGGCTGCCGCCGCGATTGCTGCGGTTGCCCGTAGAAAGGAGCCCACCCCGTGAGCAGCTCGATACCGATTCCAGGTCCCGGCAGAATCACACTGGCGCTGCTGGCCGTGGTGCCCGCGGCGATGGCCTATCCCTGGCGATCGCCGCGCGACTACTGGCTGCTCGGCATCGCCGTGGTCGTCGTCGTCCTGCTGTTCGGCTGGTGGCGCGGTTTGCACCTCACCACGATCGTGGGCCGCCGCCTGGCCATCATGCGCCGAAGCAGCGGGTTCGTACCCGAATCCGGCTCCGGCACAAAGGCGACCGCGTTGCTGCGGCTGGGCCCGCCCGCCGCCGACTCCGATGTGCTCCCGCTGCCGCTGGTCGCCGGGTACCTGGACCGCTACGGCGTCCGCGCCGACAAGATCCGAATCACCAGCCGCGACAACGCATCCGACGAGTCACGGCGCGAGACCTGGATCGGGATCACGGTATCGGCTGCCGACAATTTGGCGGCGCTGCGGGCCCGCTCGCCACGGATCCCGCTGCAGGAAACCGCCCAGGTCGTCGCCCGCCGGCTGGCCGACCATCTTCGTGAGATCGGCTGGGAGGCAAGCACCGTCGCGCCCGACGAGGTGCCGCGCCTGGTTGCACCTGACGCCCGCGAAACGTGGCGCGGCGTGCAGCGGGGCGCCTCGGATTACGTTGCGGCATACCAGGTTCAGGTCGATGACCGGCTGGCGGAGACGTTCGACGCGATCCGGTCGCACCCCTCGCGCGAGACCTGCACGGCACTCGAGATCGCCGGGAACGGAACCAACAACACCGTCGCGGCCGCGTGTGCGTTCCTGACCGACACGCCCCCGGCGTCGGCGGCACCGCTGGCCGGGCTGACCCCGCAGCGCGGCAACCACCTGCCCGCGCTGACGGCGTTGGACCTGTCGTCGGCGCAGCGCCTCGACGGACACGCCGATGCGCCCGCCGGCTTGCTGGCACAACTGGTCTGGCCCACTCCGGAGGCCGGCGCCCATCGGGCACCGGTGGCCGAATTCGCTAGAACATGACGCCGCGCAGGAACTGTGTCATCCGGCGCAGATAGTCCAGCTGGCTCACGTGCAGCACGTGGCTGCCGGGAAACCAGTGCAGCGCGCAGCGATCCCAATGCTCCCAAAGCATTACGGCCTGACCGGGCGTGGCCATCCGATCGCCGAGGCCGGTGATGATCATCCGGCGGTCCTTTTGCACCCGCGGCCGGTAGGTCAGCGGGGAGTGGTAGGACAGCCCGGCCATCAGCTCGTCGCGGCCGATGTTCGACAACCGCAGCCCGAGCCCCATCAGCGTGTTGGCGGGAAACCATTCGTGGAACATCGTCGCCGGGCTCACCACCGGGCAGTTCGGGATGACGGCCTCCAGCCGATCCTCGACCGAGGCCACCAGCGCCGAGGTGTAGCCGCCCAGTGAGATGCCGGTCAATGCGATGCGCTCGACGCCGGTGTGGCGCAAGTAGTCGACAATGGATCGGAAGTCATGCACGGCCTGTGCCATCGCCTCGGCGAAACCGCTGAGCCCGCCGGAGAAGTAGCCGAAACCGCTGAAGGGCGAGTACTTTTCGGCCCGCGGACCGTGAAACGGCAGCGTGTACATCAACACGTCGTAGCCCGACCGGTAGTACCACGGCAGCGTGAAGAACCGCCCGTTGGCCAGGTACGACGAACCCATGAAGCCGTGGATGACGCACAGCGTGGGGTGCGGTCCGTCGCCGTGGCGCCAGTGCTGCGCGTGCACCACGTTGTTGAGCCGCAACGCATTCCATCGTGAGCGCATCGCGGGATTGATCGCGCGGAAGCTGCTGGGGAACGAGATGTTGTCGACGGTGCCGTGGGCGAGCCCCTCCGCGAACCGATTGGCCGGCCGCGACGAGACCCGGGGCAACTCGGTAGGCGCGGGAAACGACTTCGCCGGATCCCGCTCGGCGCCCAGCTCGGCGTAGAAGGACAGGTTGGCGCGGTCACCGCCGGAGCGCACGGAGGTGGCGATGACGGCCGGCGTCACGGTGGCGGACAGCACCGAGGCGACCGCGGTGCGCAACGCCAGATCGGAGATCGAGGTCGCCTCGAGGACCGCCCGCTGACGAGGTGACAGCGCGGAGCGCGGCGGCAGCCCCTCGGCGCCGGCGGGTACGTCGGCGCCGGGAACATCGGGAAGGGGAATCGGGGGATCGGCCGAATCCAGATCGGGCGTCACAGACCCGATGCTAACCCCACTCGGTCGACGCGGGGGCGGCATGCGGTAATACGGTTTACCTATCGCCCGACTCGTGAAGGTTTGCTCAGGAGGATCGACATGTGGGATCCCGACGTCTACCTGGCCTTTGCTGACCATCGCAGCCGGCCGTTCTACGACCTGCTGTCGCGCGTCGGCGCCAACCGCGCGCGCCGGGTGGTCGACCTCGGCTGCGGGCCCGGCCACCTGACGCAGTACCTGGCCAAGCGCTGGCCGGACGCGGTGATCGAGGCGATGGACAGCTCGCCGGAGATGGTCGCCGCGGCCAAGGAACGCGGAATCGACGCCGTCATCGGCGACTTGCGCGACTGGAAGCCCAAGCCCGACACCGATGTGGTGGTCTGCAACGCGGCCCTGCATTGGGTGCCCGAGCATCCGGACCTGCTGGTCCGGTGGGCCGGCGAGTTGGCGCCCGGATCGTGGATCGGTGTGCAGATCCCCGGCAACTTCGAAACGCCCTCGCATGCCACGGTGCGGGCACTGGCCCGCCGTGAGCCGTACGCAAAGCTGATGCGCGACATACCTTTTCGCGTCGGTGCGGTGGTTCAGTCGCCGTTGCAATACGCGAATCTGCTGCTCGACGCCGGATGCAAGGTCGATGTCTGGGAGGCCACCTACCTGCACCAGCTGACCGGGGAGCATCCGGTGCTGGAATGGATCACCGGCACGGCGCTGGTCCCGGTGCGCGAGCGCCTCGACGAGGCGGGCTGGGAGCAGTTCCGCCAGGAGCTCATCCCGCTGCTCGACGACGCCTACCCGCCGCGCGCCGACGGCACGACGATCTTCCCGTTCCGGCGGGTGTTCATCGTCGCCCAGGTCGGTGACGGCCACCGCCCGGGCGGCTAGCTACTCCTCGATGCCGCGGTCGACGGCGATCGCCGACCGGCTGCTCGGCTTGCGGTGGTGAATCTGCAGATATGTTTCGGTGTAACGCAGCGCGATGCGGGAGCCGGCGAACTCCGACGGTATGACGTCGCCGGTGCGCTGGCGCCAATCATTAAGGAGCACAGCGAGATCGGCCGCGATCGCGTCCGCACCCGGGTCGTCGCCCGCCAATAGGTTGTGCGTCTCGGCGGGATCGCTGCGCAGGTCGTAGAGTTCGCGTTCCGGACGCGGCCCCGCGACGAGCGGTGCGACGGCCTGCCCGGACGGGCTTTCCTCGATGTCCCACGGCAGGTCGAGCAGCGGCCGCGCAACGTAGTTTTCGATGTAGCTGTACTCCTTGGTGCGGATCGCGCGGATGGGGTCGAACGAGTCGTGGTAGGTCTTGGTGGTGTAGACCTGCTCGCGCACGGGTTCGGCCGCCGGGTCGGAGGCCAGCAGCGCGCCGGCGTGGGATACGCCGTCGATGTCGGCCGGCACGTGCAGGCCCAACACCCCGAGCAGCGTCGGCACCAGGTCCACGCCGCTGAACAGTTCGTCGTAAACGCGCGGCGCCACGCCTCGGCCGGTGGGCGGGCGGATGATCACCCCGATGCCGGTTCCGGCGTCGTAGAGCGTCGATTTCGCGCGTGGAAACGCCGGGCCGTGATCGGTGAAGAACACCACCCAGGTGTTGGCATCCAGCCCCGTGTCGGCGAGGGTGTCCAGCAGCCGCCCCACCGCGGCATCGGCACTGGCTATCGCCCCGTAGAAGTCGGCGAGGTCGCCGCGCACCTCGGCGGTGTCGGGCAGATAGTCGGGAACGTCGACGGCCGCGCTGTCGGCCGGCTCGTAGCGGTCCCGCGGGTAGGGCCGGTGTGTCTCGAAGAACCCCGCGGTCAACAGAAACGGCTGTTTCCCAAAGTTCTCGGCGCTATCCCGGAGCCATTCTGAGGCCTTGTCCACCACGTACTCGCAGTAGGAGTTCGACACATCGAACTCGTCGAACCCGAGCCGCTTCGGGTACGACGTCTCGTGTTGCATGCCGAAAAGGGCCGAATGCCAACCGGATTCCGACAGGATCTGAGGCAGGGTGCGCACGCCGCTGCGGTATTCCCAGCCGTGGTGGGCCAGGCCCACCAGCCCATTGGTCTGCGGGTAACGGCCGGTGAACAGCGATCCGCGCGACGGAGAGCACAGCGGCGCCGTGGCATGCGCCCGGGTGAACAGGATGCCCTCGGCGGCAAGCCGGTCCAGTCGCGGGCTGGACACGTCCGCGTGACCGTAGGCGCCAAACTGCCGCCCTAGGTCGTGCCAGTGCACGATCAGGACGTTCTCTTCGGCGTCTTTGACGCCCTCAGCCGTCATGGGGTCACCTCGACCGGCGACGATACCGCAGCGCCCGGGCGCTACGGAGCTGCGTCCAGCGACGCTGGAGCCCATCGGTTCTCGGAGACGAACTCCGACAGCGGGCGCGGGTAGGCCCACCCGTCGAGCTCCAAGGCCGGCCGATCCGGGAACTCGGGCACCGGCCCCAGGCACAGGATGGCCACCGGCTCGGCGTCGGCGGGCATCGCCAGCAGCGCCGCCAACCGTTGCGGGTCGAACAGCGAAACCCAACCCATGCCGAGGCCTTCGGAGCGCGCGGCCAGCCACAGGTTCTGGATCGCGCACGACACCGACGCGAGGTCCATCTGCGGCAGCGTGCGCCGGCCGAACACGTGCTGGTCGCGGTTGTCGCACAGGGCGACGACGAAGAGCTCGGCGCACTCGAGAATGCCCTCGACCTTGAGCGCCAGAAACTCCTCGGCCCGCTCGCCGAGGGCCGCGGCGGTCAGCGGGCGTTCTTCGTCGACGAGCGCGTGGATGCGCCGCCGCAGCGAGTCGTCGGTGATCCGGATGAAGCGCCAGGGCTGCATCAGGCCCACGCTGGGCGCGGCGTGCGCGGCCTGCAACAACCGCGCCAGCACCTCCTCGCCCACCACGCCGCCCGCCACGAACCGGCGCATGTCGCGCCGCTCGGAGATCACCCGATAGACGGCCCGCCGCTCCTGGGGGCTGAACGCCTGATCGGTCACAGGGCCATCGTAGAGAGAGCGGCAAAATCCGCGTTAGCGTGAACGTGTCCTGTGGCCACACCCGCCGAAGGGAGCGTTTTGTGAAGGTTTCCGACGTGTTCGACCAGCTGCCCAGCGACGGCGTCTACGGCGAGCCTTACCAGACCGCCGACGGCACCACCGTGATCCCCGTCGCCAAACCGCTCGGCGTGTTCGTCGTGCGCGGGGGCGAGGCCACCTGGGTGCCCGCCGTCGACAACAACCGGATCGCGCTGATCGGCGTGCTCACCGGCCTGCTGGCCGCGGTGATCGGCACCCTGGCGGTGCTCCGGCAGCCACCCTGGCCGCTGATCACGATCACGGAGAATAGGTAACGCCGACCGCGCGGAAGACGTACTCGGGTGGCATGTCGAAGGCCAGCGACCGCCGCGGCAAGCCCGCGAGCACATCGGCCGGGATCGCCGCCTTGTAATGCAGGGACAGCTCGCCGCTGAACTTCTCGTCCACCTCGGCGACATCGACGTCGGCCTGCAATCCGGCTGACGAAATCTCCACCCTCGCCGCGCCGGTCTGCGGCGCGTCCCAGCGCACGTTGACGGTCGGGCCGGCCAGCTTGGGCAGCATGGACAGCGTCGCCAGCACCCGCTCGGAGGTGAAAACCAGCGAACCCGAGTAGCTGGCCACGCTGTGCGGCGCCCGCACCCCGGGGATGACGCCACTGAATCGCCGGGTCACCGCAACGTAGTCGGCGAGGTAGATGAGGCCCTCGGCCTCGACCTGAGCGTGCAGGTCGTCGGGTAGCTTGCCGATGCCGAACAACTTCCGGACGAAGACCGCCATAACGCCAGTATGACCGCGCGCCGCGTCGGCGCCGCGCCGATGCTGGTATCGGTGGTGGGATGAGCCGACAGCGGAGGGCCCTCGCGGTTTCGGTGGCCTTGTCTTTGGCGGGGGCCGCCGTCCTGGTCTATGCGGTCATGTGGGTGGGCTACCGCCAGGGCTGGAGCTGGCTGCATCGATTCGATTGGTCGTTGCTGAACGCCTCGCGCGACGTCGCCGTCAAGCATCCGGTGTGGGTGCGGTTCTGGGGCGGCGTGTCGTTTGCGCTGGGGCCGGTTCCGTTGCGGTTGCTGGGCACCGCCGCTGCGGTGGCCGCGCTGATGCAGCGCAAGGTGCGGGCGGCGCTGACGCTGCTGGCGTGTGCGCCGCTGAGCGGGCTGGTGACGACGGCGGCCAAGGACCTGGCCGACCGGCCGCGACCGTCGACCATGCTGGTGGCCCCGCCGTCCACGTCGTTTCCCTCGGGGCATGCGCTCGAGGCGACGGCCGCCCTGCTCGCGCTGCTGAGCTTCCTGCTGCCGATGGTGAGCCGGGCGGCGGGCCGCGCCGCGATCGCGCTGACGGCGCTGAGCCTGCTGGCGGTCGGGGTGGCCAGAGTCGCCTTGAACGTGCACTACCCGTCCGATGTGCTGGCCGGCTGGTCGCTGGGATACCTGTATTTCCTGTTGTGCCTGTTGGTTTTTCGGCCCGCGCCGGGAGCGCCGGCCGAACGCGCGCCGGTGGTCACGGCGCGGTTACCCAACCGGGTCTAAAGCTTTACTTGACCATGAGGCTGGCGCGGCCCGACGATTGAACCCATGCGCCGACTGCTAGCTTCGCTGTGCGCTGTGGCGTGCCTGATCGGCGCTTGGATTGCGCTGGCACCGGTGAGCGGGGCTGCCACACCGTGGTTCGCGAACTCGGTTGGCAATGCGGCGCAGGTGGTTTCGGTGGTCAGCACCGGCGGTTCGAACGCGAAGATGGACATCTACCAGCGCAGCGCGGCCGGTTGGCAGGCGCTGGTGAACGGCATTCCCACGCACGTCGGTTCGGCGGGCATGGCGCCGCAGGCGCGTAGCGGCGTGCCGGCCACCCCGATGGGGGTGTACACCCTCGACTCCGCCTTCGGCACGGCACCGAATCCCGGTGGGGGACTGCCGTATACGCAAGTCGGGCCGACCCACTGGTGGAGCGGCGACGACCATAGCCCGACCTTCAACAGCATGCAGGTGTGTCAGAAGGCCCAGTGCCCGTTCAGCACGGCCGCCAGCGAGAACCTCGACATCCCGCAGTACAAGCACGCGGTGGTGATGGGAGTCAACAAGAACAAGACCCCGGGCGGCGGTTCGGCGTTTTTCTTCCACACCACCGACGGGGCCCCCACCGAGGGCTGCGTGGCCATCGACGATGCCACGCTGGTGCAGATCATCCGTTGGTTGCGGCCCGGTTCGGTGATCGCGATTACTAAGTAGCCAAGGCGCGACCGGGCTTGACCTTGAAGTCCATGCCCGCCAACGACATTGTGGCGTCATAGGTCCTGTCGTAGCCGGTCCCGCTGATCTTCCAGCTGGTCTCGGTGCGCCGGTAGGAGTCGCGGTAGAAGGCGGCGCCGATCAGCATGAAATTGAAATCGGCGACGATGACCCTCTCCTGCAGATACCAGCTGCCCGTTGCGGTGTCGCCGGTCACGGTGATGTCCGGATGGGTCACCCGGTGTTCGGTGATGACGTTGGGGCCGAGCGACGTCCGCATGTAGTCGACCAGCTCTGTGCGGTTGGTGAAGTGCAACTCGTTGCCGATCGACGGGCCGTAGTCGGCCTTGATGTCCTCGGCTAAGGTGTCGGCGAAATCGTCCCAGTGCTTGGTGTCCAGCGCGCGCAGGTAGCGGTACTTCACCTGCTTGATGGCTTCGATGTCGACGAGATCTTGAGGGGTCATCCCGTCATTGCAGCACACGGGTGACCATGTCGATCAGGGCGCGTCGTTCCAGGCTCCAGTCGACGGCGCTCCCGGTGACCATCTGCGCGAGGACCACACCCCGCAGCGTGGCCCAGATGACCTCGGCGACACCGGCGTTGGACGGATCGCCGGTGATCAGCCGGCCGAGCTCGCCGATGGCCGAGTTCATCTCGAGCAGGTGACGCCGCGACGGGGAGCCCGGGCCGCCGCGGGTGGCGCGCAGGATTTCGAAGGCGGCCATCGACGTCGGGCTGCTGTAACAGCTCCACGCGGTGTCGACGACGACCTCGATGCGTTCGCGCAGAGGGAGTTCGCTGACGTCGGCCGACGACAGGCTCTCGATCAGTCTGGCCACCCCGTCGTCGACGACGGCCATCAGCATGCCGTTGCGGTCCCCGAAGTGGTACTGGATGACGCCCCATGTCACCCCGGCGCGTTCGGCCACGTGCTTGGCGGTCGCGGCGGCAAACCCTTCCTCCACGATGCAGCGGACCGTCTCGTCGATGATCCTGCCGCGGGTGTCATCGCCGCGTTTTCGCGGCGCGCTGGTGCGCCGGGTAGGCGTGGCCGGGCGCCGGGGGACGTGGCCTGCGGAAATGGTCATTGTTGACTTTATAACATAGTCGGATCTATTTTTGGGCGGTGAGCCGATACGCGCGGTTGTCTCGTCCGGAGCTTGCCGTCCTGGTGCCCGAACTCCTTCTGGTCGGGCACATGATCGACCGCTCCGGCATGGCCTGGTGCATCCAGGAATTCGGCCGCGAAGAGATGGTGCAGATCGCCATCGAGGAGTGGGCGGGCGCCAGCCCGGTCTACACCAAGCGCATGCAGCGGGCGCTCAACTTCGAGGGCGACGACGTGCCCACCATCTTCAAGGGGCTGCAGCTCGACATCGGCGCCCCGCCGCAATTCATGGATTTCCGCTACACCATCCACGACCGTTGGCACGGCGAGTTCCACCTCGATCACTGCGGCGCGCTGCTCGACGTGGAGCCGATGGGCGACGACTACGTGTTCGGGATGTGTCACACCATCGAGGATCCGACGTTCGACGCCACCGCCGTGGCGACCAACCCGCGCGCGCAGATGCGTCCCATCCACCGCCCGCCGCGGGTGCCCTCGGATCGGCATCCGCACTGCGCCTGGACCGTCACCATCGACGAGTCCTACCCGGAGGCCAAGGGCATTCCGGCGCTCGACACCGTCCGCCAAACCCGCGCCGCCGCATGGGAATTGGATCCCGTCGAGCGGTCCGAGGAGGGCCAGGCCGACTACTCGGGGCCGTTGCTGTCCGATCTGGACTTCGGCGCGTTCTCGCACTCGGCGCTGGTCCGGATGGCCGACGAGGTCTGCCTGCAGATGCATTTGCTCTACCTGTCGTTTGCCATCGCGGTGCGCAAGCGCGCGGCCGACGACGCCCAGGCCGCCTCGGTCGGCACCCGGGGCCTGATCGGTCTGGCCGGGCTGGGCGCCGAGCGAATCCACCGCGCGCTGGGGTCACCCGCCGGGATCAACGGAGCGCGAACGGTGTTCGAGTTGCACCCGCTGCTCAACCCCGACGGCTACGTCGTGGCCGAAACCGCGGACAACCGGCTGAGCGTGCACCGGTCGCCGGCCCACGACGACGCGGCCTGGATATCGCTGTGTTCACCGGAATCGGTGCGGCCGCTGCAGGCGATCGCCACCGCCGTGGATCCGCGCCTCGAGGTCCGAGTTAGCGGGACGCCCACCGACTGGACCGCGGAACTGGTCGAGACCGATAGCCGGGCAGCCGAACTGCCAGAGGTAGCGGTGGCCAAGTTCAGTGGCGGGTCCACATTCCACTTCGAGCCGAGGCGTTCGCTGCCGCTGACCGTGGTGTAGACCCGGCGCGATTTGAACCCCTTTTGTCAATAGGGTCCTGGTCCCAATTCGGTGACACAACCGCATCGACGGCGTACCAATGGCATTGCAAGCCATCGGCTTTCCGCGTGTCCGCGGCTAGGGTTAACGCTGGCCACCGACTCCTATAGACGAAGGTTTTCGCTCTATGTACGACCCACTGGGGTTGTCGATCGGGACCACGAACCTGGTCGCTGCACGTAACGGAAGCCCGCCGGTTTCCCGGCGCGCCGTGCTGACCCTTTATCCGCACTGCGCGCCGAAAATCGGCCTGCCCCTGGAAGACAACGGGCATCCGCCCCTGAGCGAACCCGGCACGCTCATGCGGGGATTCGTCGAGCGCATCGGCGATTCGGTGGCGCTGGTGTCGCCCGACGGGTCCGCGCACGACCCGGACCTGCTGATGGTGGAAGCGCTCGACGCGATCGTCCGTACCGCCGGCGCGGACGTGGCCTCGTCGGAGATCTCCATCGCCGTTCCCGCGTACTGGAAGCCGGGCACGGTGCAGGCGCTGCGCAACGGTCTTCGAACACATTTGGGTTTCGTCCGCAGCGGTATGGCGCCCCGCCTGGTCTCCGACGCGATCGCGGCGCTGACCGCGGCGAATGCGGAGCTGTGCCTTGCGGCGACGGGCGTGGTCGGCCTGCTCGATTTCGGCGGCACCGGCACCTCGGCCACCCTGGTGAGCCTCGCTGGGGATTTCGAACTGGTCAGCCCGACAATGCGTTACGCGGCGTTCTCCGGCGACGAAATCGACCAGGCGCTGTTGCTCAAGGTCTTCGAGGAGCTCGGCCACGGCAGCGGGATCGACCCGGCCAGTACGGCCGCCGTCGGTCAACTCGGCCTGCTGCGAGAGCAGTGCCGCGAGGCCAAGGAGCGGTTATCCACCGAAACGGCGGCGGAATTCGCCGCCGAGCTCGGTGGGCGCAGGTGCACGATGAAGCTGACCCGAGACGAGCTCGGTGACCTGATCCACGACCGGCTCTCCGGCTTCATCTACGCGTTCGACGACATGCTGGCCCGACACAAGAAGAGCTGGGCAGACCTTTCGGCGGTGGTAACTGTCGGCGGCGGCGCCAGCATTCCGCTTGTCACCGAACGCCTTTCGGTGTATTCGCGCAGACCGGTGGTGAGCCCGTCGGAGCCGGCGCACGCGGCCGCCGCCGGCGCCCTGCTGCTGGCCGCGCGCGGCGAAGAGCTGGATCTGCGGACGCGCACGTCGATCGGCCTGCTCACGTCCGCGGCCGGGGAATTTGTCGAACTGCCGGCCGGCGATGTGCTGGTGATCGACGACGAGGCGCTGACCGATCGCGAATTGGCTTGGTCGCAAACCGAATACCCCGGCGACGTGCGGGTGCCCTACAGCCCCGCCGTCTTCGACGAAGACGGTCCGGCCGGCTGGTCGATGCGCCTGAACGTGATCGACCCGCCCCCGGCCCGGCCGTGGCGGCGGCTCCGGTTCTCGCAGCTGATCATCGGGATGTGCGCCGTGGTGGCCATGACCTCGATCGGCGGCGTGGCCTACACGCTGTCGGGCATCGAAAACCACCAGATCCCGCCGGCGCCCACCGTCGTGCCCGTGCCGGTGCCGCCGGTTAGCTCCTTGCTACCGACCTCGGTCCCCCCGCCGCCTTCGCCGCTGCCGCCGCCGCCGACGACGACACCCACGACCACCGTGCCGATGACGACGCAGTGGATCCATGTGCCGCTGCTACCGGTGCCGATACCCGTTCCGGTCCCGCAGAGCCAGGCCCCCCAGGCCCCCCAGTATCCGCAGTATCCGCAGTATCCGGGGAACTCGCAGAACCCCTTCCTGGGTCCGGGCTATTAGCCACGGGCCGCGTCGTGTGACGCCGGTCAACCAACGTAAATCAAGGGTCAATCGAGCCTGCGCGTCCGCCCGTACGGGGGTAGTTTGGTATCACCCAGTTCGGGCGGGGTCTGTTGTTGATGCCCTCATAGAGGGCGTAAAGCGACTTTGCGGACCTTGGAGGCGCAAGTGGACATCGTGCTCGGGGTGTCGATGGCCCCGACGACCGTCCGCCTGGTGCTCATTGAGGGCCAGGATGCCGACGGCGTCACTGTTGAGCAGGACGAATTCGAGGTAATCGCCGGCGACGAATCGGCGACTTCCAGCGGGCCCGACCAGGTGGTGGCCGCGATCGTGGGCACCCGGGAGGGCGCGGCCGAGGGCGGCTATCGGTTGAGCGCGACGGGGGTGACCTGGAGCGGCCCCGCCGAGGTGGGCGCGCTGCGGGAGGCGATCGCCTCCCGTGACCTCGGCAGCGTCAAGCTGGTCTCCCCGCTGCTCGCGGCGGCCGCGTTGGCGCAGACCGTCGGCCAGGCGATCGGCTACGCGCGGATCGCGATGTTGTTGGTCGAGCGCGACAGCGCGACGTTGGCCATTGTCGACGTGTCCGACGGTTCGATCGTCGACCTGCACCGGCGCCAGCTCGCCGGCGCCGATGCCGCCGAGCTGGCGGCCATGGTCGCCGGTCTGGACGCATCCGGCTCGGGTGCCGACGGCCTGTTCGTCGTCGGCTGCGGGTCCGACTGCCCGGTCGACGCGGTGACGATCAAGGCCACGCTCGAGGGGGCGACCGCGCTGGAAGTGATTTTGCCCGAGGAGCCGGACCTGGCGCTGGCGCGAGGCGCGGCGCTGGCATCGGCGAACGCGCCGCTGTTCGCGGCGTCGACGGCCGCCCTGGCGTACGCGCTGGATCCCGGTACCGGCGAAATCAATCCCCGCGCGCTCACACCCGCCTACCTGGACGTTTACGGCAATGCGGACCCGGTTGCCGGCGCGCTGGCCTACAGCGCCCTCGCGGACGACGCGGCGTACGGCGGTGAGCGCCCGCGGCGCCGCAGGCCGTTGGTGCTGGCCGGGGGCGCGCTGGCGGGAATCTCGGCCGTGGTGGCGGGCGCGCTGGTGGTTTCGCTGGCGTCGGACGCCGGCCCGGGGCGGCCGCCGCAGCCCGGCGCCGTCTCGCCGGCCGATCGAGTGCCGCCCCCGCAGGCGCAGCTGACCGCGCCCAGCCCGGCGCCGCCTCCGCCCGCGGTGGCCGCACCACCCGCACCGGCACCCGAGGCCGCCCCGCCGGCCCCACCTCCGCCGCCGCCCGCCGTGCAGCCGGCGCCGCAAACCGTGGCCAACGCCGCGCCACCCCCTCGACGCGTGCCCCAGCGGCGCGCGCCGGAATCGGTGCCGCCGCCCGCCGAACAGGCACCGGCGCCCGCGCCGGCCGCACCCGCGCCGGCCGCCCCGCCGCCGCCGGCCGCGGTGCCCGCGTCGCCCCCGCAGTATCAGGATCCGGCCAGGCCCCCGCTGACGATGTATTTGCACTTCCCATTCATCACGGTGCCGATCCCGATCAATCCACCACCGCCGCCCCCGCCGGCCCCGCCGCCAGGGGCCCCTTAGCCCTGCCACGGGAGTCCGTGGCAAAAGGTGCCGACTGAGCGCACACTGAGCAGTAACGCTGTGAGTGCAAGGAGGCCTGCGTGGGCGAGTACGGTGCGTTCGGGTTCGATCCCGACGAATTCGATCGGGTGATCAGGGAAGGCAGCGAGGGGCTGCGCGAGGTGTTCGAGCGAATCGGCAAATTCGTCACCGCCCCCGTGCCCGGGACAAGTTGGTCCACGTTCTTCGAGGACCTGTCGCGGCGGCCGCGCCACGCGCCGGAGACCGCCGGTGAGGCCGGCGATGGCGTGTGGGCCATTTACACCGTCGACGCCGGCGGCGGCGCCCACGTCGAACAAGTCTACGCGACCGAGCTCGACGCGCTGCGCGCCAACAAGAGCAACGTCGATCCCAAGCGCAAGGTGCGGTTCCTGCCCTACGGCATCGCGGTCAGCGTCCTCGACGACGATGTCGACGACGATTCGGAAGAGCCGGCCTAACCCGCCTTTCGGCGTTCAGCCCTGCTGCACCTGGTTCGATCCGCCGGCGTTGGTGATCTTCGGCGCGCCCGTGTGGTAGGTGATCTTGTTGTTGAATCCGGAGGCATCGATGGTGTCGACGGAATCGACGGTGATCGAGTTCTGCACGCCGGACACGGTGAGGCTGGTGCAGTGGCCGGTGATCACCACGGTGTTGGAAACCCCGCTGACGCTGACGATGTTGTCGTTGCAGGCGATCGTCCGGTTCTCGTTGACGCCGGACACGCTGACGTTGCCACCCGGCGGTGCGGTGGGCGACGTCGACGGCTTGGGTGTCTTGCTCCGGGTGGTCGACGGGACGGGGCGGCTCGGGGTGCTCGAGGAAGGGCCGAACGTCCCGGAGATGGTCGGCGGGGAGTTGATGACCGACCGGACACCGGAGAGCTGGTGGGCGGCGAAGGCGGCGATGCCCCCCGCGAGCGCGAGCAGCCCGACCACGATGAACGTGCCCAGGATCCACCAGGCGCGGTTGCCCGAGCGAGGTTTCGGCGGCGGCCCGGACAACGGGCCGCCATAGGTCCACGGGCTCGGCGGCGGGGGTGGCGGCCCGGCCGGGCCGGGCGGATAGGCGTAACCGCCGGGCGGCTGCTGTGGTGCCCCGAGTTCGGACGCGCGTGCCGTGTCGGCCAGGGGGCGCTCGAGTTCGCGGATCCGTTCTTCCGGGTCATCCTGCGAGTCCATGCAGAGATGCTCCCACCGGACGGTGCGGAATGGGTAGTTTCACATCGTGCCCGACTTGCCCAACCGCCAGATCGTATTGCGTCGCCGCCCGACCGGGCTGGTCCGGCCCGATGACACCGAGCTCGTCACCGCGCCGGCGCCCGAACCCGCCGAAGGCGAGGCGCTGCTCCGGACCACCTACGTGGGACTCGACGCCGCGGTCCGCACCTGGCTGAACGACCAACCGGGTTACCTGCCGCCCGTACAGCTGGGCGAGGTCATCCGGGCGGCGGGGATCGGGGAGGTGGTGGCGTCGCGCTGCGACGCCTTCGAGGTCGGCGACGTCGTCACCACGCTGAC
Source organism: Mycobacterium sp. 852002-51057_SCH5723018 (assembly GCF_001667035.1). GTDB lineage: Bacteria > Actinomycetota > Actinomycetes > Mycobacteriales > Mycobacteriaceae > Mycobacterium. The sequence continues at coordinate 18,627 of NZ_LZIR01000002.1, forward strand.
CGGCTTCCAGGAGTACGTGATCGTGCGCGACGACGTGTTCAGCACGCCCATTTCGGGCAAGGCCCATCCATCGGAGAAAGTCGACCAGCTGGCGGTGATGTCGGTCTACGGCCCGACCGGGGCCACCGCCTACATCGGGATGATGGACATCGGTCGGCCCCAGCCCGGGGAGACGGTGGTGGTGTCGGCCGCGGCGGGCGCCACCGGGTCGGTGGCCGGGCAGATCGCCAAGATCGCCGGCGCCCGGGCGGTGGGCATCGCGGGCGGCCCGGAGAAGTGCCGCGCGGTGGTCGAGGACTTCGGGTTCGACGCGTGCATCGACTACAAGAACGAGGACCTGCCGGCCGCGCTCAAACGGCATTGCCCGCAACGGGTCAACGTCTACTTCGACAACGTCGGGGGGCCGATCCTCGACGCGGTGCTGGGCCGCCTGGCCACCAAGGCGCGGGTGGTGCTGTGCGGCGTCGTCTCCAGCTACCTCAGCGGTGAGCACCCCGGACCGGCCAACTACGTGAACCTGTTGTCCAAGACCGCGTTGATGCAAGGCTTCAACGCGCTCGACGACTGGGGCCGCTTCGACGAGGCGTTCGCCGCGCTTCGCCAGTGGGAGCACGAGGGCCGGATCAAGCACCGGCAGACGGTCTTTGAGGGCGTCGACTCCTGTGTCGACGCCCTCAACGGCCTATTCACCGGGGCCAACATCGGCAAGATGCTGGTCAAGCTGAGCGACCCCGCTTCGGCTTAGTCCTCGCCGAGAACCCGGTGTAGCTCCTTCTTCGCCTCGGTCAGGGCTTCCAGCACCTTGGTCCGGGTCTCGGCCAGCCGCTCCTTCTGCTCGTCGGTGCCCGTCCAGGCGATGGTGCGGGACAGCCCGGCAACCTCGAAGAGCGTCCGGCGGATCTTGAAGACGTCGCCGAACTTGGCCGCCCGTCCCAGGAAGGCGTGCGCCGTTTCGCTGCTGACGCCCCGCCAAGCCAGCAGGTTCTGGCCCAGTTCGGTCAGGGTCGCCACGCCGTTGTCGACCGTCACGACGCCCCGCCCGGCCAGCACCCCGATCGCGAGCTCCGCCAGGTCCTGCGGCGGGGTGAACGCGCCCTCGGTCGCGTCGGATACCCGTTGCACAACCTGCGCGGCGTCGGCCGGCCCGTCGAGCAGCAGCGCCGCGGTCACGAACGCCGCGCGCTTGAGGCCGTGGGGGCCGCCGGGGCCGCAGCGCCGCCATCACGCGGTACAGCAGGAACCCCAGCGGCTCGTCGTCGGATTGACCCATGCACCACATG
>NZ_LZIR01000003.1 GCF_001667035.1 Mycobacterium sp. 852002-51057_SCH5723018
GTCCCGGCGCGGCCGCCGCGCCGGCACCGGTCAAGGCCGCCGCTCCCCCGCCGGCCGACGGCGACGAAGTGCAGGTGCTGCGGGGCGCCGCCGCGGCCGTCGTCAAGAACATGTCCGCGTCGCTGGAGGTGCCGACGGCGACCAGCGTGCGCGCCATCCCGGCCAAGCTGCTGATCGACAACCGGATCGTCATCAACAACCAGCTCAAGCGCACCCGCGGCGGCAAGATCTCATTCACCCACCTGCTGGGCTACGCGCTGGTGCAGGCGGTCAAGCAGTTCCCCAACATGAACCGGCACTACGCCGAGGTGGACGGCAAGCCGAATGTGGTCACACCAGCTCATACCAATCTCGGCCTGGCGATCGACCTGCAGGGCAAGGACGGCAAGCGGTCGCTGGTGGTGGCGGGTATCAAGCGCTGCGAGGAGCTGCGGTTCGCGCAGTTCGTCACCGCCTACGAGGACATCGTGCGCCGCGCCCGCGACGGCAAGCTGACCGCCGAAGACTTTGCGGGCGTGACGATTTCGTTGACCAACCCGGGGACCATCGGCACCGTGCACTCGGTGCCCCGGCTGATGGCCGGCCAGGGCGCGATCGTCGGCGTCGGCGCGATGGAATACCCCGCCGAGTTCCAGGGGGCCAGCGAGGAGCGCATCGCCGAACTGGGCATCGGCAAGCTGATCACCCTGACCTCCACATACGACCACCGCATCATCCAGGGCGCCGAATCCGGCGACTTCCTGCGCACCATCCACGAGATGCTGCTCTCGGATGCGTTCTGGGACGAGATCTTCCGCGAGCTGGGCAACCCGTATCTGCCGGTGCGCTGGAGCACCGACAACCCCGACTCGATCGTCGACAAGAACGCCCGGGTGATGGAGCTGATCGCGGCCTACCGCAACCGCGGGCACCTGATGGCCGACATCGACCCGCTGCGGTTGGACAGCACCCGGTTCCGCAGCCACCCCGACCTCGAGATCCTCAACCACGGCCTGACGCTGTGGGACCTCGACCGCGTGTTCAAGGTCAACGGCTTCGCCGGTTGCGAATACAAGAAGCTGCGCGACGTACTGGGCCTGCTGCGCGACGCGTACTGCCGCCACATCGGCGTGGAGTACACCCACATCCTGGAACCCGAACAACAGGAGTGGCTGCAGGAGCGGGTGGAGACCAAACACGTCAAACCCACGGTGGCCGAACAGAAATTCATCCTGAGCAAGCTCAACGCCGCTGAGGCCTTCGAGACGTTCCTGCAGACCAAATACGTTGGACAGAAACGCTTTTCGCTGGAAGGTGCGGAAAGCGTGATCCCGATGATGGACGCGGCGATCGACCAGTGCGCCGAGCATGGCCTCGACGAGGTGGTCATCGGCATGCCGCACCGCGGCCGGCTCAACGTGCTGGCCAACATCGTCGGCAAGCCCTACTCGCAGATCTTCAGCGAGTTCGAGGGCAACCTGAACCCGTCGCAGGCGCACGGCTCCGGCGACGTCAAGTACCACTTGGGTGCCACCGGCATTTACCTGCAGATGTTCGGGGACAACGACATTCAGGTGTCGCTGACCGCCAACCCGTCGCACCTGGAGGCCGTCGACCCCGTGCTGGAGGGCCTGGTGCGGGCCAAGCAGGACCTGCTGGACCGGGGCTCAGAAGACCACGGCGACGAAAAAGCCTTCTCGGTGGTGCCGATGATGCTGCACGGCGACGCGGCCTTCGCCGGGCAGGGAGTGGTCGCCGAGACGCTGAACCTGGCCAACCTGCCCGGGTACCGCGTCGGCGGCACCATTCACATCATCGTCAACAACCAGATCGGCTTCACCACCGCACCGGAGTACTCGCGGTCCAGCGAATACTGCACCGACGTGGCGAAGATGGTCGGGGCGCCGATCTTCCACGTCAACGGCGACGACCCGGAAGCCTGCGCGTGGGTGGCCAAGCTGGCCGTCGACTTCCGGCAGCGGTTCAAGAAGGACGTCATCATCGACATGCTGTGCTACCGCCGCCGCGGTCACAACGAGGGCGACGACCCGTCGATGACGAACCCCGCCATGTACGACGTGGTCGACACCAAGCGCGGCGCCCGCAAGAGCTACACCGAAGCCCTGATCGGCCGCGGCGACATCTCGCTGAAGGAGGCCGAGGACGCGCTACGCGATTACCAGGGCCAGCTGGAGCGGGTGTTCAACGAGGTCCGCGACCTGGAGAAGCACGGCGTGCAGCCCAGCGAATCGGTCGAGGCCGACCAGATCGTTCCCGCGGGGCTGGCCACCGCGGTGGACAAGTCGCTGCTGGCCCGCATCGGCGACGCGTTCCGGGCGTTGCCCGACGGTTTCACCGCCCACCCGCGGGTGCAGCCGGTGCTGGAAAAGCGCCGGGAGATGGCCTACGAGGGCAAGATCGACTGGGCCTTCGGCGAGCTGCTGGCGCTGGGTTCGCTGGTGGCCGAGGGCAAGCTGGTGCGCCTGTCCGGGCAAGACACCCGCCGGGGCACCTTCTCCCAGCGGCATTCGGTGATCTTCGACCGCCACACCGGACAAGAGTTCACCCCGCTGCAGTTGCTGGCGACCAACCCCGACGGCACCCCCACCGGCGGCAGGTTCCTGGTCTACGACTCACCGCTGTCGGAGTACGCCGCCGTCGGTTTCGAGTACGGTTACACCGTGGGCAACCCGGACGCGCTTGTGCTGTGGGAGGCCCAGTTCGGCGACTTCGTCAACGGCGCGCAGTCGATCATCGACGAGTTCATCAGCTCCGGTGAGGCCAAGTGGGGCCAGCTGTCCAATGTGGTGCTGCTGCTGCCGCACGGGCACGAGGGGCAGGGGCCGGACCACACGTCGGGACGCATCGAGCGCTTCCTGCAGCTGTGGGCGGAGGGGTCGATGACCATCGCGGTACCCTCGACGCCGTCCAACTACTTCCACCTGCTGCGCCGGCACGCGCTCGACGGCGTGCAGCGCCCGCTGATCGTGTTCACGCCCAAGTCGATGCTGCGCAACAAGGCCGCCGTCAGCGACGTCAGGGACTTCACCGAGATCAAGTTCCGCTCGGTGCTGGAGGAACCCACCTACGAGGACGGCATCGGCGACCGCGGCAAGGTCAACCGGATTCTGCTGACCAGCGGCAAGATCTACTACGAGCTGGTGGCGCGCAAGGCCAAGGACAATCGCGACGACGTCGCGATCGTGCGGATCGAACAGCTCGCCCCGCTGCCCAAGCGCCGGCTCAACGAGACGCTGGACCGCTACCCTGCCGCCAGCGAGTTCTTCTGGGTACAGGAGGAGCCGGCCAATCAGGGCGCGTGGCCGCGGTTCGGCCTGGAGCTGCCGGAGTTGTTGCCCGACAAGCTGACTGGCCTCAAGCGCATCTCGCGCCGGGCGATGTCGGCCCCGTCGTCGGGGTCGTCGAAGGTGCACGCCGTCGAGCAGCAGGAGATCCTCGACACGGCGTTCGCCTAGCCCCCCTCACCGCGAGCGTGCGTGTCTGGACAACGACACGCCGCGTTGGCCGGCATTTTGCGCACGCTCGCCAGGCGAATTGGGCCTGGGCCGGTAGCCTGCGCGGGCGCCGCCGCTCCGGTGAGGTCCGTGTACGCCGTACCCCGGGTACCGGTTAGCCTCGACGCTACGAGCCAATCGAGAGAGAGGGCGCTCATGCAGGGGTTCGCCGGGAAAGTCGCCGTTGTCACCGGCGCCGGTTCGGGTATCGGGCAGGCGCTGGCCATCGAGCTGGGCCGTTCGGGCGCCAAGGTGGCGATCAGCGACGTCGACCTCGAGGGGCTGGGGCACACCGAGGAGCAGCTGAAGGCGATCGGAGCACCGGTCAAAGCCGACCGGCTGGACGTGACCGAGCGCGAGGCGTTCCTGGCCTACGCCGAGGCGGTCAACGAGCACTTCGGCAAGGTCAACCAGATCTACAACAACGCCGGCATCGCGTTCACCGGCGACATCGAGGTCAGCGCGTTCAAGGACATCGAACGGGTGATGGACGTCGACTTCTGGGGCGTCGTGAACGGCACCAAGGCGTTTCTGCCGCACGTGATCGCCTCCGGGGACGGCCACATCATCAATATCTCGAGCGTGTTCGGGCTGTTCTCCGTGCCGGGGCAGGCGGCCTATAACGCCGCCAAGTTCGCCGTCCGGGGCTTCAGCGAGGCGCTGCGACAGGAGATGGTCCTGGCGCGGCACCCGGTGGCGGTGACCACGGTGCACCCCGGCGGCATCAGGACCGCGATCGCGCGCAACGCCACCGCCGCCGAAGGACTCGACCGCGACGAACTGGCCAAGCTGTTCGACAAGCGGCTCGCAAAGACCAGCCCGGAGCGGGCCGCGCAGGTCATCCTCGACGCCGTCCGCAAGAAGAAGGCCCGGGTGCTGGTCGGCATGGATGCCAAGGTCTTGGACGTGATGGTGCGGGTGGCGGGCCCCTATTATCAGCAGCTCTTCGGGCGCGTCATGGGCCGGTTGATGCCCAAGCCCTGACCGCTAACTGCGCCGAGACTGCGCTCAGCGCGCCCCATCCTCGCCGGAGGTGTGCCTGTACGCAGTCTCGATGCCACCGGTGCAGGCTCGACCGCCAAGCCCCAGGCGCTAGCTACGCCCCAGCGGGTGTTCGGCCAGCCATCCGCCCGCCACCGCCTGTGGATCGGCGCCGCCGGCCACCTGGCGGCGCATGTCGGCCAAGGCCGCGGTGTCCAGCACGCCGGCCACCTCGTTGATCGCCAGCAGCTGGCGATCGCTCAGTGCGTTGCGGCGATACAGCGGCACCACGTTCTCGGCGCGGATCAGCGCGGGTTTGCCGTCGGCCAGCGACACCAGGTCGGCGGGGATGCCCGGATCGGCGGTGGTGGTCCACGCCGCCGTCGGCTGCCCGGCCCGCAGCGCGGCAAAAAGCGCTGCCTCATCGGGGAATTCGCGTGGGGCGGGAAGCCGGCACGACCCGACGGCCTGGGGTGCCTGGAACCCGGCGACGGCCCCGATCGCCAACCCGTCGCAGTGTTTCGGCACAGCGCTGAGCTCGATGCTGAGGTCGCGGCCGCCCCACGCCTTGGCGGTAGCCTGCGTCACCAGCAGCACCGGCTTGTCCTCGGCCGCCGTGGTGTAGTCGCCCGCCACGATCCCCTCGGGCAGCGCCGCGATCATCGCGCGGTAGACCTGGGCGTCGGACAGCACCAAGGAGCCGGGCTGCAAGGCCTGCAACGTGCGACCGGTGAACACGGGGACCACGGTGAACGCGCCCGAATCGAGCTTCGCCATCGGATCGGCGGCGGTGTCGGGTCGCGCCACGAAACCGTAGGACCGCAGCGCCGCCACATACACGCCGGCCAACAGCGCCGACTCGGGATCGGGCCCGGATCCGACCACCAGCTCCGGGCGGTGGTCGGCGCTGTGGCCCGCGCAACCCGCCGCCAAAATCGCGGCGAGCAGCAGCGCGGCCAGCCTGGCGAACCTCACTGACTACCGATTAGTAGGCCTAATTTCCGGCCGCGCTTGCGATCGCCACGTTAGATCTGTGGCGACCCGCTGCGCCCGGCTTCGCAGCGCTTGCGATCGCCACGAGAGATCTGTGGCGACCCGCGGCCCCCGGCTTCGCCGCGCTTGCGATCGCCACGAGAGATCTGTGGCGACCCGCTGCGCCCGGCTTCGCCGCGCTTGCGATCGCCACGTTAGATCAGACCCAGCTCTGTGACCGCGCTGCGCTCCTCGGCCAGCTCCGCCGTCGATGCGTCGATCCGGCCGCGGGAGAAGTCGTCGATCTCCAGGCCCGTGACGATCTTCCAGTTGCCGTCCTTGGTGGTCACCGGGAACGACGAAATCAGGCCCTCCGGCACGCCGTAGGAACCGTCGGAGAGCACCGCCATCGACACCCAGTCGCCGTCCGGGCTGCCGAGCAGCCAGTCGCGGGCGGCGTCGATGGTGGCCGACGCGGCCGACGCGGCCGACGAGGCGCCGCGCGCGTCGATGATCGCCGCGCCGCGCTTGGCGACGGTCGGAATGAAGTCGTTCTCGATCCAGCCCTGGTCGCCGACGACCTCGGCCGCGTTCTTGCCGCGCACCTCGGCGTGGAAAACGTCGGGGTACTGGGTGGCCGAGTGGTTGCCCCAGATCGTCATCTTCTTGATGTCGGTGACCGCGGCCCCGGTCTTGCGGGCCAGCTGGGAGATCGCCCGGTTGTGGTCGAGGCGGGTCAGCGCGGAGAACCGCTCCCGCGGGATGCCGGGCGCGTTGCTCATCGCGATCAGCGCGTTGGTGTTGGCCGGGTTGCCGGTCACGCCGATGCGGACGTCGTCGGCGGCCACGGAGTTGAGGGCCTTGCCCTGGGCGGTGAAGATGGCGCCGTTGGCCTCCAGCAGGTCGCCGCGCTCCATGCCCTTGCTGCGCGGGCGAGCGCCGACGAGCAGGGCCAGGTTCACCCCGTCAAAGATCTTGTTCGCGTCCGCGCCGATCTCGACGCCCGCAAGCAGCGGGAACGCGCAGTCGTCGAGTTCCATGACGACACCCTCGAGCGCCTTGAGCGCGGGCTCGATCTCCAGCAGACGCAGCTCGATCGGGCGGTCGGGCCCCAGCAGCGCCCCGCTCGCCAGGCGGAACAACAGGCTGTAGCCGATCTGGCCGGCGGCGCCGGTGACGGCGACCTTGACAGGACTTGCGCTCACGTCGTTTTGCTCCTTATGGAGTAGGTCAGGATTTCGTTCGACGTCGAAACTAGCGCACCCCTTCCGGCCCGAAACCTCCGGTCGCGGCTGCCGCGGACTTTTCACGTCGCGTTTCGCCAGGACGCGTAGCATGAGCACCGCTTGCCTGACCTGCGCTGCGATCGGAGGTGAAGGTGTTCCCCGGACCTGACGCATTACCTGAAGTGCTGCGACCGCTCGCGGGCGAGAAGCGCGAGACGGCTACGCAGCCCGTCGAGCATCCGCCCAACGAGGCGCTGGTCGACTGCGCCGTCTACGCCGAGGGCCATCGGCTGCCGGGGAAGTTCAGCTACGCGACCGCACTCAACAAGGTGCACCAGATCGAAATGCTCGGGCACGAGGCGTTCGTCTGGGTTGGCCTGCGCGAGCCGACCCAGGCCGAGATGCAGACCGTGGCCGACATCTTCGGGCTGCATGCGCTGGCCGTCGAGGACGCCGTCTGCGCGCACCAACGGCCCAAGCTCGAGCGCTACGACGACACTGTGTTCTTCGTCCTTAAGACCGTCAGCTACGTGCCGCACGAATCGGTGGTGGCGGCCCGCCAGATCGTCGAGACCGGCGAGATCATGATCTTCGTCGGCAAGGATTTCGTGGTGACCGTCCGCCACGGTGAACACGGCGGGCTTTCCGAGGTGCGCAAGCGCATGGACGCCGACCCCGAGCAGTTGCGGCTAGGGCCGTACGCGGTGATGCACGCCATCGCCGACAATGTGGTGGACCACTACCTCGAGGTGAGCAGCCAGATCGAGGCCGACATCGACGGCATCGAGGAAGTGGCGTTCGCCCCGGGTCGCAAGCTCGACGTCGAGCCGATTTATCTGCTCAAGCGCGAGGTCGTCGAGCTGCGCCGGTGCGTGGCCCCGCTGTCGGTCGCGTTCCATCGCATTCAGGTGGAGAACAAAGACCTGATCTCCAAAGAGGTGCGACGCTATCTACGCGACGTCGCCGATCACCAGTCGCAGGCCGCCGACCAGATCACCAGCTACGACGACATGCTCAATTCGCTGGTGCAGGCGGCGCTGGCCCGCGTCGGCATGCAGCAGAACAACGACATGCGCAAGATGGCGGCCTGGGCCGGCATCGCGGCGTTGCCCACTGCGGTCGCCGCCATCTACGGCATGAACTTTCATTTCATGCCCGAGCTGAACTGGACATGGGGCTACCCGGGGGTCATGGCGCTCATGACTCTCGCCTGCCTGGTGCTGTACTTCCAATTCCGCCGCAACAATTGGCTCTAGTTCCCGCGCATTGATCAACCGGGTTGTGCCGCAGGTCGTTTCGGGATCCAGCACGTCCACGCCGTCGTTCTGCCAGGCGTGCCGCATGGCCTCGGCGCCCTTGAGGCGCACCCAGGCCGCCTCGGTGGCGGTGACGGGTGTCGCCGTCAGGAACTTCACCGGGTCGCGGGGCGGTGCCAGCGATAGGTCCGGAATGTCGCTGTGCCCCAACAACACCGCGGTGAACGGCACCCGGCCCGACGGCCACGCCCACAGCGGCGAGCCCAGATCGATCAGCGCGTCGGCGACCAGCACCACACCCTCGACGGCCGGGGTGGCCGCGAGTATCGCCACACTGCGGGCAATACCGGTGGCCGGCCCCGGATCCCGCAGGCGCAGCACGATTTCCGCGCGTGGGCCGCTCAGCGGGTCGGCGACGATTTCCGTGGGATCGGTCATCGGGTGCCGCGAGCACCCCAGCGAGACGTAGTGCACCAGACCATCTGCGCCGCGGAATCGCAGCACCTCGATCGGTTCGGTGCCCAGAAACGTCACGCTCGCCGAGTCTGCCTTAACGCCGGCGAAGTGCCCAGTCAGGTGCGCGCGCAGTTGGTCCGGGATCGCCATCACTCGGGGGCAGGGATCGTCAGGTTCGCGCCGGAGTCGGCGTCGAACACCGCCACCTTCGTCGTGTCCAGAGCCAGCTCGATCGACTGCCCGACGGTCGCCTTCGACTCCGCGGGAACCCTTGCTACGAACTCGTTTTCGTGCATCTCCCCCTCGGCCTCCAGCTCGTCCAGCTGGGCCGAGTGCACCGCCGGACCCGACGTGGTGAAGTACACGTACTTGTCGGCGCCCAGCGATTCGACCAGCTCGACCTTCACCTCGAAGGTCAGCGCCCGGATGCGCTGATACCCGTCGATCAACGCGGCGTCGGCCAGGTGCTCGGGGCGGATCCCGACGATGGCGTTCTGCGGCTTGGGATGCTGGTCGATCACCTGCTGCACCTCCGGTGCCAGCATCACCTCGCCGAACGACAGGGTCAGTCCGCCCGGCGTCAGGGTGGCGGGGAAGAAATTCATCGCCGGCGAACCGATGAACCCCGCCACGAACAGGTTGGCGGGACGTTCATAGAGCTCCTCGGGGGTGCCGATCTGCTGCGCGACGCCGGCGTGCATCACTACCACGCGGTCCCCCAGCGTCATGGCCTCGGTTTGGTCGTGGGTGACGTACACCGTGGTGGCGCCCAATCTGCGCTGCAGCCGGGCGATCTCGCCGCGCATCTGCACCCGCAGTTTGGCATCCAGATTCGACAGCGGCTCATCCATCAGGAACGCCTTGGGGTGGCGTACGATCGCGCGTCCCATCGCCACGCGCTGTCGTTGCCCGCCCGACAACTGGGAGGGCTTGCGGTCCAAAAGGTCGGTCAGGTCAAGGATTTTCGCCGTCTCCTCGACCTTCTTCGCGATGTCGGCCTTCTTCATCTTCGCCAGGGTCAGCGGAAACGCGATGTTCTGCCGCACGGTCATGTGCGGGTACAGCGCGTAGGACTGGAAAACCATTGCGATGTCGCGGTCCTTGGGGGCCTTCTCGTTCATCCGCTCGCCGCCGATGCGCAGCTCCCCCGAGGAAATGTCCTCGAGGCCGGCGATCATGTTCAGCGTCGTGGTCTTGCCGCAGCCGGAAGGTCCCACCAGGATCAGGAATTCGCCGTCGGCGATGGTGATGCTCAAGTCCTGCACCGCCGTCGCGCCGTCGGCGTAACTCTTGTGGACGTGCTCCAACACGATCTCGGCCATCCCCTACCCCTTCACCGCGCCAGAGGTCAACCCGGCAACAATACGTCGTTGAAAAATGAGAACAAAAAGAATGATCGGGATCGTGATCACGATCGCGCCGGCCGCGATCGATCCGGTTGGCTCCTCGAATTGCGAACTGCCGCTGAAGTTCGCGATCGCCACCGGCGCGGTGATCGCCGCCTTGGTCGCGGTCAGGGACAGCGCGAGTAGCAGATCGTTCCAGGCGAAGATGAAGATCAGGATCGCCGCGGTCACCAGTCCGGGCGCGGCCAGCGGAACGATCACCTTGCGGAACGCCTGCCCCGGCGAGGCGCCGTCCATCTTGGCCGCCTTCTCCAGATCCCACGGAATCTCCCGGAAAAATGCCGACAGCGTGTAAATGGCAAGGGGCAGCGCGAAAGTGATGTAGGGCAGGATCAGGCCCGGCCAGGTGTCGAACAGCCCGAGCCGGCGTTCGATGTTGAACAACGGGGTTACCAACGAGATCGCGGGGAACATGGTGATCAGCAGCGCGGCCCCGACGAGCAGCCGCTTGCCGGGAAAGTTCAGCCGGGCGATCGCGTAGGCCGCCATCGCGCCGAGTATCACCGCGATCGCGGTGGTGATCAAGCCGATCCCGATGGAGTTGATCAGCGCCGATCTGAAGAAGTCGCCCCGAAAGATTCCGCGGTAGTTGTCGAGGGTCACCGTCGACGGAATCAGCTTGCCGTCCTTGACCATTGACGAGGGCTTGAGCGACAGGCTGAGAATCCACAGCACGGGAAGAAGCGCATAGACGACCACCAACGCGTCGATGACGCCCCAGACCGCGGCGCGCCGTCCATCCAATTTAGCGGCCATCGGCGTCCCCACCGGGCGCCGAGGCGGGTTGAGAGGCGCCGAACACCTTGATGTAGACCAGCGCGATGATGCCCACACAACAGAAGATCAGCACGCTGATCGCCGAGCCCAGCCCGACGTTGAATCCCTTGAACAGGTTGTCATAGCCCAGGATTGACACCGAATCGGTGTTGTTGGCGCCCGCGGTCAGCACGTAGATGTTGTCGAAGATGCGGAAGGCGTCCAGCGTCCGGAAGAGCAGCGCCACCACCACCGCCGGCTTGATGATCGGCAGGGTGATCCTGGTGAGCCGCCGCCAGGCGCCGGCCCCGTCGACCTGCGCGGCTTTCAGCAAATCCTCTGGCACCAGCGCCAATCCGGCCAGCAGCAGCAGCGACATGAACGGGGTGGTCTTCCAAACCTCGGCGATGACCACGATGCCCAGGGACGGGATCTGTTCGACCAGCGGCGCACTGCCTGCCGGCAGCAGGTTGGCCAGGTAGCCGGTCCCCGGCGTCCACGCGTAGTACCAGCTGTAGGACGCGACGACGGTGACGATGCCGTAGGGAATCAGCACCGCCGTGCGCACCACGCCCTTTCCGACGAGGGTGCGGTGCATCACCAGCGCCAGCGCCAGGCCCAGCACGAACTCGAGCGACACCGAGACCACGGTTATGCCCAGCGTCACCGCCAGCGCCGTCCACCAATACCGGTCGGTCAAGATCGTTTGGTAATTGCCCAACCCGACGAAGGCGGTGTCATTGGGGGTGGCAAGGTTGTTGCGCTGCAGGCTGAGCCACACCGCATAGCCGATCGGATAGGCCGTCACCGCCAGCATCAGAGTCGCCGCCGGCGCGACCAGCATGAAGGCCAACCGCTGCTCCGAGAGCCGGTTTCCGGTGCGCCGCACGGCGAAGGACGGTTGAGGTTTGACGGCCTCCCCGGTCAAGGAAGCGGTCACGGCAGCAGCCCCTTGCCGTCGATGGCCTTCTGCGCCTGCGCGGTGAGCTCGTCCGCGGTGCGTTCCGGATCGATCTGGGTGATCGGGCTCAGCGCCGCGGACAGCCGCAGCGACAACGCCTGATAGACCGGCGTGGCCGGCCGCACCGCGGCTTCGGTGAGTTGCCGGCGAATGACGGTATACATCGGGTACTTGGCCTGAAACTGCGGGTCGGAATACAGCGAGCTGCGCACCGCGGGCAGGCCACCTTGGATCGAAACGTATTTCTGGCTCTGCAAGCTGCGCAGGCAGCGCACCGCCTCGAACGCCTCGGCGCGGTGGCGAGTAGTGCTGGCCACCGCCAGGTTCAAACCGCCAATGGTGACCTTGGCCGGCCGGCCGGGGACGACGCGGGGATAGGACGCAAACCCGAAGACCTTCAGGCTGGCGTCGTAGGCGACGCGGAATTGCTCGTCGGTGGGTGCGAATGTCCCGACGTCGTTGATGCTGCCGGCTAGGGCCGGATCCCGGTTCAGCGGCAGGAAGGGCACGCCGCCCTTCACCGCGTTCTCCAGCAGGGACGCCAGTACATAGGGCCAGTTGACTTCGAGCGCGGCCCTACCCTGTTCGACGGCCAACCGCGCGGTCCCCTCGTCGGTCCGGGTGATCGACGGATCGGCTCCGGGGGCGGTCGCCACCGATTTGAGGATCCGCAGCGCGTTGACGGTGGCGGCGCGGTGCGCGGGCGTGTCGGTCAGGGTGACGCGGCGGCCGTCCTCGGAAAGCACCTGCCCACCCGCGCTCACGAGCAGCGTGTTGAACCACACCACCAGGCCCTCGCCCTCGTTGGCCTGCACGGCGATCCAGGCGGGCCGGCCCGCGGCATGCAATTTTGCGGCCTCGGCCACCATGCCGTCCCAGGTGGCCGGCGGTTGGCTGACCAAATCCGCTCGGTACCAAAGCAATTGGGTGTTGGTCGTGACGGGCGCGCCGTACAGCTGGTGTCTCCAGCGGGCCGTCGCGAGCGGGCCGGGCAGGGTGTCGAAGAGGGTGTCCGACTCGGCTTGGCCCGCCGGATCGTCGGACAGCGGCAGCGCCCACCCGGCCTCGGCGAACTCCGCGGTCCATACCACGTCCAGCGCCATCACATCCAGCGCGCGGTCGTGCGCGCTGAGCCGCCGGGCCAGCTGCAGCCGTTGCTCGCCGGGGCCCCGGGGCAGGCTCACGTGCCGCACGGCGAACCGGCCCCCGAGCCGCTTGGTGCAGTCCTGGGCCACCGCGGTGAAGGTGGCCGCGTCCGTGGCCGGCGTGTAGAAGCTGATCACCAGCCCCTTCTCCCCCGAACCGCAGGCCGACGACACCGATGCGATGGTGAGCGTCGCGAGGACGACCACGCCCAATCGGCGTACGCGCCCGCGACTAACCACCGATTCAGCCTCTCGTCCGGGCGTCAGATCGCCAGGCGCGCCAGCAGATCCCGTGCTTTCTCCGCGTTTTGCGGATCGCAGAGCACGTCATAGCGGCCGGCCACCAATTGCATCGTCGAGCTGAAATCCCTCGTGCCACGGGCCATTGCGTAAGGAACCGCGGAGGTGATCAAGCCGAAGAACACGCCGGCAACCAACCCGGTGAGCAGCGCGCCCCACGGGTTGGGGCTGAAGAAGCCGAGCACCAGCCCGATGAACAAGCCGAGCCAGGCCCCGCTGAGGACGCCGCCGCCAAGCACTTTGGGCCAGCTGAGCCGCCCGGTGACCCGTTCCACCTGCATGAGGTCGACGCCGACGATCGTCACCTGCTCGACGGGGAACTGTTGGTCCGACAGGTAGTCGACGGCGCGCTGGGCCTCGGCATAGGTGGGATAGGAGCCGACTGGCCAGCCCTTGGGCGGAGTCGGCAACGAAGGCACGGCGCGGCGGCCGGCGGCCCCGCCCTGGGGCGTCGAGCCGGGAACCTGCCCAGGCTGAAAAGGACTAGTCATCGGTGCTCATTCTCCTCCGCCTTGGCCATACTCTCACCCCGGCCTACCGCACCGTCCGGCACTCAAGGGTCCGTGACGCGCCATTTTGCCCCACTACGCGGCCGATGGCGCGACGGATACGCCGATGAGCCACGCTTCGAAGGCATCTAATTCTGGGCGGTGGGCCGGACGATGATTTCGCCCACGTCGACCCCGTCGGGCTGTTCGATCGCGAATGCCACGGCACGGGCGACCGCAGACGGGGGTTGCGCGACGGCTCGCACGCGAGCCGCGGTTTCTTCGTCGATCGCTCCTGATCGCGCTCCTTCGGTGTCGGTCATGCCCGGCGAGACCACGGTCACGCGCAGGTCGGGCCCCGCCTCCTGCCGCAACGCCTCCGAGAGCACTCGGACGGCCGTTTTCGTCGCCGCGTACACGCCCTGCGCAGGGACAATCCGGTGCGCCGAGGTAGAGGACATGTGGACGAAGTGCCCCGACCGTTGCGCACGGAACACGGGCAGCGCAGCGCCGATGCCGTTGAGGACTCCGGTCAGGTTCGTGGCGACCATGTCATCCCAGTCGTCCTGTCGCAGCTCGTCGAATCCGGAGACCGCCATGTAGCCGGCGTTCGAGACCAGCACGTCGAGTCGCCCGTAGCGTTCCTGAGCCGTCGCGACCAGCCGCGTGAGGTCCGCCCGCCGGCGCACATCCACCTCGAGCGCGACCGCCGCGCCGCCGGCCGCCACGATGCGCTCGACGGTTTCTGTCAGGCGTTCCATGCGTCGCGCGCCCAGCACGACGGGCGCGCCGCGCGAGGCCAGGTGTTCGGCGACCGCCGCGCCGATGCCGCTGCTCGCGCCGGTGATCGCGACGACCTTGCCGTCAATACCGCTGGCGCGGACGCGCAGTTCGCGGCCCATGGATCCTCCCGATCCTGCGTGCAATCTAACGAGGCAGCCTTGCCAATTTTGGGGGCGACTTTAAAGGGTGATCACGATTTTGCCGTGGACGTGGCGTTCGGCCTGCAGTGTTACGGCGTCGCGGATCTGCTCGATCGCGAAGGCCCCGGCGATGGGCACCGTGATCCTGCCGGCCAGGATCGCGTCGGTGATCATCCCCAGTGCGCCGGGGCTGGCGTCGTGGGCGCCGGTGGCGCGCACGCCGCCGACCGGGTCAGCGCCGGCGGCGATCGTGCAGATCCGATCCGGCGGTATTCCTAGCGCCAGCCCGGCCTCGGCGGTCTCCGTGCCGAACAGGTCCATCGTCGCGGTCACACCGCGTGGGGCCAGTGCTCGCACGCGGTCGGCGAGCCCTGGGCCGTAGGCCACCGGCTGGGCGCCCAGCTGCCGCAGCAAAGCGAAGGTGCCTGGCGAGGCGGTCCCGATCACGGTCGCACCGGCGAGCCTGGCGAGTTGAACCGCCAATACGCCCACGCCGCCGGCGGCGCCGCCGATCAGGACGGTGTCGCCGGTGTGCAGACCGATCGCCGCCACGGCGGCGGCGGCGGTGAGTCCAGGTATCGGAAGAGCGGCCGCTACCTCGTCGGTGATGCCGTCGGGTGTGTGAAACACCACGTCAGGTGGCGTGGCGGGGGCCGTCATGACCACGAAGTCGGCGACGGCCTTGGCCAGTGCGCCTCCGTACACGCGGTCACCCACCATGAACCCCTGCGCGCCGGCTCCGATCTCGTCGACCACCCCGGCGAAGTCGCACCCGAATCCGCACGGCACCGTGACGCCGTACATCGCCGCCAACTCGGGCATCGAGGCGACCCCGCGGTCCATCGGGTTCAGACCGGCGACCCGCACGCTGATACGGATTTCGCCTGGGCCCGCGTGCGGCTCGCGAATTTCTCGCACCTCGAGTACCTCGGGACCTCCGAACCTTTCGCGAACGACGGCACGGCTCATGACGCGCTCCGTGCGCCCTGATCGAAGGCACGATGTGTGGCGTGCGCACGCTTGCCTCGGCGGTGGCGGAGATCCTTCATTTCGATTCCTGTCTGGACGTGGGTAGTCGCGGATGGTCTACCGCCGAGCGGCGAGTCCGGGCTCCGCCACCCCGGTGATGACACCAGGTGACATCACCATAGCACCTCGGCGACACTTGGTGTCATCACGACTGGCGCGCCTCTAAGCTGTGGCGATGAGTCGGTGGGAGCCCAATGCCCCGCAGCGGCTGGTAAAAGCCGCCATTGAGCTTTTCGTTGACCGGGGGTATGAGAGCGTGACCGTCGCGGAGATCGCGGAGCGGGCGGGATTGACCAAGCGGACGTTTTTCCGTCACTTCGCGGACAAGCGCGAGGTCCTGTTCGGCGGCCAAGAACCGCACCGCCGATTGTTCGCCGACGCGATCGCCAGTGCGCCGGCCTCGGCCACGCCGCTCGAAGCGATCGCCGCGGGATTGACGGCCTTCGCGGCCGATGCCGGGGAAGAGCGACGGGACTTTTTGGCCAACCGTCAGGCCATCATCGACGGCAATCCCGACCTGCGGGAACGCGAGCTGCTGAAGGGAGCCGCACTTACCGCCGGCATGGCCGAGGCGCTCAGGGAGCGGGGGGTGCAAGAGCCAACTGCTAGCCTCGCCGCCCAAGTCGGCGCGCTCGCGCTCAGCACCGCCTACCTGCGCTGGTTCGAGCCGGCCAATCGGAAACCACTCACCGAACTTGTCGAACAAGCGTTGCGAGAACTAAGCGCCGCGACCGAGGTTCTGCGCTGAACCCGGCAGACGCACTAGTCGCCCCCTCGCCGCACCACGGCTGGGCGCGTTAGGTTGAACGCATGTCAGCTCCCGGCGGTGGCTTCGGCGAGGGTGCCCACGGCGACGAGGGTCACCCGCCGCCGACCGGCGGCACCGGGCCTGAGCAGCCGAATTGGACGCCGCCGTGGAATCCGCCGGCCGGCGACTATCCGCCTCCGGCGTACGGCGCGCCCGGTTACCCGGCCGAATACCCGCGGCCGATTCCGCCGCCGCCCGGCTATGGTCAGCCACCCGGATACGGCCAGCGCGTTCGTCCCGGATTGCATCGCTCCCTGGTAGTCCGGTACGGGGTAATAGCCATCCGGATGTG
>NZ_LZIR01000004.1 GCF_001667035.1 Mycobacterium sp. 852002-51057_SCH5723018
ATACCAAGGGCCCATACCCAGCCATCAACACTCCCCAAATCACGAAGTGTTGCAACCATCCCTAGAACTCAAGGGCGTGTCGCGTCGTGAATTGCACACTCGCCAAGAGATTCGCGGTCTCGCGCTCAGGCGGCCAGCACCAGCGCGATCCCGCCGAGCGCCAGCAGCCAGCTCGCGAAGCTGCCCACCAGGAAGTACTCGGTCACCTCGTCGATGCCGACACCGCCGTTACTGCTCTTCTGGGCGCTCAATTCCGGAAATCGGATGATGCCCTTGGCGGCGATGACGGCGCTGGCCGCGGCCACCTGCCCGCCGACGCCCAGGCTCAGGATCAGCAGGCGTTCCATCGGGCCCAACAGCCGACCGCCCTTGAGCAGGTCCGACGGTTGCGGCTCGCCGAGCGGACGCACCGCCCCGACGGCGCCAAGTACGAGGCGCACCAACTGATTAGCGGTCGCGAACTGAACCAGCACCACACCGACGACCATCAGCAGCCGCGTGGGCGTGACGTGGCTGAGCGGCAGTTGCACCCACCCCGACCAACGGGCGACGATGCCGTGGACCGCCGACGACCACCCGGACAGCACGATCAGCAGCCCCAGCGCGGCCGCGAACACGGCCAAGGGGGCGGCCTGCCGCCTGCCCCTGAGCTCGCTGCGCCGGCACAACCACCCCCAGGCGACCGACACGGCGGCCGCCAGCACGAGCAACGCGATGTCCCCGGCATGCCACAGCCCGGCCAGCGCCGCGCACACCACCACCACGACGGGTCCGATGACCAGCGGCGGCCACGCCGCGCGAACCGCCCGACGACACAGGTCGGCGATTCCCAGCGCTATCAGCAGCACCGCGACGGCACTCACGGCAGGCTCCGAAGATATTGGCTGGCAAGGACGATGAGGTCCAAGCCGTCGCGGGCCGCCCGCTGGGACACCGCCGACGGGCTGATGCCTTCACCCGCGGCGAGTTCCTTTTTGCTTCGGCCGGTCATCAAGCCCCTCACAATCCGTAACGATCTTTCATCGAGCGATCCAAGCAGATGGTCCCGACAAATCAGGGCGGCATTGACCGCGGCGACGTCGGCGCGGGTGTCCTCGGCCGCCCGGAACGTCGTGCGCACCAGCGCGAAGCCGGGCTGCCGCTGAGCCTCCGCGGTCTGCTGGATCGCGTCTCGAGCGGTCCACCAGCCGGGTCCGTCCTGGATCCTCGCGTCGGCGTCGAGGATGGTGACCTCGCCCCAGCCGATGCCGAACCGGACGTCGATTTCCGGGCCGACGGCCAGCCGCAGCGTGAGCGCGGCGTCGATCGCGGCGCCGACGGTCGGATAGCTGCCTTGAAACTCGTCGCCGACGGTGAAGGCTGGCGGGTCGAGGGCGCCGTCGCTGACCTCGCGCAACGCGGCGGCGACGCGCCGATGCAGGGCGGTCCGGTCGCTGGCGCGCCGCGAGCCCACCACGTCGCCGATCAGGGCGGCGCGCAGTGAAGTGTGAGCCTTCACCCCAGCCATATAAAGAGTATAGCTTAATTACAGGCAGATTTAGCTATCTGCTTAACTACGCTCGGCGCCGCTAGTCTTGAACGAGCGCGGTCGCTGCCTGCAAACGCTTGATGGCGTCGCTGACGATGGCCTCGATCAGCTCGGCGCACGAGGGCAGGTCGTCGAGGATGCCGGCGACCTGCCCGGAGGCCAGCACCCCGGCGTCGGTATTGCCTTCCACCAGGCCGGCTTTGAGCAGCATCGGCGTGTTGGCTGCCATCACCACCTGCGACCAGGTCAGTTCCTTGCCGTGGCGCATGGCCAGCCCGTCGCGGATCATGGACCGCCAGGTCATCTGCGACATCTTCTTGAACTTCGCGGCGTTGCGCACCGCCGCGGTGAAACCCCGTGCCCGCGAGCCGCTTTCCAGTTTCTCCACCAGCCCGGTGCGCAGCACCCGGTGCGGCATGCCGTCCACCCGGGTGGTAACCACCGTGCCGTCCAGCGCCGCCTCGAGGTAGCGCCGCTTGACCGCCTCGGGCACGGTGGAGTCCGAGGTGAGCAGGAACCGCGTGCCCATCGCCACCCCGGCGGCGCCGTAGGACAACGCCGCCGCGAGCCCGCGCCCGTCGAAGAACCCGCCCGCCGCGATCACCGGGATCCCGGTGCCCTGCACGGCATCCAGCACCGACGGCAACAACAGCGTCGTCGCGACGGGCCCGGTGTGGCCGCCGCCCTCACCGCCCTGCACGATCATCGCGTCGGCACCCCAGCCTGCGACCTTGCGCGCGTGCTTGGCCGCGCCGATCGACGGGATTACCACCGCTCCCGCTTCTTTCAGCCGGGCGATCAACTCCTGCTTGGGAGCCAAGGCGAACGACGCCACCTTGACGCCCTCACGGATCATCAAGTCGACCCGGTCACCGGCGTCGGCGGCGTCGGCGCGGATATTGACGCCGAACGGCTTGTCGGTCGCGGCCTTGACCTTGCCGATGGCCGTGGCCAACTCGTCCAGCGTCATGGTCGCCGACGCCAGAATGCCGAGGCCGCCCGCGTTGGCCGTGGCCGACACCAGCCGGGCGCCGGCCACCCAGCCCATCCCGGTTTGCACCACCGGGTGCTCGACGCCGACCAGCTCGGTCAGCGGCGTGCGCAATCTCATAGCCACCGCCGACGATGCAGAGCGAAGCGATGACGCGGCGTGCGCAATCTCATGAACGGATCTCTCTGTCGCGGAACGACTTCGGGTCGATGACCTCACGGATCAGGCGCAGCTCGTCGTCGGTCGGCAGCCTGGTCTCTTCGGCCTCGTCGAGACCATGCACGTCGAACGCGGTGGCCTCGCGCACGTCGTCGGCAGAGACGCCGGGATGCACGGACACCGCCCGCATGGTCCGGTCCGGGCCGCCGAAGTCGAACACCCCGAGGTTGGACACGACTCGGTAGGTGTTGGCGAAGCGGAACGCCGGGTTGTCCGCGTCCACCTTGTCCCAGCCGATCCCGCACACCACGTCGACCGCCTCGCAGAACACCCGCTTGGAATGATTGCCGACCCAGTAGCTGGTGGCGTGGTTGATGGCGTTGCCGGGCGCACCGCGCACGCCGAACATCTGGCGGTTCGGGTGCTGCAGCGGGCCGAACGCCGAGATGTTCTGATTGCCAAAGCGGTCAACCTGATTGGCGCCCATCACCACATGGCGCCGCCCCCAGGCCAGCGTCTCGAACACCCGGGCAAACGGCATCCATCCTTCGACGGCCCCGGAGGAGCCCAACGCCGGTGTGTCCGCCAGCAGCTGGGCCTCGCCGTCGGTGAGCAGGATGTCTGGTGAGAAGGTCAGCCGGGCCAGCCGCGCGCCGACGGAGGCCATGTTCGTCATCGGGCTGACCATGATTTCGCCCGCGCCCCTGAATAACTCGGCGCAGGCAACCGCGCAGATCTCGGCTCGGGTGCTCACTTCGAGGCCTCCTCTGCGAACGCGCGCACCGCCGCCTGATAGTCGTCCTCGCTGCCCGACAGGTAGGTCTGAACGAAATTCTGCCAGCCCTCTTCCGTCGACGCCGCCTCGGCGTAGTGGCGTTGAAACTTCTCGTCACGGCCGTAATCCGGTGCAGCGGTGGTGAAGTGGGCTCCGCCGGGCACCTCGACGACCGCGTCGACCATCATCCGGTTCACCAGCAGCGCCTGCGGGGGCGCGGCTTTAACCAGCTCCTGGGTCGACACGACGCGTTCCACCGATAGGTAGCGCTTCTCGGCGGCCATCAAAAAGAGGTCGTCGAAGTAGGGGTCGATGCCGGTGTAGGCTGCATTGCCTTGGCTGTCACCGAGATTGAGATGCACAAAGGCGGCGTCCAAGCGCAACGCCGGCATGGCAAGCAGCGTCTCGTGCCCGCCGCCGGGCGCCGGATACGGACTGGTCACCGTCTGCAGTTCGCCCTCCCAGAAGTCGAGGACCGAACTGCCCAGGCCGGCGCGGATCGGCAGGAACGGCAGGCGCTGCGACGCGGCCTGCAGCCCGCAGCGCAACATCCCTTCGTCCATTTCCCGCGCTTCGATAGCGCCGCCGGTACGGGCCTTGGCAAACCACGGGTCATAGAACGGGGCGGAGTCCAGCGAAACGAACCCGTAGTACACCCGCTTGACCTTGCCCGCCGAGCACAGCAGGCCGAGGTCGGGTCCGCCGTAGGTGACGACCGTGAGGTCGGTGACGTCCGTGCGCAGCATGGCGCGCACGAACGCCATCGGCTTGCGCCGCGACCCCCAGCCGCCGATGCCGATCGTCATGCCGCTGCGCAATCCCGCGACGGCCTCGTCGAGAGTGGTGCGCTTGTCGGTCATGACTTCTTCACAAACGCGTCGCGGTGCTCGTCGGACACCCCGGCGAGGTTGAGTTCGAACGTAAAGCCTTGCTCCATGCGGTAACTGGCGTTGACCCGCTGCACGTCGATGAGGTTGAGCGCCTCTTTGGCCGCGCGGATGACGCGGGTGTCTTTGGCCGCGATGTCGCGGGCGACCCGCAACGCGGCCTCGTCGAGTTCGGGGTGGGGCACCACCTCGTGCACCGAGCCGAAGTGATGCAGGGTGGCGGCATCCACGGTCGCCGCGGTGAAGAACAGCCGCCGCATCAGGTGCTGGGGCACCAGGCGCGACAGGTGGGTGGCCGCGCCGAGCGCGCCGCGTTCCACCTCCGGCAGGCCGAAGGTGGCATCGTCGGAGGCCACGATCACGTCGGAATTGCCGACCAGCCCGATCCCGCCACCGACACAGAATCCGTTGACCGCGGCGATCACCGGGACCGCGCATTCGTAGACCGCGCGGAAGGCGGCGAAACAGCCGCGGTTTGCGTCGATCAGCGCGGTGAAGCCCTCGGTCTTCTGCATCTCCTTGATGTCCACACCGGCATTGAAGCCGCGGCCCTCGGCGCGCAGGATCACCGCGTGGGTCGTGGTGTCCATACCCGCGGCCGTGATGGCGTCGGCGAGTTCGAACCAGCCGCGCGACGGGATGGCGTTGACGGGCGGGTAATCGACGGTGACCGAGACGATGCCCGGTTCGACGGTGCTGGTTGTGATTGGCAAGGTTGCACGTCCTTCCCAGAAATACCGGCTGGCTACCTAAGCAAGCACTTGCTTGGTACGCTAGCACAGTGACTCGCGCCGAAGGAGCCCCGTTCGATTTGGGACTGGCCGGGCGGGTGGTTTTGGTCACCGGCGGTGTTCGGGGAGTCGGCGCCGGCATCAGCTCGGTGTTCGCCGGGCAGGGCGCGACCGTGATCACGTGTGCGCGGCGGCCCGTCGAGGGGCTGCCCTACGAGTTTCACTCGTGCGACGTGCGCGACGACGACGCCGTCCAGGCGCTGATCGACACGATCGTCGATCGGCACGGCGGCCTGGATGTGGTGGTCAACAACGCCGGTGGTTCGCCGTACGTGCTGACCGCCGAGTCCAGCGCGAAATTCAACCGCAAGATCATCGATCTCAACCTCATTGGGGCGCTATCGGTTTCGCAGCACGCCAACGACAAGATGCAAAACCAGCAGGGCGGCGGGGCGATCGTCAACATCTGCAGCCTCAGCGGGCGGCGGCCTTCCCCAGGCACCGGTGCATACGGGGCGGCCAAGGCTGGCCTGGAAAGCCTGACCCAGACGCTGGCCGTGGAGTGGGGGCCGAAGGTTCGGGTCAATGCCTGCGTGGTCGGCATGGTGGAGACCGAGCAGTCCGAACTGTTCTATGGTGACGCCGAGTCGATCGCCGCGATCTCGAAGAACGTGCCCCTGGGACGCCTGGCCAAGCCCGAGGACGTCGGTTGGGCCACAGCGTTTTTGGCCTCGGACGCGGCGTCCTACATCAGCGGCGCCACGTTGGAGGTGCACGGGGGCGGCGAGCCGCCGCACTACCTGGCCACAACCAACGCGAGCGCGATCAAGTAGAGGAGACAAGGGATATGGGCTTGCTCGACGGACGGGTCGTCATCGTCACCGGGGCGGGCGGTGGCATCGGTCGCGCGCACGCGCTCGCCTTCGCGGCCGAAGGGGCACGCGTGGTGGTCAACGACATCGGGGTGGGCCTGGACGGCTCGCCGGCCGGCGGCGGAAGCGCCGCCCAGGGCGTCGTCGACGAAATCACCGCGGCCGGTGGGGAAGCCGTCGCCAACGGTTCGAACATCGCCGACTGGGACCAGGCGGCCAACCTGATCCAGACCGCCGTCGAAACCTTCGGCGGACTGGGCGTTTTGGTCAACAACGCCGGCATCGTGCGCGACCGGATGCTGGCCAACACCAGCGAAGAGGAGTTCGACGCCGTCATCGCCGTGCACCTCAAGGGCCACTTCGCCACGATGCGGCACGCCGGGTCGTATTGGCGGGCGCAGTCCAAGGAGGGCAAGACCGTTGACGCCCGGATCATCAACACCAGTTCCGGTGCGGGACTGCAGGGCAGCGTCGGGCAGGCCAACTACAGCGCGGCCAAAGCGGGCATCGCGGCGTTGACGCTCGTGGGCGCCGCCGAGATGGGTCGCTACGGCGTCACCGTCAACGCCATCGCGCCGTCGGCCCGCACCCGCATGACCGAGACCGTCTTCGCGGAGATGATGGCAACGCAGGACCAGGATTTCGATGCTATGGCGCCGGAGAACGTCTCGCCGCTGGTGGTCTGGCTGGGCAGCGCCGAATCCCGCGACGTCACCGGCAAGGTGTTCGAGGTCGAGGGCGGCAAAATCCGCGTCGCCGAAGGCTGGGCGCACGGCCCGCAGATCGACAAGGGCGCGCGGTGGGATCCTGCCGAGCTGGGCCCGGTCGTCGCCGACCTGCTGGCCAAGGCGCGGCCGGCCGTCCCGGTCTACGGGGCCTAGGCTCGGCTCGCCCGCGCCGAACGTGCGCTCACTGCGAGATTTTCGGCGTTCCGTAGCGGTGGGTGCACGTTCGCTGGCGCGGTTCGCGCACCATCAACGGGATGACCCGGTCGGCGTCAGGGTACTTCCGGTATCCCGGATCTGCACCCGCACTTGCTTGTCGGTCGGGTCGAGCGGCTACGACGCAACCCGAGCGCGACGACGGTCCTTGCCGTGAGCGCACTGACGGATCCGTGAGCGCCGACTATGGTCGGGCGGTATGACAGCCGGATTGCAGAATGAGCCAGGCATGCTCACCGAATTGATGCCCCTTCCAGGGGGCCGGTTTCGGATGGGAGCGGAGCGGTTCTATCCGGAGGAATCGCCTGCGCACGACGTGACCGTCGCACCGTTCTCGATCGAACGACATCCGGTCACGAATGCACAATTCGCCGAGTTCGTCAGCGCCACAGGCTATGTCACCATCGCGGAGCGGCCGCTGGATCCCACGGCTTTTCCGGGAGTGCCGGCAGACGAACTATCTCCGGGCGCCCTGGTGTTCCGCCCGACATCGGGACCGGTCGATCTGCGCGATTGGCGGCAGTGGTGGACGTGGGTGCCGGGGGCGTGCTGGAGCCAACCGTTCGGCCCTGAGTCTTCGGTTGCCGACCGGGCCGACCACCCAGTCGTCCAGGTGGCCTACCCTGACGCCGTCGCGTACGCGGCCTGGGCCGGCAGACGACTGCCCACCGAGGCGGAGTGGGAATACGCCGCCCGAGCGGGTGCCGACACGACGTACGCGTGGGGTGATGAGGTGCGGCCCGGCGGACGATTGATGGCCAACACCTGGCAGGGCCAGTTCCCCTACGCCAACGAAGGCGCCTTCGGCTGGGTCGGAACGTCTCCGGTGGGCACCTTCCCGCCCAACGGTTTCGGACTCGTGGACATGATCGGCAATGTCTGGGAGTGGACGACGACTCCCTACAGCGCTCGTCATCGCCCAGGCCGTCAGGTCGCTGGTTGCTGCCCGACGCCGTCCGGTGACCCGTCGATGAATCAAACACTCAAGGGCGGTTCTCACCTGTGCGCGCCCGAATACTGTCATCGCTACCGCCCGGCGGCGCGCTCATCGCAGTCCCAGGACAGCGCGACGACTCACATCGGATTTCGCTGCGTATCGGGCTGATCGAGGCAGCACCGAAGTGGCGGAACCGGTGCTGTTACGCCGCGACGCAGCCACTGGCCTAGCGCTTTACCCAGCAGCAGGTGGCGTAACACTGTGCGTATCGCCACCACGTCACGACAGTGGCACAGTGACAACATGCCCCGGCGTCCGAACATCCCGCCCAAGGACTTCCCGCGTCCCGCGACCCGGGAGTACGCAGGCAGCCGCGCGGACGCCGCACGCTGGGCACGCGACGTGCTGCGCGGCCAGATCCTGGACGGCGTCTACGGTGGGTTAGCCGCAGCCCGCCCGGCGCTGCCGTCGGAAAGCCAGCTCGCCACCGAATTCGGCGTGAGCCGAAACGCTATTCGTGAAGCGCTGGAGCTCCTGCGTGGAGAAGGGATGATCACCAGGGTCCAGGGTGCGGGGACATTCGTCACGGGTGCGAAGCTGAGTCAGCGCCTGGACCGCCTGGAAGGTTTAGCCGAATCCCTTGCCGGTCATCGGCTCCCGGTCGACAACGAGGTCTTGTCGGTTCGCGAATCCGTCGCTTCACCGTTCGTCGCGTCCAAGCTGGGATTGCCCGACAATGCTCCCATCTTGTTCATCGAACGACTGCGCTCGGTCGGCGGGTTGCCGCTGTCCCTCGACACCACCTCGCTGCGGCTTGGAGCGATTCCCGTCGACGCGGAATTGGGTCAGCACGACGTGTTCGCCCTGATTGAAAAGGAGCTCGGAGTGCGCCTCGGTTGGGCTGAGATCACCGTCGAGGCAGTATCTGCCGACGCGAACACCGCCAAGCTGTTGCAGATCCGGCCAGGTGCGTCATTGCTGTTGTTGCACCGGCTGACGTACCTCGAGGACGGCACTCCGTTCGACCTGGAGACCGTGCGCTACCGCGGTGACCGGTGCTCGCTGGTGACCACTGCCGCAAGGGAATTGGATCAGCCGTCGACGTAGCCGGCGATCCCGCAGTACACGCATTCAGCCACGACGACCCCAGTTATCTATTGAGAGGTGGTACAAACATGCCCGAACAACCCAACATCGTGTACTTCCACGTGGACAACCTCGGCCTCGGAGAACTCGGCTGCTACGGCGGCGGGATATTGCGCGGCGCCGACACCGCGCGGATCGACAAGTTCGCCGGGGAGGCACTTAAACTGTCGCACTTTGTCGTCGAGCCGCAGTGCACGCCGACCCGTTCGGCCCTGATGACCGGACGCTATCCGATTCGCTCTGGGAATCACACGATTGCATTGGGCGGCAACGACGGTGGGATCGTCGCGTGGGAACGCACGATGGGCGACATCCTCTCCGAAGCCGGGTACGCGACAGCCTGCTACGGCAAGTGGCACATCGGCGCGGAAGACGGCCGGTGGCCCACTGACCACGGCTTCGACGAATGGTACGGGCCTGCACGCACTTACGATGAATGCCTGTGGCCCGACGATCCGTGGTACGACGGTGAAAGGGACGGCTATTCGTACATGTACGAGGGCACCAAGGAGAGCGGCGTCCGCACCACCAACCAGCAATTGACGGTGAAACTCAAAGCTCAGGTGGACGCCGAATACGATCGGCGGGCAAAGGCCTTCATGAAGCGAAGCGTCGAGGCGGGTAAGCCCTTCTACCTGTATCACAATCACTCGTTGATGCACTTCCCAATGGTGGTCCGTGATGAGTTCAAGGGGCAGAGCACAAATGGCGACTGGGGTGACTCCCTGCTGATGCTTGACCATGACTTTGGAAGCATCTTGGATACATTGACCGAATTGGGCATCGAGGACAACACAATCGTGGTGTTCGCCGGGGATAACGGTCCCGAAGACCACCTGGCGGGCCGCGGGACCGCGGGCTTCTTCGACGGCTCCTACTTCTCCTCCGCGGAAGGCGGAATTCGGACCCCTTGCCTGATCCGCTGGCCCGGCAATGTCCCGGTCCGGGAGAGCAACGAGATGGTCCACGTCACTGACATGTTCCCAACCCTACTGCGGTGGGCCAACTGCGAACCCCCGACCGATCGGATCATCGATGGAATCGACCAGCGTGAGTTCTTCGGCGGCGCGGGCGAATCCGAGCGGGAGGGCTGCATGGTCTGGCTCAACGAGGAACTGCATGCGGTGAAGTGGTCACAGTTCAAGATCAGCTTCAAGCGCCAGCAGCACTTTCACGACCCCGAGATCCCGCTCGGCTTTGCCCGGATCATCAACCTGCTCGAAGACCCGAAGGAACGCGAAGCGGTTAACCAAACCTTCGTGCGGTGGTGGGTCATGCAACACGCGCGGCGCCTGATTCGCCAGTTCGAGGAAAGTGTGGAACAGGAGGAGTTGATTCCGGCTGGTGCGCCGATCGGATTCGTTCCCGCTCAAAGCTGATAGCAACCGTGGTGCTGCCCCGCCCAAGCGGCGCGGGCAGCGCCACTTTGCTTTATCCCGCTCGCATTATATGAACCAGGGCCGCTTCCGCGCGCAGCGCTCTGAGAACCCCACGGCGCAGAATCCCGAATGGCCTCAGCCGCGCCCAATCGACAGATACACGACCACCAATAACGACAACAGAATCATTGCGACTCCGACGGTCGTTATGTCCCGTCGAGCCGGAGCGGACGACGCCAAAGGCTTGGTCGCCAACTCGCGGCGGCGGCGCAACCCGAATCCGAATGCACTCACAGCAACCACCATCGCCAGGCCGCCGACAACGAGGCGCGCCGGGTGGTGCACGAGGTTGGCGACGTCACGGTCCCGCAGTAGGAGCACCACGCCGAAAGTCGACCCAGCCAGCGCCGTACGCGTCCAGGCCAGCGCCGTACGTTCGGGTTGAAGGCCCCTATCCTGGGTCAACGCTTGACGAGTCATCAGCCGTTTGTGGCGGCCACGACCGTCAACGCCGCGGTTACCAGTCCGACCATCGCCAGGCCCCCGGCGAGGTAGATGGGAGCGCTCGGTCGCGGGAGCGGCTCGTCTCGACGGATCGCGCGATCAACTGTTGCCCACCGCTGCAGCCCTGCCCCCGCTGTCAGCATCGCGAGCGCGCCGACCATGACTCCCAATACGTGGCGCATTCCAGGCATCGGCAGCTCGGGCATGAACTGGACAACGGCAACCGCGGCGGCCAATAGTCCGAGTGAAGTCCGCTGCCATGCCAGAAATGTTCGCTCGTTCGCCAGGGTGAATCGATAGTCGGGCTCGGCAGGCGCGTCGTGCGGCCGCGCTTCGCCAGCTTGGGCGGCGATCGGCGTCGAGGTCGTGATGTCCACGGCCCCAAGCCTTTCGGAAAGGATGACGTCCGGCTAGGGGCGTCGTTGGTGGCGTAACCAAGTGTTCACGTCGGCGTGCTCAAGCCGAAGGCTGGATAGGGCCCGGCGTTCTGACCTGGCGGGATGTCAGCGACCGTCGCTCTGACCACGTTCGCTCGACTCGCCCACATGGCGTAACTAGTGCGCAACTTCGGATGACAGCGGGGTAACAGAAGGCGTCGACTCTGGTCGTATGCACGACATGCCAGGACGCGCACGGCCGCTGTTGCGGTGGGTTTCCGCAGCACATCAGAAGTCGTGCTGGTTTCGGTCGATGGCGCTGTTGGTTGCGACGGCGGTTGGCGCGGCGCAACTGCTGTCCGGCTGTGGTGTGCTCGCCGAGTCGAGTGTCGTAATCAATGTCGGATATCAATCTAAGACGATCAATACTGTCAACGCGGGCACCCTGCTGCGTGACCGTGGCGACTTCGAGAAAGCCCTCAAAGCGCTGGGCGCAGCCAACGGCAAGAAGTACCGCGTCGTATGGCAGGACTTCGCGTCCGGTGCACCGCTGACGGCGCAGATGATCGCCACGCACGTCGACATTGGGTCAATGGGCGACTACCCGTTGCTCACCAACGGTTATAAGACCAAGAAGTACAGCGATGCGGCCACAGAGCTGATCGCAATCACCGGATATAACCTGCGTGGATCACTCAATCAGGTTGTTGTTCAGGCGGATTCGGCTGCGTACACGCTTGCTGATCTGGTAGGCAAGAAGGTGTCGACCAGCCTCGGCTCAGCTGGCGATGGAATGCTCTCGATGGCTTTGCAGCACAACGGGATCGACAAGAAGCTAGTGCGCACTGTGAATCAGGATCCGTCGATCGGCGCATCCGCTATCCAAGGCCAGCAAGTCGACGCGCTGGCGCAGTTCGTTCCATGGCCGCAACTAGTCATCTACCGCAACCAGGGCAGACTGCTCTACGACGGCGGTGACAACGAGCTACCGACATTCCATGGTGTCGTCGTGCGGCGGCAGTTCGCCGATACCCAACCCGACGTGATGGCTGCGTTCATGCGAGCTATGAAGGCCACCACCGACTACATGCTCGCCAATCCGTTGAAGGCGGCTCTACGTGTAAGCGCGCTCACCGGAATCGAGCCCGAGGTGATCTACCTCTACAACGGTCCCAACGGTTTGGTCACCTTTGACATGACGCTGAAAGGCCAGTTCGTGGCCGCTTTCCGAAAGATCAAGGAGTATCTGGTCGCTCGCGGTTCGGTGAACATAAACTTCGATATTTCCAGCTTCCTCAACGACACCTACGTGCGCCAACTGACAGGCAGTGACTACGAGCGTCGCCGTGACGATGTGACCAATCCGATGCCGTTGACCGGCGTGGACAATCTGTGCGGACTACCGGTCAACGATCCGACCGAGGCATCGGAATTGTGGGCACAAGGCGAGGCCGAGACGGCGGTGGCCGCAACGCCGACGTGCCTGCTGCGCCGGGCCGCAGGCACCCCGGCGGTGCGGGCATCTTATGTGCCCGACACGCTGACCGCGGTCAGGATCTTCGCCGATCACGCGGTCTGGTTATACGACCCGGCCGCGCCCCCAAACCACCGCTACAAACCGTTCGCCACCACGCAGGGGGCAAACGCCTACCGGACTCGGCACCCCGGGGCCGTCGGCGTCACCTATGCGGATGCCGTAGCGAAGTCCCGTACCGCTGACTAGCCAGCGGCGATCACGCCAAGCCGAAAAGCCGAAAAGCCGAAAAGCCAAAAAAGGAAAACCAATGACCCAGATCATGACCGGCACGGCCCCAGCACTGCCCAACCTGTCGATCCCGGCCACCCTGCCTGAACAATCAGGACACCAGCGGCGTGTCAGCATCCGCATACCCAAAGCTGTCAGGCGGCGCACGCCGGCGGTGGTCCTACCGCTTATCCCGATCACCACGTTCATCGTGTTCTGGCACCTGCTGACCGCGCATAACGTCGTCGCCTGGTTGCGTTTCAACCGGATGCCCGCCCCAATGGGTGTGCTGAAGGCGCTGCTCGCGCGGGTGACTACCGGTGCCTACTACGACGACCTGCTGGCAAGCCTGCAACGAATACTGCTCGGCTTCGGCCTGGCCGCGGTGATCGGCGTCGCGCTCGGAATCCTCGTCGGGCGTTCAGAACTCGCACGAATGACGCTGAGGCCTTTCATCGAGCTGGCCCGGCCCATCCCCGCCATCGCGTTGGTACCGCTCACGATCCTGTTGTTCCCCACCAGCGAGCAAGGCATCGTATTCATCACCTTCTTTGCCGCGTTCTTCCCGGTCATGGTCAGCACCGTCCACGCGATGGACTCGCTGCCCAAAGTCTGGGAGGAGGCCGCCAGGACAATGGGAGCCGGCAAGGTGTCGCTGCTAATCCATGTCGTGCTGCCGGGGGCCTTGCCCGGGATCTTTGCGGGGCTGTCGGTGGCGATGGGCGTCGCGTGGATATGTGTGGTCAGCGCGGAGATGATCTCTGGCCAATTCGGTATCGGGTACTACACGTGGCAGTCCTACGGGCTGCTCGACTATGCGGGTGTCGTGGTGGGCATGATTTCCATCGGCGCTCTCGGCCTGATCACCGCTTGGCTCGTGGAGCGCGTCGGTCGGCGCGTCAACCGCTGGCTGCCGAGGGCGGCCCGATGAGTGCTGGCGCAGTCACGCTGCATGAACTGCAGCTGGGGTTCAACGGCGTTGTTGCCGCCAACATCACCCTGACCATCGAACCCGGCGAGGTGGTGGTGTTGCTCGGACCGTCGGGGTGCGGTAAGTCGACGATCCTGCGGGCATTGGCGGGGCTGCTGATACCGCTCAGCGGCACCGCCTCCGTCGACGGCGCTCCCGTCACCGGCAACGCAGCGCAATGCGCGATGGTGTTCCAAGAGGATGCGTTATTTCCATGGCGCACCGCGCTGAAGAACGTGCAGTATCCGCTCAAGCTACGCGGTATTCGGGGTAAGGAACTCAGGGCGGCCGCCACTGCGCGACTGGAACAGGTGGGGCTCGGCGCTTACCTGGACCACTTGCCAAGTCAGCTGTCGGGAGGCATGCGCCAGCGTGTGCAACTGGCGCGGACGCTGGCCTGTGAGCCGAGGGTGATGCTGATGGACGAGCCGTTCGGCGCACTGGACGCGCAGACGCGGCTCGAGATGCAGCAGCTGCTCATGTCGGTCTGGGAAGCCCACAAAATGACGATGCTGTTTGTCACGCATGACGTCGACGAGGCACTGCTGCTGGCCGACCGGGTGGTGCTTTTGACTCACCGGCCGGCGACCATCGCCGACATCATCATCATCGACAAACCGCGCTCACCCGAGGCCCAGTTCGAGGCGGCGTATCAACGCCGGCGGCGCGCCATCCTCGAGTTTCTGAGACATCGTCCCGCCGAAACGGGGTAATCCGTTCAGCACAGGGGTCCACTTTCGCTGGACAGCCTCCTCCCTACCAAGGAGATCCGATGAGCATCACCATGGCGGTCTTTCGTGCGCACGAAAAGGCCGTGAGGACACCGGCCAAGCGGCTGCTGCGTTGTCCCGTTGCGTTGCGGACGGAGGTCTTCGCCGGGCTGGTCGTCGCGCTCGCGCTCATTCCCGAGGCCATCGCGTTCTCCGTCATCGCCGGTGTCGATCCCAGGGTGGGCCTGTTCTCGTCGGTGACCATGGCAATCACCATCGCCGTCACTGGCGGGCGGCCGGCGATGATTTCCGCCGCCACCGCCGCGGTCGCACTCGTCGTGGCTCCGGTCGCACGCGAGCACGGATTGGGTTACCTGGTGGCCACGATCCTCCTGGCGGGCATCATTCAGATGACCCTTGCGCTCGTCGGAGTCGCCAAGCTCATACGGTTCATTCCCCTCAGTGTGATGATCGGGTTCGTCAACTCGCTCGCCGTCTTGGTGTTCGTATCTCAAGTCCGGCATCTGTGGGGCGTGCCTTGGCTGGTGTACCCGCTTACATTGCTCGGCATCGTCGTGATGATCACGCTGCCGAAGTTGACGACAGCGGTGCCCGCGGCCCTGGTGGTTGTGTTGCTCCTCAGCGCGACGGTGCTCATATTCGGCTGGCACGTACCCAACGTGGGAGATCAAGGGGCGCTGCCCGATTCGCTTCCGGCTCCGGGCCTCCCCCACGTCCCAGTGACACTGCGAACCCTGCGGACCATCGCGCCCTACGCATTCGGTGCCGCGTTGGTCGGCCTCTTCGAGTCATTGATGACCGCCAGACTCGTCGATGAGATCACCGACACCCGGTCGAACAAAACCCGCGAAGCCTGGGGGCAGGGGATGGCCAACGTCGTCACCGGCATTTTCGGCGGGATGGGTGGGTGCGCCGTCGTCGGCCAGACAATGATGAACGTCAAGGTGGCAGGCGCGCGGACGCGACTTTCCACCTTTTTGACCGGGGTGTTCGTTCTCGTACTGGTTGTCGCCCTGGGCGACATGGTCGGCCGGATACCCATGGCCGCCCTGGTAGCGATCATGCTGATCGTGGCGATCGCCACCTTCGACTGGAACAGCATTTCCCTGCGCACCTTGAAAGCGCTGCCGCGCAGCGAAATTCTGGTCATGGGCATCACGGTCATTGGCACCATAACCACCAGCAATCTGGCCATCGGAGTGTCGTTGGGAGTACTGACGGCGGTGGTAGCCTTCGTCCGGCGCGTTGCTCACTTCACCTCGGTCGAAACCATCCGCGGGGATGCGGAGTCCGAGGGAGGCACCCGCACGTACCGCGTGCATGGCGAACTCTTCTTCGTGTCGAGCAACGACCTGATTCACGAATTCGACTACGCGAACGACCCGGACGATGTCGTGATCGACATGTCGGGCGCCGCCGTCTGGGACGCATCATCTGTGGCGGTCCTCGACGCGATCCGTCGCAAATACCTGTCGCGGGGTAAGTCCGTTCGGCTGACTGGACTCGACGACGTAAGTCTGGATCGGCTTGGCAGGTTGTCAGGCGTTCTGCGACTCTGATTCAGTTACAAGCCAACGTATTGCGAGGATGTTGGCGGAACCGAAAAAGTGGTCACGGCTCGCAGATGACGACCGGGATCACTCGATCGGTCCACGACTGATAGTCGTCGAATGACGGATACATCGCGACCAACTTCGGCCAGTACTCGTCGCGCTCTTCGGGGGTGGCGTCACGGGCCCGCAATTGCAGCACCTCGTCCTTGATCTGAACGGACACCTTCGGGTCCGCCTTCAGGTTGAGGTACCACATGGGGTTCTTCTCGCGGCCGCCTTGTGATGCCACCAGGATCACGCGGTCGCCGTCGCGCAGGTAAAGCAGCGGGCTCACCCGTGGCTGACCGGTCTTGCGGCCCGTCGTGGTCAGCAGGGCGACCGGACTCTTCTGAAAGATGCCGCCAAGCCTTCCGTTGCTGCGCTTGTAGATCCAAGCGTTGCCGCGCGACATCCACTTGATGAAGAAACCGACCCACGGCGCGTCCAGACTTCGTGGTTTTTCCATGGCGCTCCCTTAGGCCTTGCGCCGAATGAACGGCTTGAAGCGAACCTTGATGTGGCGGATCGCTGCTGTCCCGCTTGAGCTTTCGGCCGGGATGACGAACGTCTCGTCGACCTGCGCGGCCAGCCTCCGGTCCCCGAACCCGGCCTTGGTCAGCACGTCGTACGCCGCGTGCACCTCGTCGCCGACGATGCGGTAGTCCGGCGGCGTCGTCTCCGCGATGATCCCGTACTGGAGCCCGCGATTGAGGCTGCGCCGCAAGTGATTTCCCGAGAAACCGTTCTTGATTCCCTGCTCGATGCGGGTGCACCCGTCGGCAAAGGGAACGGAGTCGCCGTCGCGGCTGACAAGCGCGTCGATGTAGGCCTGCGCCGCGGCGATCCGGCTCTCTTCGGAGACGAGCACCCCCGAACCCGCCCCGCGCTAGATGCGCTCGATGATGGTGCCGGTGGATAGCGCGCCGCCCGCGCACATGGTGATCAGCGCGGTGGTCTGATCGGTGCGCTCGAGCTCGTGCAGGGCGGTGGTGATCAGCCGGCTGCCGGTGCTGCCCACGGGGTGGCCCAGCGCGATCGCGCCACCGTTCACGTTGACCCTGTCCATGTCGGGTTCGTGGACCCGCGCCCAGGACAGCACCACCGACGCGAACGCCTCGTTGATCTCGACGATGTCGATGTCGCCGATCTTCATCCCGGCCTTCTCCAGCACCTTGGCCGTCGACTGCACCGGGCCGTCCAGGTGGTAGTACGGCTCCGCGCCGACCAGCGCCTGACTGACGATGCGGGCCCGCGGCCGCAGCCCGAGCGCCTTGGCCTTGTCCTCGTCCATCCATAGCACGGCCGCCGCGCCGTCGGAGATCTGCGACGACGTCCCGGCCGTGTGGATC
The DNA here is from genome assembly GCF_001667035.1 of Mycobacterium sp. 852002-51057_SCH5723018. Taxonomy (GTDB): domain Bacteria; phylum Actinomycetota; class Actinomycetes; order Mycobacteriales; family Mycobacteriaceae; genus Mycobacterium. The sequence goes on from NZ_LZIR01000004.1 coordinate 17,614, forward strand.
CCGCCCTCGAGGACCGGCTTTAGCGCGGAGAGCCCCGACAGCGTGGTGTCGCGCAGGCCCTGGTCACGGCTGATGGTCACGCGCTCCGAGGTCGGCTGCTTGTTGTCGTCAAGCGCCGGCGCCTCGATCGGAGAAATCTCACGGTCGAAGCGGCCCTCGGCCCAGGCCTGCTTGGCCTTGGCCTGCGATTGATAGCCGAACTCGTCGATCTCTTCGCGGGTGATGCCGCGGCGCTTGGCGATCCGCTCGGCGGCGGTGAACTGGTCGGGCAGGTCGATGTCCCACGACGCGGGCCGCAGGATGCTGCGGTCGGGGCCGGCGTTGGCGCCCAGCCCGACGCGGCTCATGGCCTCGATGCCGCAGGCGATGCCGATGTCGATGGCACCCGCCGCGATCAGGCCCGCGACGAGGCCGTTGGCCTGCTGGCCGCTGCCGCACTGGCAGTCCACGGTCATGGCGCCGACGTGCTCCGGCAGCCCAGCGACGAGCCAGCTCACCCGGGTGATGTTGTTGGACTGTTCACCGAACTGGGTCACGCAGCCGCCGATGACCTGTTCGACTTGGCCGGCGTCAATGCCGGCCTTCTCCACCAGCGCCTTCTGCACGGCCCCCAGCAGCTCGGTCGCGTGCAGTCCCGAGAGCCATCCGGCGCGTTTGCCGATCGGGCTGCGGGTGGCTTCAACGATTACCGGGTTACCCATGGGGCCAGGCTAGAACACGTTTCATTACTATGACAAGCGACGATGCGGCGGCGCCTTTTTTATACGGTGGAGGCATGTTTTACTGGCAGCAGAGCTCTACTAGGAGAGCTAGTGTCCTGGGATCGCCAATCACTGGGCAAGTCAATTGAGCCAGTCGCAAGACCAGCATAGGGACCAGCAGTAAGGAGAAGTAGCGTGCCCAGCCCCAATCTTCCATCCGGGTTCGATTTCCTGGATCCGGACATCAACGTCAAGGGACTGCCGGTCGCGGAGCTGGCCGAAGTGCGCCGATCGCAGCCGATCTATTGGGTCGACGTTCCGGGCGGGACCGGTGGCTTCGGGGACAAGGGCTACTGGGCCATCACCAAGCACAAGGACGTCAAGGAAATCTCGATCCGCAGTGACGTCTTTTCCAGCCAGCAGGACTGCGCCATTCCGGTCTGGCCGCAAACGATGACCCGCGAGCAGATCGACCTGCAGCGCAACGTCATGCTCAACATGGACGCCCCGCACCACACCCGTCTGCGCAAGATCATCTCGCGTGGTTTCACCCCCCGCGCGATCGGGCGGCTGCGCGACGAGTTGGACGCTCGCGCCCAGAGCATCGCCAAAACCGCGGCGGCGTCGGGCTCCGGCGACTTCGTCGAGCAGGTGTCCTGCGAACTGCCGCTGCAGGCCATCGCCGGCCTGTTGGGCGTTCCGCAGGACGACCGGGACAAGATCTTCCGCTGGTCCAACGAGATGACCGGCAACGAGGATCCCGAGTACGCCCACATCGACCCGCAGATGTCGTCGGCCGAGCTGATCATGTACGCGATGAAGATGGCCGAGGAGCGGGCCAAGAATCCCGGCGAGGACATCGTTACCCAGCTGATTCAGGCCGACATCGAAGGCGAGAAGCTCTCCGACGACGAGTTCGGCTTCTTCGTGGTGATGCTGGCGGTCGCCGGCAACGAGACCACCCGAAATTCCATCACGCACGGCATGATCGCTTTCTCCGAGAACCCCGACCAGTGGGAGCTGTTCAAGAAGGAACGCCCGGACACCGCGGCCGACGAGATCGTCCGTTGGGCCACCCCGGTCACCGCGTTCCAGCGCACCGCGCTGGAGGACCACGAGCTGTCCGGCGTGCAGATCAAGAAGGGCCAGCGGGTGGTGATGTTCTACCGCTCGGCGAACTTCGACGAAGAGGTCTTCGAGGACCCGCACTCCTTCAATATTTTGCGGAATCCCAACCCGCACGTCGGTTTTGGCGGCACCGGCGCCCATTACTGCATCGGCGCCAACCTCGCCAAGATGACGATCAACCTCATCTTCAACGCCGTGGCCGACCAGATGCCGGACCTCAAGCCGCTGTCCAAGCCGGAACGGCTGCGGTCGGGCTGGCTCAACGGCATCAAGCACTGGCAGGTCGACTACACCGGCCAGTGCCCGGTGGCCCACTAGGCGGATTGAAAAACGACGATGGATTTCAATCTGACCGCGACGCAACAGGCTGTGGCGGATGTCGTCACGTCGGTGCTGGACCGGGACCTGTCGTGGGCAGCGCTGGTGGACGGGGGTGTGACGGCGCTGCCGGCGCCCGAACGCCTCGGCGGCGACGGTGTGGGCCTGCCCGAGGTGGCCACGGTGCTGACCGAAGTCGGTCGCCACGGCGCCATTACGCCGGCGCTGGCCACGCTGGGCCTGGGCGTGGTGCCGCTACTCGACCTGGCATCCGACGAACAACAGGACCGCTTCCTTGCTGGGGTTGCCAAGGGCGCGGTGTTGACCGCGGCGCTCAACGAGCCCGGCGCGGCGCTGCCGGACCGGCCGGCCACGACGTTTGCGGGTGGTCGCCTGTCGGGCACCAAGGTTGGTGTCGCATATGCCGAGCAAGCCGAATGGATGACCGTCACCACCGACGGCGCCGTCGTGGTGGTATCACCCAAGGCCGACGGTGTGCGGCTGGTGCGCACTCCGACGTCGAACGCATCGGAGGAGTACACGGTCACGTTCGACGGTGTGGCCGTTGGTGATTCCGACGTCCTGGCGGGGGCTTCCGCGCATCGGGTCAACCAGCTGGCGCTCGCGGCGATGGGCGCCTACGCCGACGGGCTGGTGGCCGGGGCGCTGCGGTTGACGGCCGACTACGTGGCGAACCGGAAGCAGTTCGGCAAGCCGTTGTCGACGTTTCAGACCGTGGCCGCGCAGCTGTCCGAGGTCTACATCGCTTCGCGCACCATCGATTTGGCGGCGAAGTCGGTGGTGTGGCGGCTGTCGGAGGGTCGCGACGCCGACGAGGACCTGGATGTGCTCGGCTACTGGGTGACGTCGCAGGCGCCGCCGGTGATGCAGACCTGCCATCACCTGCACGGCGGCATGGGAATGGACATCACCTATCCCATGCACCGCTACTACGCCACGATCAAAGACCTGACCCGGCTGCTGGGTGGGCCTTCGCACCGTCTCGAGCTGGTGGGAGCGCAATGTTCATCGAACTGACCCCGGAGCAGCGGCAGCTGCAGGCCGAGATACGGCAATACTTTTCGAACCTGATCTCGTCCGACGAGATGAAGGAGATGGAAAAGGACCGCCACGGCGCCGCCTACCGCGCGGTGATCCGCCGCATGGGTCAGGACGGCATGCTCGGCGTGGGGTGGCCAAAGGAGTTCGGCGGCCACGGCTTTGGTCCGATCGAGCAGCAGATCTTCGTCAACGAGGCGCACCGCGCCGACGTGCCGCTGCCGGCGGTGACGCTGCAGACGGTCGGTCCGACCCTGCAGGTGTTCGGCAACGAGATGCAGAAGAAGAAGTTCCTCCCGGCGATCCTGGCCGGTGAGGTGCACTTCGCGATCGGCTACACCGAGCCCGAGGCGGGAACCGACCTGGCGTCGTTGCGCACCACCGCCGTGCGGCAGGGCGACGAGTACATCGTCAACGGCCAGAAGGTGTTCACCACCGGCGCGCACGACGCGGACTACATCTGGCTGGCCTGCCGCACCGACCCGGAAGCCGTTAAGCACAAGGGCATTTCGATCCTGATCGTCGATACGAAGGATCCCGGCTATTCGTGGACGCCGATCATCCTGTCCGACGGTGCCCACCACACCAACGCCACGTACTTCAACGACGTGCGGGTGCCGGCCGACATGCTGGTCGGCGAGGAGAACGGCGGGTGGCGGCTGATCACCACCCAGCTCAACAACGAGCGGGTGATGCTCGGCCCCGCGGGCCGGGTCGCGGGCATTTACGACCGGGTGCGCGCGTGGGCGTCCAAGCCGGGCGGTGACGGGGTCACCCCGATCGATCACGACGACGTCAAGCGGGCGCTCGGCGAGATCTACGCGATGTGGCGGATCAACGAACTGCTCAACTGGCAGGTGGCCGCCGCGGGTGAGGACATCAATGTGGCCGACGCCGCGTCGACGAAAGTGTTTGGCACCGAGCGCATTCAGTACATCGGTCGGCTCGCCGAGGAAATCGTGGGCCGGTACGGCAACCCGGCCGAGTCCGACACCGCCGACCTGCTCAACTGGCTGGACTCGCAAACCAAGCGCAACCTGGTCATCACCTTCGGGGGAGGCGTCAACGAAGTCATGCGTGAAATGATCGCCGCGGCGGGCCTCAAAGTGCCGAGGGTGCCTCGATGACCGACATCACCGAAGCCATCGCGGAGATCAAGGCCGCGGGAGGCGCCAAGCCGCGCGCCGGCCGCGACCCGGTGAACCAGCCGATGATCAACAACTGGGTGGAGGCAATCGGCGACCGCAATCCGGTTTACATCGACGAGGCCGCCGCGCGCGCCGTCGGCCATCCGGGAATCGTGGCCCCGCCGGCCATGATTCAGGTGTGGACCATGTTCGGGCTGGCCGGCGAGCGCCCGAAGGATGACCCGCTGGGGCCCATCATGCAGCTGTTCGACGACACCGGCTACATCGGTGTGGTCGCCACCAACTGCGAGCAGACCTACCACCGCTACCTGCAGCCCGGCGAGCAGGTCAGCATCACCTCCGAGATGGGCGACGTGATCGGGCCCAAGCAGACCGCGCTCGGCGAGGGGTTCTTCGTCAACCAGCACATCATCTGGCGCGTCGGGGATGAGGACGTCGCCGAGATGAACTGGCGCATTCTCAAATTCAAGCCCCGCGAGTCGTCGGAGGCTTCCTCGGTGCCGGCGGACCTGGACCCCGACGCGATGATGCGGCCCTCGTCGTCGCGGGACACCGCGTTCTTCTGGGAGGGCGTCAAGGCGCACGAATTGCGGATTCAGCGGCGTCCGGACGGCAGCTTGCAGCACCCGCCGGTGCCGGCGGTGTGGCAGGACAAGTCCGCGCCGATCGAATACGTGGTGGCCAGCGGTCGCGGCACGGTGTTCAGCTTCGTCGTGCACCACGCGCCGAAGGTGCCCGGCCGCACACTGCCTTTCGTCATCGCCTTGGTGGAACTCGAGGAGGGCGTGCGGATGCTCGGCGAGTTGCGTGGGGTGGACCCCGGCGCGGTTGCCATCGGGATGCCGGTGCGCGCAACCTACATCGACTTTCCGGCCGGTGCTTCCGGACCGGAGTGGACCCTCTATGCCTGGGAGCCTCTGGGAGACCGAGCATGAGCGCGCCCGTCGTGGAAGTTGGCACTGCGTTGCCCGAGCTCAAGTTGTACGGCGATCCCACCTTCATCATCTCGACGGCCTTGGCCACCAGAGACTTTCAGGACGTGCACCACGACCGGGACAAGGCGCAGGCCAAGGGATCGAAGGACATCTTCGTCAACATCCTCACCGACACCGGACTGGTGCAGCGCTACGTCACCGACTGGGCTGGGCCGTCGGCGCTGATCAAGTCGATCGGGCTGCGGCTCGGGGTGCCGTGGTACGCCTATGACACGGTGACATTCTCCGGGGAGGTCATGGCGGTGGAGGGCGGGTTGGTCACGGTGAAGGTGTTGGGCCGCAACAGCCTTGGCGATCACGTCATCGCGACGGTCACGCTGGCGATGGGGGATGCCTAGTGTTGTCGGGTAAGGCGGCCATCGTCGGCATCGGGGCCACCGACTTTTCCAAGGACTCCGGCCGAAGCGAACTGCGGCTGGCCGCCGAGGCGGTACTGGATGCGCTGGACGACGCCGGTCTGAGCCCGTCCGACGTCGACGGGCTGACCACCTTCACCATGGACACCAACACCGAGGTCGCCGTGGCGCGCGCAGTGGGCATCGGCGAGCTGAAGTTCTTTTCCAAGATCCACTACGGCGGCGGGGCGGCGTGCGCGACCGTGCAGCAGGCGGCGATGGCCGTCGCGACCGGGGTCGCCGACGTGGTGGTGGCGTACCGGGCGTTCAACGAGCGGTCCGGGATGCGGTTCGGTCAAGTCCAGACGCGGTTGGTGGGAGACGGTGGGGCCCAGGCCGATTCGACGACCTCGGACAACTCGTTCTCGTATCCGCACGGGCTTTCCACGCCGGCCGCGCAGGTCGCCATGATCGCCCAGCGCTACATGCACATGTCCGGCGCGACCAGCCGCGACTTCGGTGTGATCTCGGTGGCCGACCGCAGGCACGCCGCCAAGAACCCGAAGGCGTACTTCTACGAGAAGCCGATCACCATTGAGGATCACCAGAACTCGCGGTGGATCGCCGAGCCGTTGCGGCTGCTGGACTGCTGCCAGGAGACCGACGGCGCGGTCGCGATCGTGGTGACATCGGTGGAGCGGGCGCGGCACCTCAAGCAGCGGCCCGCGATCATCGAGGCGGCGTCGCAGGGCTCGAGCCCCGACCAGTACACGATGGTCAGCTACTACCGGCCCGAACTCGGCCTGCCCGAGATGGGCGTCGTGGGGCGGCAGCTGTGGGAGCAGTCGGGTTTGCAGCCTTCTGACATCCAGACCGCGGTGTTGTACGACCACTTCACGCCGTTCACCCTGATTCAGTTGGAGGAGTTGGGATTCTGCGGTCGCGGCGAAGCCAAGGACTTCATCGCCGACGGCGCCATCGAGGTGGGTGGGCGGCTTCCGATCAACACTCATGGCGGCCAGCTCGGTGAGGCTTACATCCATGGCATGAACGGCATCGCCGAGGGTGTGCGGCAATTGCGCGGCACTTCGGTGAACCCGGTGCCGGACGTCGAGCACGTTCTGGTCACCGCGGGGACGGGCGTACCGACGTCGGGTTTGATTTTGGGTTGATTCCCGGATTCAGCGCTAAGCGGGCTTGATCGGCTGGACCTCCTTGAGGGCCGCCACCGGGCAGGAGTCGATGGCGGCTCGAGCTGGGCCGACAAGCCCGTCCGGAACCTCCTGTCCCTGGCGGTGGTAAACGAGTTCACCCTCGGAGTCGATGGTGAAGAGGGTCGGCGCCTGCTCGGCGCACTGGCCATGGCCCTCGCAGCGGTTGCGGTCGATCTGGATCTTCATCGTTGTCCTCTCGGAATCGAGACCGCCGCTGACCGATCGGGCGGGGCGCTCGAACTCTTAGCCACCAGCCGCAGCGGGAGCCGCTCGAAGCGATGAATCACGTTGTTGACGGCCCTTTCCGGGGTTCCGTCGACATCGATACGGTCGACGTGGCGGAGCAGGGAGCGCAGGATTGCCTGCGTCTCCAACCGTGCCAGCCCTTGGCCTGCGCACCCGTGCGTTCCGTACCCGAACCCGACGTGGCCGGAAGCATCTCGCTCGATATCGAAACGGTCGGGGTCGGTCCAGACACGCTCGTCACGGTTGGCCGAGGCGAACATGACCAATACCCGCGATCCGGCGGGAATTCGAGTCCCGCCGATCTCGACGTCACGTTCGGCGCGGCGCCCGAACGCTCGGACCGGCGACTCCAGCCGCACGATTTCGTTCACCGCGTTGGGTACTCGGTCGGGTTCTGCCCGCAGCAGCCGCCACTGATCGGGGTTCTGGCCGAAAAGCCATAGGGCGGCGGCGATCGCACTGGCCGTCGTGTCGATCGATGGTGCCAGGTAGTCGATGAAGACGGCGGGAAGCTGCGACTGCTTGATCGTGCCCTGCTCGATGCCCTGCAGCACGTCGTGCGACATGCTCCCCGGGAGCACGTCGCGGCGACGAGCCAGTCGGTGCACGAAGTGCAGCATGGCCGCGGTCTTGGGCAGCGAGCGCAGGGCGCGCTTGTTCAAGGGCCCGAGCATGTCGAAGGTGGCGCCCGCCCGCTCGACGAGGTGCTCTCGTCCGCGTTGCGGCCACCCGACGAGGTCGGGAACGATTCCGAGCGGAAGCTTCAACGCGATGTCCGCTACGCCGTCGACCCGCCCGTTGGCCAAGCCGGCGAGCACCGTCTGCTCGGCGAGCTCCTCGATCTGGGTGTGCAGCGTTCGTAGTGCTCGCGGTGTCAGCCGGTGCGCCTGCAGCTTTCGACGACTTGCGTGGGCGGGGTCGTCGGTCATGAGAAGGCTGTCCTTGCCGACAGATCGGGAGATCGGGTTGAGCGCCACACCCTGGTGGGAGCGGAAGGTGTCATCGTCGCCAAGCGCGGACTTGACCTCGCCGTAACGCGGCAACGCATACAGGTTCTGTTTCGGTAGCCAAATGACCGGGCCGAGGGCGCGCATGGCGGCGTAGTGCGGAAGGGGATCGCGAATGGCGGCCTCGGAGTACAGATCCTCCGGATAGACCGGGACGCCGCCCGGGGTCTTCGTTCCGGCTGTCGTTCGCGCCCACCACCGCGAGGAACGCGCATGGCCGGCCGACATGGGGCACGACGGCGGTGAAGAAGGAATGCTCACGTGACCATCCTCACCCGAGATTGCCCGGTACGGGAGGGGCTGCGAGCACCACATCTAATTGACGATGGTGCATTATGCACCGTCGTCGTAGACTGCCGAGGTGACCGCTCCGCACCCCACCGAGCGGACGCGGCAGCTGCTGGGTTCGATGGCCGGCGCCCTCGTTCAGGATCAAGACGCGTGGTTGGCAGATCTCACGGTTGAGTCGCTGAAGGCGGCCGGGATGGCAGCCACGGCGGCGGACCCGGTTTTGCGGGCGTCCTCCGAACGAGCATTCAAGGCGAGCTTCCTGCATTGGGCGACACAGAATCTGCGAGACCCGGGTGCTCGCGTCGACCCCGCCCTGGGCAGCGAAGTTGTTCACATCGCTCGCGATCTCATCAGACGAGGGCTGGAGGACAACGCCACCGCGGCGTACCGGGCAGGTCAGGCGCAGGCGCTTCGGCACATGGTGAACATGGCGTTCACCGTCACTGGTGACCCGGACGAGCTCAGGGACCTCCTGGATACCATCGCCTGGTCGATCAGCGACTTCGTCGAGACCACGACCTCCAGGGTCATGGACATGATGCGCAGCGAACGGGCAGAAGTACTGCGCGGCAGTCAGCCGGAACTCCGTGAAACCGTCGCCCTGGTGCTCGAAGGCGCGCCGATCAGCAGGCAACGAGCCGAAGCACGGCTCGGTTATCGGCTCGACCAGGCCCACACCGCACTGATTGGCTGGACACCGGAACCCGATGCCGACCTGCGCGGCGTGGACGACGTCGTCGAAACGCTCGGCAGGAGCCGACGATATCGGTCACTGACAGTGATGCCGGGCGCAGCCATGAAGTGGGTGTGGCTTCCCGGAACCGAAGACATCGACCGCAAGCACCTGCGTAGCGCTGTGGATCCCGCCGGATCCGTGCGGGTCGCGGTCGGTGGCCTGGCTGCGGGCGTGGAGGGATTCCGGCGCAGCCATCGTGACGCCGTTGCCGCACAGCGCATGGTGGCCCGACTGGACTCTCCTCAACGCGTGGTCTTCTTCGACGAGGTTCAGCTAGTGGAGTTGATGACGAGTGACCCCGAAAGCGCACAGCTGTTCGTCCGGCAAACTTTGGGTGGCCTCGGGCAAGCTCCTCGGGAGGTGCGTGAAACACTTCTGGCGTTCATCGAGGAAAACGGCAGCGTCAGTCGAGTTGCCGCACGGCAGTACGCACATCGCAACACCATCATGCGAAGGGTGGCGCGCGCCGAAGCCCTATTGCCCCGGCCACTCGCGCGGAACCCGGTCCAGGTGGCCGCTGCGCTGCAGGTGCTGCGCTGGACAGGACGTTGAGTCCCGAACCGAGAGGCGGGCCCGGCATGGCGGGGGTGGTCGTCTCACGAGCGTGCGACAACCGGAAAAACGGTCTCCATTCCGCGCCGGCCCTTGATCTCTACCTGCTCGGCGTGGCCCCAGACGTATTGCGCCTCGACGGCAGCATGCACAGCGGAGCTGACCATCACGTCCGGGTGCCCGGCCCGCCCGGCAATGCTGGCCAACCGGAACGCCACGTTGGTCGCGTCGCCAATAACGGCCGTGACCGTTCTTGTCATTGCGGCGATTGCCGCGCGGCCCTGCACCACACCCCAGCCCATGCGGATCGGCGAGCCGTCCGGCCCGCGCAGCGGGAGCGTGGGTGCTAGTTCCTCGACCTTCTTGTTCGCAGCGAGCGCGAAGTCGATCGCGAGCTCACTAGCCTTTGGAATCGTCCGCAGTTCCCAGACCGCATACAGCGCATCGCCGGCGTAATGATTGAGCGTGCCCCGATGGGCGCGCAGGACGAGGCCGAGTTCGTGCCAGAGATAGTTCAGGCTCCGGGCGATCACCTGGTTGTCGGTGACCTCGGAGATCATCGAGTAGTTGGTGATGTCACCGACCACCATCACCATGGTCTCTTCGACGATGCGAGTCAGGGTCGGGCTTGTGTTGGTCATGCCGGCGGTATTGAACCGGTCCGATCGGAAGATAAGCACGATGTCGCCTACCGAGATCCGGTCGTCGGGCTTGATGGGGACCTGCACGGCGCGCTCTAGCGGCATGCCGTTGAGCAACGTGCCGTTGGTGCTGGTGTCGATGAGGAAAGCCCGGTCGGTGGTGACGTCCAAACGGATCTCGAGGTGGTTACGGGAAATGTTCGGATCGGCGATGACCAGTCGCCGGTGTTCGTCGATGCCGGCACACTGCCGGCCGACGAACAGTTGATCGAAGATCGGCACGCTCTTCTCGCCGCCGTTCCCGTGCATGACTAGATGGGCCAGCGGCTTGTCCCACCAATCGGAGCGCATGCCTTAACAACCTAGCCGCACGACCATGGGCCCAGGCGGTGTCGCGAGCGAGACTCCTGGTTGTCTGCCCCGCCCGCTCTGACGACCTGGTGCCCACACGAAGCGTCTGCCATCTGAAGATGCTGAGCCGTTAGCTGCAGAGGTAATAGTACAAGCTCGAGCTGATGGGAGCGGCGGCGCAGCGGCGACGGTCCGGCGCTCAGCGAACGAGCGTCGGCTGCGCTTCGAGAACCGCCCGGGTTGCGATCCGCCCGGCTTCCAGGGCGGCATCAATGTTTTTGAAGTCCAGGGGACCGATCGCTGAGACGTCCGGCTCGATGATTGCGGCAACTCGAGGGAGCTCGCGCAGGTCTCCCTTGGGGGCGGCAAGTTCAACGCTGCGAAGCAACGTCTCTTGCAGCGGTGGTAGGGCTACATCCGTTCCGGTCAGGAGCCTCCGCAGGAAGGCGGGCGGTTGAAGCTTTTCCGGCAGCGGACCAAAGCCCTTCGACGGCACGTACGTTCGACGCAGGTCGACGCAGATGACTTCGCCATCCGGATCGGCGCACATCACGTCGGCCGGCAGGATGTTCAGCAGCCCGCCGTCGACGAGGAGCCGCTCGCCGTATTGCACCGGCGGCAGGAGACCGGGGATCGAGATCGATGCGCGCACGGCGACCCACAGCAGCCCACGCCGATGGATGACCTGATCACCCGTGACGATGTCGGTAGAGACGGAGAAAAACTCCCTCGGCAGCTGCTCCATCAAGGTGCTGCTGCCGAAGAATCCTTCTATCAGACGGTCGACACGCCGACCTCGCGTGAGGGCTACCGCCGGGATCGTGTAGTCGCTGACTGGCTTGGTCTCTGCGACGTACTCCCGTGCCGCCGCGGTGCAATCCCGGGCGTCCAACCCCAGCGCGAAGGTTGCGGCGGCGAGGGCACCGGAACTGGTTCCGCCAAACCGGTCGATGACGACGCCCGCCCGGGTGAGCTCCTCGTAGACACCGTAATGCGCGAGCCCTCGAGCGCCCCCACCACCGAGCACGAGACCTAGGGATCGGCCGGCGATCCTGCGGGCCAGCGCACCGAAACCGTCGTCGTTGGCGGAGTGATGCGATACCGGCTGCAGCACGTCCCACCAGCTCGGATCTGGCACCCCTTTGCACGTGAGGAGGTGCACCGGCCGTTGTGTAACCGGTGGATCGAGCGCTTCCGGCGGATGGGCTTGATCCGCAAGGACCACGAGCCGGTCGCTTTGCGCGACGACGTAGCGTCGCCAGATATCGCCCGAGCCACGATCGGCCACCACCAAGACCCAATCGTTGCTTCGCTCCATCCGATCAAGGGTCTCGCTGAAGGCTTCGATGAGCTCGCCGTAATGATTGGCTGCGGCCGTCGTTTCGACGGGCGGCGCGACCACCGCGGTCTGACCGTGCGAGCCCAGGCGAGTCACAATCGCGTCAACGATCGGGCCCGCAGCCGCTTCGCCGGTCGACACCACTCCGACAACCCGGAGACCCCGAGAGACGTTGGCGGATCGCGAATCCCGTAGCGTCACCGCCATCGCGCGGAACATCGCCGATTGCAGTTGCGGGGCCTTCGCAAGCAGCTCGGTGAAGGTTTCGGCGGCGATCCTCCAGACGACGCCGTCCCGAAGAGCTCGTATTCCGGCCGAGCGAGCAGCGCCGGTGATCACGCCCAGGTCTCCGATTGACTCACCGGATGCCATCTCACGAAGCACCTGTCCGCCGGGACCAACAGCCGCGAATCGGCCCGAGGCAATCAGATAGATGGCGTCAGAGGGCTCCCCCTTGTGAAAGAGCCACTCGTTGGCGGGGATGTGCTGGCGTTCTACGGCGCTCGAAAGTTGGTCGAGTTGTTCGTCGTCGATCTCAGCGAATATCGGAATGCTGCGCAGTGCGGTTCGTGCATCGGCGGCCGGTTCCCGTGGCTCTCGTTCAGCGCTCATGAGGCGCCGCTGTCGATATCGCGGCCCGCACCGAGAATACCCGAAACACGATCAGTGTCAGGGTATTTGGTCCCGCGCCGAGCCGGCTCATCCGAAGCTGTCGCACGGGAAATCGCGATCTCCGGCCAGGAGCAGGACGGGCAGCATAGTGCGCAGTTTACCGGCCATGCGCCCGGCGCAAAGGCGTTAGGCCGGGAGGAGTTCGACGCCCGACAGCACCACGGCGTTGTCGCGGGCCGGCGCGACCACGCTGGCCAGGAACCGGCCTCCATAATCCGCCGATTCCTTCCAGATGCCGACGGTGAGCGTCTCGCCCGGATAGGCCACACCGGCGAACCGTGCGCCGTAGGCGGCCACCGCCCCGGCGTCGCCGTCCAGCAGCGAGTCGGTGATCGCCTTGCAGGTCATGCCGTAGGTGCACAGGCCGTGCAGGATGGGCTTGGAAAAGCCTGCGGCAGCGGCAAATTCGGGATCGGAGTGCAGCGGGTTGCGGTCGCCGCAGAGCCGATACAGCAGCGCCTGCTGCGGCAGGATCGGCATCTTCACCTCCAGGTCGGGCGCGCGGTCCGGCGCCGCGTCCGTGGAGGACGGTCCGCGCTCCCCGCCGAAGCCGCCCTCGCCGCGGGCGAAGATGGACCGCTTCTGGGTCCACAGCAGGGTGCCATCCGGGGCGCTGACCTTCGTCTCGCTCCAGATCACCGCGGCCTTGCCCTTGTCCCAGATGTCGGTGAACCGGGTGACGGCCTTCGCGGAGCCCGACGGCGGCAGCGGCGCGGGCACCTCGACCCGCTCGCTGGCGTGCAGCACCCTGCTCAGCTCGATGTCGATCCCGGGAAACTGCACCGTGGGCGGCTTGGTGGCGTGGAAGGTGGCGGCGACGTTGGCGAACGTCGGCAGCACCTGCGGGGTGTCGTCCACCAGGTAGCGCAGCTCGCGCGGGTCCATTGGGTCGGCGCCGGCGCCCAGGCCGAGATGGTAGAGCTGGATATCGCTGCTCACCCAGGAGAATTCGATGGGGTCGAGTTCCGCGGCCAGCGCGACTTCTACGTCGATCGGCATGATGGTTACCTTCCGGCCTCGCCGGCCAAATGCAGCGCCGCCAGGTACCCGAACGTCATCGCCGGGCCAATGGTGCCGCCCGGACCGGGATAGGTGTGTCCCATCACCGGGGCACTGACATTGCCTGCGGCGTAAAGGCCTTCGATGATGCTGCCGTCGTCGCGCAGTGCCCGGCCGTGCACGTCGGTGCGGATGCCGCCCTTGGTGCCCAGGTCGCCGGGCACCATTTTGGCGGCATAGTAGGGCGCGTGGCTGACCTCGCCGAGGTTCGGGTTCGGCTTGTTGGTGGGGTCGCCGTAATAGCGGTCGTAAGCGCTTTCGCCGCGGTGGTAGTCCTCGTCGACGCCTGACCGCGCAAAGCCGTTGAAGCGCCGAACGGTCGCCATGAACTCGTCGACCGGAAGGCCGGCCTTTTCGGCCAGCTGCTCGAGGGTGTCGGCCTGGATGATCACTCCGGATTCGAGCCACTTGCGCGGAATCCGTTGCCCCGGTTGCAGTCCGGCGAAGATGTAGCGGTCGCGATACTGCTGGTCGAACACCAGCCACGCCGGGATGTTCTCACCCGGGCCCGGCCCCTGGCCGTATTCCCCGCCGTACATGTGGTGGCAGGCTTCGACGTAGGGCATCGACTCGTTCATAAACCGCTTGCCCGATATGTTGACGATGATGGAACCCGGCGAGTTGCGCTCCGACAGCGCGAACCACGGCGCGCCCACCAGCGGCACCGTCGGGCCCCACCAGGCGTCCTCCATCAGATCCAGTGCGGCGCCGAGCTTTTCGCCGGCGACGATGCCGTCGCCGGTATTGGCCTTGGCGCCGACGGTCCACTCGGTGGTGATGGGCGCGCGCTGGTACTTCACCCGCATCTGTTCGTTGTGCTCGAACCCGCCGCTGGCCAGAATCACGCCACGCCGGGCCCGGATCAGCCGCGGCTCAGCCGATGCTTGATCCGTTTCAGGCGCGCCCGTGTCGCGGACGTAGACCCCGCACACCACACCGTCCTCGACGTAGAGGTCGGTGAGCGCGGTGTTCAGCAGCACCGGAACACCGGCGCGCTGCAACCCGATCCGCAGCGGCCCGATCAGCGCCCGTCCCATGCCGACCAGGTTCTTGCCGGTCGATTTGGCCCACATGGTGCGCGCGCCCACCTTCAGGCTGCGTAGCAGCCCGCGGGGGTGGCGCTTGAGTTGGTTAAGGCGCACGTAATCCTGTTGCATCACAACCACATTGAGGGGAACCTTGCCATAGGCAGGTTCGAGTCCGGCTTCATCTTCGCCGAGCTTGCGGGCATTGAACGGCTTCGGCTCGATCGACCGGCCCTCCGCGCGGCCACCTGGCGCCTCCGGGTAGTAGTCGGCGTAGCGCGGCACCCAGCACATCTTCAGGGGCGTGTGCTTGAGCACGAACGACAGCATCTCGGGTCCGCGCTCGAGGTAGGCGTCGATGCGCTCCGGCTCGACTTTGCTTACCGACGAGTCGCCGATGATGCCGTGCAGGTAGGTGCGGGCCGCCTCGGGGGTGTCCCGCACGCCGTCGCGCTTGAGCACCTCGTTGTTCGGAATCCAGACGCCGCCCCCGGAACGCGCGGTGGAGCCGCCGTAATGCGGGGCCTTCTCGATGACTATGGTCGATAGGCCCCGGTGCGCGGCGGTAAGGGCGGCGACCATGCCGGCGCCGCCGCTCCCGACCACGACGACGTCGTACTCCTCCTGCGCTGTCATGTAGAACACGTTATAGAATTGCCCGGGTTGGGCGCTACCGACCCGGTCAAACGAACGAGGGGACTTCGGCAAATGCTCAGTGTTGCGATCCGCGACGAGCTGGCCGCCGACCTGGCGCAGGCCGAGCGCAGCCGCGAGCCGATCGCCCCGCTGACGTCCGCCTATCCCGATTTGGACGTCGTCGACGCCTACGAAGTCCAGCTGATCAACATCCGTCAGCGCGTCGCCGAAGGCGCCCGGGTGGTGGGCCACAAGGTGGGCCTGTCGTCGCTGGCGATGCAACAGATGATGGGCGTCGACGAGCCCGACTACGGGCACCTGCTCGACGAGATGCAGGTGTTCGAAGACACCCCGGTCAAAGCGGGCCGGTACCTGTATCCGCGGGTGGAGGTCGAGGTGGGATTCATCCTGGCGGAGGACCTGCCGGGAGCCGGCTGCACCGAGGACGACGTGCTGGCCGCCACCGAGGCCCTGGCCCCCTCGATCGAGTTGATCGACACCAGGATCACCGACTGGAAGATCGCCTTGTGCGACACCATCGCCGACAACGCCTCGTCGGCGGGGTTCGTCCTCGGGTCGGGCCGCGTATCGCCGCGCGACGTGGACGTCAAGGCGATCGACGCGGTGCTGATCCGCAACGGCGAGGTGGTCGCCGAGGGCCGCAGCGACGCGGTGTTGGGCAATCCGGTCATCGCGGTGGCCTGGCTGGCCCGCAAGGTGGAAAGCTTTGGGGTGCGGCTACGTAAGGGCGACATCGTGCTACCCGGATCGTGCACCCGCGCGATCGACGCCCGCGCCGGCGATGAGTTCGTCGCCGACTTCGCGGGGCTGGGTTCGGTGCGGTTGTCGTTTGAATAGCCCCGGATTAGTTTTGAGTTAGTCCAGATACAGGAGTTGAGATGCCCTCAAAGGCGAGTGTGGCCATCGTTGGGTCGGGAAACATCAGCACCGATCTGCTCTACAAACTCCTGCGATCCGACTGGCTGGAACCACGCTGGATGGTGGGCATCGACCCGGAAAGCGAAGGCCTGGCGCGGGCCCGCAAGCTCGGTTTGGAGACCACCCACGAGGGCGTCGACTGGCTGCTGGCGCAGTCCGAGAAACCCGACCTGGTGTTCGAGGCAACCAGCGCCTACGTGCACCGCGACGCGGCGCCCAAGTATGCGGCGGCGGGCATCCGGGCCATCGACCTGACACCGGCCGCGGTGGGCCCGGCGGTGATTCCCCCGGCGAACCTGCGGGAGCACCTGGACGCGCCCAACGTCAACATGATCACCTGCGGGGGACAGGCGACCATTCCGATCGTGTATGCCGTTAGTCGCGCGTTGGTTGAAAAAGGCGGGGTTCCGTATGCGGAGATCGTGGCGTCGGTGGCGTCGGTGTCGGCGGGGCCGGGAACCCGCGCCAACATCGACGAGTTCACCAAGACCACCAGCAAGGGCGTTTCGACCATCGGCGGCGCGGCGCGCGGCAAGGCGATCATCATCCTGAACCCGGCCGACCCGCCAATGATCATGCGCGACACCATCTTCTGCGCCATCCCCGAGGACGCCGATCGCGAGGCGATCGCCAAATCCATCCACGAAGTGGTGGCCGAGGTGCAGACCTACGTGCCCGGCTACCGGCTGCTCAACGAGCCGCAGTTCGACGAGCCGTCGCTCAATTCCGGCGGCCAGGCCCTGGTCACGACGTTCATCGAGGTCGAGGGCGCCGGGGATTACCTGCCGCCGTACGCGGGCAACCTGGACATCATGACCGCGGCGGCCACCAAGGTCGGCGAGGAGATCGCGAAGGAATCCCTGTCCGCGACCGCGGGAGGAGTGCAGGCATGAGCACCCGCGCCGATGACGATGATCCCGGCTTGGCCGGGATAGGAGGAATGGCGCCAGAGCACCCGCGCCGATGGCGATGCACAGGGGGCGCCCCCAGCCGCGCAGCGGCGAGGGGGACGAAGCGATGAGGAGGAGTGGCGCCCATGAGTGATATCTTCTTCAACCCGATCTGGGACGTCCGGATGACCGACACGTCGCTGCGCGACGGGTCGCACCACAAACGCCACCAGTTCACCAAGGACGAGGTCGGCGGGATCGTGGCCGCCCTGGACGCCGCCGGGGTGCCGGTCATCGAGGTGACGCACGGCGACGGGCTGGGCGGGTCGAGCTTCAACTACGGCTTCTCCAAGACCCCCGAGCAGGAGCTGATCAAGCTCGCGGCCGAGACGGCGACAGAGGCCAAGATCGCGTTCCTGATGCTGCCCGGCGTCGGCACCAAGGACGACATCAAAGAGGCGCAGGACAACGGCGGGTCGATCTGCCGCATCGCCACGCACTGCACCGAGGCCGACGTCTCCATCCAGCACTTCGGGCTGGCGCGCGAGCTGGGCCTGGAAACCGTCGGGTTCTTGATGATGGCCCACACCATCCCGCCCGAGAAACTGGCCGCGCAGGCGCGCATCATGGCCGACGCCGGATGCCAGTGCGTCTACGTGGTCGATTCGGCCGGCGCGCTGGTCCTTGAAGGAGTCCGCGACCGGGTGGCCGCGCTTGTCGCCGAACTCGGTGACGACGCCCAAGTCGGCTTCCACGGGCATGAAAACCTGGGACTGGGGGTCGCCAACTCGGTCGAGGCCGTCCGCGCCGGCGCCAAGCAGATCGACGGCTCGTGCCGCCGCTTCGGGGCCGGCGCCGGCAACGCGCCCGTCGAGGCCCTGATCGGGGTCTTCGACAAGATCGGCGTGAAGACTGGCATCGACTTCTTCGACATCGCCGACGCCGCCGAGGACGTGGTGCGTCCGGCCATGCCCGCCGAATGCCTGCTCGACCGCAACGCCCTGATCATGGGCTACTCGGGGGTTTACTCCAGCTTCCTCAAGCACGCCGTGCGCCAGGCCGAACGCTACGGCGTCCCGGCCCACGCGCTGCTGCACCGAGCCGGCCAGCGCAAGCTGATCGGTGGCCAGGAAGACCAACTCATCGACATCGCGCTGGAGATCAAGCGCGAGCAAGAAGGCGGCGCCGTCGTCACGCATTGACGGCGGTGCCGACCGTAGGGCGTCGTGAGTTCGGCCGATCAGCGCATATCGGCGCGTCGGGCGCCGGCTTCTCCTAGAATTCTTTGAATCTGATGGAAGGCGGTAAGCCTTCCGTCGGTCTTGGCCTAGCGTTTGTATCGACTGCATTCGCCGCGAGGGGATTCGATGAGTTTTTTAACGTTGCCGCCGGAGATCAATTCGTTGCTGATGTACGCCGGTGCCGGCTCCGGGCCGATGCTGGAGGCCGCGGCGGCCTGGAACGGGCTGGCCAGCGAGCTGGCGTCGGCGGCCGAGTCGTTTTCGTCGGTGACTTCCGCATTGACGGGCCAGGCTTGGCAGGGCGCGGCGGCCGCGGCGATGGCGGCCGCCGCCGCCCCCTACGCCGGGTGGTTGAGCGCGGCGTCGGCTCAGGCGTCCGCGGCGGCGGCCCAAGCCCAGGCGGTGGTGAGCGCGTTCGAGTCGGCGCTGGCTGCGACCATCCACCCGCTGGAGGTACAGGCGAACCGTAACGGCTTGGTGCAGTTGGTGATGAGCAACCTGTTCGGGCAGAACTGGCCGGCGATCGCGGCGACCGAGTTCAACTACGCGGAGATGTGGGCCCAGGACGTGGCGGCGATGGTGGGCTACCACGGCGGGGCCTCGGCGGCGGCCGGCCAACTGCTGTCGGGACAGGCCAGCCTGCCGGCCATTCCCAGCCTGCCCGGCGCCGGGGCCATCGCCGGCAACTCGGGCCAGGCGGCCGGAAGCAGCGGCACCGGCACCTCGGGCAGCGGCGCCGTCGGCGGCCAGACCCAGGCCAACCCGAACGTGGGCGGCGGCAGCGTGGGCAGCGGTGGCAGCGGATACACCGACGGCGGGGCTTCTGAGGGCGTGTACGGCGGAAGCGTGGACAGTGGTTATGCCGGTGGCGCCGATCCCAGCGCCGGTGCCGTCGCTTCGGGTAGCAACACCGTTGGCAGCGCGGGCGTCGGCGGCGGCGTCGGCGGCGTCGCACCCACGGGCCTCATGGGGGCGGGCGGTATGGCCGCGATGATGGCCGCCTCGACGATGGGATCGTCGGCATCGTCTAAATCGTCGGCGCAACCGCCGGCACCGCCGGTGGCGAAGGACGCGGCAGTGGAGCCCGCACCGGAAGCGGTCGTGCAAACCGAAGCCGCCGAGGTCGCCGAAGCTGCGATTCCGGCGGCGGCCACCCCCCTTACCACCACACCGGCCGCGGCCGGACCGGCGGCGGAGGTGGCGCCGGCCGAGGCTGCGCCCGCCAAGACGAGCGAGCCCGGGGAGAGGGTGGCTTTGCAGACGCCCCTGCCGGAACCGCCCGCGGAAGCGTCGGAGACCCGGGTCAGGCAGATTTCGTAGTCGATGCCCGCAGGCCGCCTTCGGCGGCTGTCCGGTTCAGGCTAACGCGGGTAACCTCGGTCCCATGACCGTGACTTGGAGCTCTCGTCGGGGCGTGCTTGCCGGTGTACTGCTGGCCGCGACCGCGTCGGTGATGATCGCACTGCCGGTGGCGAACGCCGATCCCTCATGCAATCAGACCGTGGGTCAATCCATCGACTCATACCTGACCCGGCACCCCGACGTGAAGGCGGAACTGCAGGTCAGATCTCAGGCGGAGGGCGGCGGGCCCAACGTCTTGGACTACCTGAGCCGGCACCCGGACGTGCGGCAGCATCTGATCGACCTGTCCCAGCAGTGCGCGCCCTAGCGAGCGGGCCTAGTCTCTCAAGTTGCTAAACCCCGCCGACGACGCGCGGGAACGTTCGCCATTGACTAAAAAGTAGAACACGTTCTAGCGTCTAGGCGTGTCCCCTGATCCCTATTCCGGCCCCCTCACCGAAGCGATCGCCGAGGCCGAGAAACTCGTCGCGGCCGCACCGCACATCGAGACCGAAGCCGACCTGCTCGAAGGCCTGCAGTACCTGGCCGGGTGCATCTCGGGCTGTATGCATCTGGCTTTCGACTACGAGCGCGACCATCCGTTCCTGCAGTCGGGCACCGGGCCGTTCACCAAGATGGGCCTGGACAACCCCGACACCCTGTACTTCGGCACCCGCGTGCAGCCCGACCGCGACTACGTGGTCACCGGTCGGCGCGGAACCACCACCGACCTGAGCTTCCAGCTGCTCGGAGGTGAGTACACCGACGACAACGTGCCCGCCAGCCAGGCCGCCTTCGACGACCGCGAGCTCGAGATCGCCGCGGACGGCAGCTTCGAGTGGCGGGTGCGGCCGACGAGCATCGGGCAGTTAGTGATTCGCGAGGTGTACGGCGACTGGGCGGCGCAGCGCGGCACGCTGTCCATCGCCAGGCTGGACACCGCGGGTACCGCGCCCCCGCCGCTGACCCGTCAGACGATCGAAAAGCGTTACGCGACAGCGGGTAAGCAGCTGGTCAACCGCGTCAAGACGTGGTTGGAGTTCCCGAAGTGGTTCTACCTGAACATCCCGGTCAACACCATGGTCGCGCCCCGGTTGACGCCCGGCGGCCTGGCGACCCAGTACTCGTCGGCGGGACATTTCGACCTGCTGCCCGATCAGGCGCTGGTCATCACGATCCCGGTCTCCGACGCTCCGTATCTGGGCTTCCAGCTGGGCAGCATGTGGTACATCTCGCTTGACTACATCAACCATCAGACGTCGCTGAACAACACTCAGGCTCAAGCGGATCCGGACGGCAAGGTGCGCATCGTCGTCGCCGACCAGAACCCCGGTGTGGCGAATTGGGTCGAGACGCTGGGCCATCGGCGCGGCTTTTTGCAGTTCCGCTGGCAGCGGGTGTCCCGGGAGCTCACCGAGGCCGACGGGCCCACCGTCGAGCTGCTCGACTTCGATGCGGTCCCGGCCGCGCTGCCGTACTTCGAGCAAAACAAGATCTCCGATGACCAGTGGCGCGCCCGAATCGCGTTGCGCCAACAGCAGATCGCGGCCAGGATGCTGGGGTGACGATGTCAGGGATGCTCCAACGAAAGGTCGTTGTCATCAGCGGTGTCGGACCCGGGCTCGGGACAACGCTGGCGCACCGATGCGCGCGCGACGGCGCCGACCTGGTGCTGGCGGCGCGCAGCCTCGACCGGCTGGAGGCGGTCGCCAAGGAAATCAACGACACCGGGCGCAAGGCGTTGGCGGTGCGCGCCGACATCACCGACGACGACGAGGTCGCCTACCTCGTCGAGACCACGATGGCGACCTACGGCAGGACCGACGTCCTGGTCAACAACGCGTTCCGGGTGCCATCGATGAAACCGTTGGCGGGCACGTCTTTTCAGCACATTCGAGACGCCATCGAGCTCAGCGCGCTGGGCGCCCTGCGGCTGATCCAGGCTTTTACGCCGGCGCTCGAGGAGTCGGCGGGGTCGATCGTGAACGTCAATTCGATGGTGTTGCGGCACTCGCAGGCGAAATACGGCGCGTACAAGATGGCAAAGTCCGCCCTGCTGGCCATGTCGCAGTCACTGGCCACCGAACTCGGCGAGAAGGGTATCCGCGTCAATTCCGTCGCCCCCGGCTATATCTGGGGCGACACGTTGCAGGGCTACTTCGAACACCAGGCCGGCAAGTACGGCACCACAGTGGAGCAGATCTACCAGGCCACCGCCGCGAACTCCGACCTGAAGCGGCTGCCCACCGAGGACGAGGTGGCGTCGGCGATTCTTTTCCTGGCCAGTGATCTGTCCAGCGGCATCACCGGGCAGACCCTGGACGTCAACTGCGGGGAGTACCACAACTAATGACCGCCGCTGACGATGCAGAGCGGAGCGATGAGGAGGAGGCGGCGCGACAATGACCGATCGCACCGATGTCGGTACAGTCGATGAACTGCACGCCTCGGCCACCAAGCTGACCGGGCTCGACGATTTCGGCACCGACGACGACAACTACCTCGAGGCGCTCGAGGTGCTGCTGGACTCCTACCGGCGCGAAGCGAACCTGACGGTGTTGGGCAGCAAGATGAACCGGTTCTTCCTGCGCGGCGCGCTGGTGGCGCGGTTGCTGTCCGAATCGTCGTGGAAGCAGTATCCGCAACACGCCGACGTCGTCATCGAACGGCCGATCTTCGTCACCGGCCTGGTGCGCACCGGCACCACCGCGCTGCACCGGCTGCTCGGCGCCGACCCCGCGCATCAGGGCCTGCACATGTGGCTGGCCGAGTTCCCGCAACCGCGTCCGCCCCGGGAGACCTGGGACTCCCACCCGCTGTATCGGCAGCTCGATGCGCAATTCACCCAGCACCACCAGGAGAACCCCGACTACACGGGCCTGCATTTCATGGCCGCATACGAGCTGGAGGAATGCTGGCAGCTGTTGCGGCAATCGCTGCATTCGGTGTCCTACGAAACCCTGTCGCACCTGCCCAGTTACGCAAAGTGGTTGTCGGGGCAGGACTGGACGCCGTCGTATCGCCGGCACCGCGAGAACCTGCAACTGATCGGGCTCAACGACACAGAGAAGCGGTGGGTGCTGAAGAATCCCAGCCACCTGTTCGCGCTGGACGCGTTGATGGCGACCTATCCCGACGCGCTGGTGATCCAAACGCACCGGCCCGTCGAGACGATCATGGCGTCGATGTGCTCGCTGGCACAACACACCTCGGAGGGCTGGTCGCCAACTTTTGTCGGCGCCCAAATCGGCGCTGACTCAATGGATACCTGGTCGCGTGGGCTGGAGCGGTTCAACACCGCGCGGGCCAAATACGATCCGGCCCAGTTCTACGACGTCGACTACCGCGACCTGATCGCCGATCCGTTGGGCACCGTCGCCGAGATCTACCGGCACTTCGGTCTGACGCTGACCGACGAGGCGCGCGCCGCCATGGAAAAGAGCCACGCCGAAAGCAAATCCGGTGCGCGGGCGCCCAAACACAGGTATTCGCTTGCCGATTACGGGCTGACCGTCGAAGCGGTGAAGGAGCGGTTCGCCGGGCTGTGATCAGCCGCTGATTTGGTGCGGCCCGAGCCACACCCCGTCGGGAGGTCCGTTCGCGCCCGCCCGCTCACGGGCTGCGGCAAGCTCCGACGAGGCCGCGAATTGGCGCGCCGCGTCGATGTTTTCCATGTCCATCACCACGATGACGGTGTTCGGGTCATCGCCGTCGACGTAGGTCCCGGTTACGACCAGCCCATGTTGGCGGCGGATCGCGTCGAGATCGGCATCGCGGAACACGGCGTCCCACCGGTCGACGCTGGCGACTCGTTGTTTGACGAGCATGATTCCGGTCACGAAGACCTCCCAGTATGACACCATGTCTGCAGTTGTAGACATCGATCAGCCTAGCGCGGCCCGACGATTATGTCTACAGTCGTGGACCAAGTGAAAGGGGTTGCATGATCGGTGATCCGCCGCGACCGCGCCGCGACGCCGCAGCCACCAGGGCACGGCTGCTGGACGCGGCCCGGGAACTGTTTTTGAGCCGGGGCTACAGCGCCATCGGCCTGCGTGAGGTGGCGGCGAAGGCCGGTGTCGACGTCACCCTGGTCCGTCGCTATTTCGGCTCCAAACAACTGCTTTTCACGGAAGCCACCGACGTCTCGCAAAACGTCGAGGAAATCCGGGGTGCCACCGACGATGCAGTGGGGGAGCAGTTGATCGCCCGTGTCCTGGCCGCGCGGCGCGACGTCGATGCCCCGTTGTTCGCGCTGTTACGGTCCAGCGGCGACCCTTCCGTGGTGGCCCGCCTCAACGCCCAGATCGACGAGGGCCTCACCCGCAACCTGACCAAGCGGATCACTGTGGACCGGGCGAGGATTCGCGCGGACATGGTCACGGCCCTGCTCTTGGGCATCGGCGTGCAGCGCGTCCTGTTACACAAGAAGCCGATGGCGAGCGCCCGAGACGACGACATCGCGGTGGTGTTCCTGGAGGCGTTCGAAGCGATAACCAAACTGCCCCAGGGGCGTTGACTCAGTCGGCGTGCGGGTCGTCCGGGTGTTCCAGATAGCCCTCGGCGGCCGCGTGTTCGATGCTGTCGCTCAGCTTGGGGCATGCCCGGGTACGTGCCGTATCCCCGCCGGACTGGCGGACTTCGGTAAAGTAGGCGCAACGCTGCGCGGCTTCGGAGTTCCACTGCACCGCGGTGTGACCGGGCCCGAGCCTTTTGACGGTGACCGTGACGTGGCAGTACCGGCAATCCACCGGCAACAGCCCCGAGGTCAGATAGCGCTCACGGTCGGCGCGGCTGGCCTCGGCCACCGCGGCGGCCCGCTGGGGATCGTTGGCGAAATCTCTTGACTTCGACCAAGAATCGCTGCCAGCCCCGGCCGGCCGCTCGTCGTGATCGTGGTGATCGCCGTGCAGCAACAGCATCGACCGGGCGAGCCGATCGACGTCGGGCACCGCTGGCTGATCGTCGGGCATGGTCCTAGTGTTGTTCGGCGGGTACGCCTTCGGATTTAGGGTCGGACTCGTCCTCCCGCGCCTTCAAGTTCTCTTCGACCTCGGTGTTCCAGTACTCGTTGGCGCGTGAGGTATCGACCTCAATCTCGAAGCGCTCCACCATTTCCGGCTGGATGTCGGCTACGTCGACATAGAACTGCTGATACCAGCGGCGGAGTTGGTAGACGGCGCCGTCCTCCTCGACCAGCAGCGGGTTGTCGATTCTGGTCTTGTGCTTCCAGATCTCGACGTCCTGCAGGAAGCCCTTGCTGACACCTTCGGTGAAGACCCGCGACAGCTTGTCGGTCATCTTTTCGTCCATGCCCTTGGGCTTTTCGACAATCACGCCCCACTGCAACATGAAGGAGTTCTGCGTGACCGGGTAGTGGCAGTTGATCAGGATCGACTCGGCCTTGTAGTCGCCGTAGCGATTGTGCAGCCAGTTGATCATGAACGACGGCCCGAAGTACGACGCTTCCGAATCCAGGTGCGCCTCACCGTACGAGGTGCCCAGGTCATTGACGTCGGGCCGGCCCACGTTGTGCAGGTATTGCGAGGCGATGTGGCCCTCGAAGACGTTCTTGAAGTATGTCGGCAACCCGAAATGGATGTAGAAGAAGTGCGCCATGTCGGTGACGTTGTCGATGATGTCGCGGCAGTTGGACCCCTCGATGAGGATGCTGTTCCACCGCCAGTCGGTCCATTCGTCGCTGCTGGCTTCGGCAAGCTCGGGGATCCTCACCGCGGGATCCGGCGGATTGCCCTCGTGGTCGTGCCAGACGAACAGCAGTCCGCTGCGCACGTCCGTGGTCCACGACCGGGTGCGGGCCGTCTTGGGGGTGCGCTTGGCGTACGGCACCAGCTTGCAACGGCCGTCGCCGCCCCAACGCCAGTCGTGGAACGGGCAGGCGACCTCGTCGCCCTTGATGGTGCCCATGGACAGGTCACCGCCCATGTGCCGGCAGTAGCCGTCGAGCACCTTGATGTCCCCGTGGGAGTCGGCGAATACCACCAGCTTGGTGCCGAACGCCTGCACGGCGTGCGGCTTTCCGTCTTGGAAGTCCTTCGCGACGCCGAGGCAGTGCCAGCCGCGCGCGTACCTTGTCGGCAAGGTGCCGGAATCGATTTCCCGGATGCCGACCGCGTTGGTGTCGGTACTCACCTGTCACCTCCAGCTCGTCCTAATTAGAACACGTTACAGTTTTGGGCCCGGCTGGCGCAACGAAGGCTTGCCTGGCCATGGGATATCCCGCGATGAACCTGCGCTCGGTGTATACCTAGGCGATGCCGCTGTTTGCTTTCGAGGGTCGGTCGCCGCACATCGATCCCAGCGCGTTCGTGGCCCCGACCGCGACGCTGATCGGCGACGTCACCGTGGAGGCGGGCGCATCGGTGTGGTTCAACGCCGTGCTGCGCGGCGACTACGGGCCGATCGTGGTGCGCGAAGGCGCCAACATTCAGGACGGCTCGGTGTTGCACGCGCCGCCCGGCATTCCGGTCGACATCGGACCCGGTGCGACGGTGGCGCACATGTGCGTCATCCACGGGGTCCACGTCGGGCCTGAGGCTTTGATCGCCAACCATGCAACGGTGCTCGACGGCGCGGTGATCGGGGCGCGCAGCCTGGTTGCCGCGCACTCGCTCGTGACGGCCGGCACCCAGATTCCGGCGGGGGTGCTGGCGGTCGGGTCACCGGCGCAGGTGAAGGGCCCGATCGCGGGGACCGGCGCGGAAATGTGGATCAACGTCAACCCGCAGGCGTACCGCGATCTGGCGCAGCGGCACATGGCCGGGCTGGAGCCGATTTAGCGGGCGTCGGCGTTTGGACCCGGGCGGAGGCCCACTGCTCCCCGCGGCTCCATGCACCGTGGATGAGAACGACGTGCTTGTCAGACACAGGGATAAGCGTGACATCGGAGGTCGACGAGCGTGAACTCTGTGACGCTCAATCGGCGTGTCGCGCCGTGAATTGCACAGTGAGCCGGTGGTTTAGCCCGAGACCTTCTTGGCGCTAGCGGCGGCGCGGTCCATCTCCCAGTACGCGCGCAGGGCGACCATCTGGCCCTCGTCGTTGGCCTTGTAGGTGAACACGCCTTCGGCGGTGATCTGATAATCGCCCGTGGTGATGAGGATGTGGCCGACGTTGGCCTCCTCGTTGCCGCATTGGTAGGTGTCGCGGAACACGAACTCGATCTTGTCGGTGGGGGCGATGGCCTTGTCCCAGAACGCCGAGATCGCGTCGCGGCCCCGGTGCCCCGTGCCCTCGGGGTCGAAAGCCGACGGCCCGATAGGGTCCTCCACGATGGCGCCGTCGGCGAACACCGACAGCCACGCCTCCTTGTCCCGGGCGATGACGGCCTCGCGGGAGCGGCGACCGGCCTCGTGGGCGGGGTGCTTGGTCTTGCTCTGAACGCCGGTCATGCCGGGACCGTTTCGGGCTTGTCCGCGCCGACCACCCACATGGAGTAGTACTGCGAACCCCCGCCATAGGCATGCCCCAACGCCTTTCGCGCGCCCGGCACCTGGTGGTCGCCGCCCTTGCCCATCACCTGGATCGCCGCCTCGGCGAAGCGAATCAGGCCCGACGCCCCGATCGGGTTGGACGACAGCACGCCGCCCGACGGGTTCACCGGTAGCCGTCCGCCGATCGCCGTCTCGCCGGCCTCGGTGAGCTTCCAGCCCTCGCCCTCGGGGGCAAATCCGAGGTTTTCCAACCACATCGGCTCGAACCAGGAGAACGGCACGTAGATTTCGGCGGCATCGATCTCGTCGATCGGGCTGGTGATGCCGGCCGCCTTCCACAGCGCGGCGGCCGCGTCGCGTCCGGCCCGCGGGCTGACCTGGTCACGGCCCGAGAACTGCAGCGGCTCGGTGCGCAGCGCGGTGGCATGGATCCACGCCACCGGATTGTCTTGCGCCAGCTGGGCTTCGGCGATCTCCTCGTTGCCGATGACCACCGCCGCCGCGCCGTCGGAGGATGGGCACGTCTCGTCGTAGCGGATCGGGTCCCACAGCATGGGGGAGTCCATCACCTTCTCCAGGGTGATGTCGGGCTGGTGCAGGTGCGCCAGCGGGTTGCGGGCCCCGTTGAGCCGGTCCTTGACAGCGACCATGGCGCCGATGTTCAACGGTGCGCCCGAGCGGCGGATGTACGACCGCACGTGCGGTGCGAAATAGCCGCCCGCACCGGCACCGACGGGCTTGATGAAGGGGATCGGAATCGACAACGCCCACATGGCGTTTGACTCCGACTGCTTCTCCCAGGCCATCGCCAGCACGCGCCGGTATTTTCCGGACTGCACCAGGCTGGCGGCCACCACCCCGGTGGAGCCGCCCACCGACCCCGCGGTGTGCACCCGGATCAGCGGCTTGCCGGTGGCTCCCATCGCGTCGGCCATGAACAGCTCGGGCATCATGACGCCCTCGAAGAAGTCGGGCGCCTTGCCCACCACGACGGCGTCAATGTCGTCGAAGGTGGAACCGGAGTCCTCCAGCGCCCGGTCGATGGACTCTCGCACCAGTCCGTTCATCGAAACGTCGTGGCGCTTGGTCACATACTTTGTCTGCCCGGTACCGAGTACCGCGGCTAGGTTTGCCCCTGCGCCGGCCATCAGTTCTTCCCTTCCATGACCGCAACCAGGTTCTGCTGCAGGGCGGGACCGCTGGTGGCGTGCGCCAGCACCCGCTCGGCCGAACCGTCCCAGATGTGTTGTGCCGCAAATCCGATGCGCTCGAGCCCGGCGACGAACATGGGGTTGGCCGCCAGCGTGCCGCCGGACGGATTGACTCTCGTCGCCCCGGGTATCCGGATGGCCTCCGCGATGATCAGATGCTGATGGCTGAAGGGCGCGTGAATCTCAGCCACGTCGAGGTTGCGGATGTACCCGCCGGTGGCCGCCTTGGTCGCCGCCGTGGTCGACGGTGACTCGGTGAGGTCGCGTACACCCAGCGATGGCGACTCGATGCGGTGTTCGATACCGGTGATCCAGGCCGGATTTTCGCGCAATTCGCGAGCGCGGTCATCGGCGGCGAGCACGATCGCGGCTGCCCCGTCGGTGATCGGTGCGATGTCGTGGCGCCGCAGCGGGTCGGCGAAGAACGGCCGCTCGAGCAGATCGTCCATGCTGACCGCCGGCGGCTCGGCGTCCACCCGGGGGGCGTTGGCAAGCGACTCGAACGCGACGCGCGCCATGTGCTCGAAGCTCCACTTGCCGGATTCGAGTCCCATGCGGGCCTGCAGTCCAGCCATCGACACCGAGTCCGGCCACAGCGGCGCGACCGTGTAGGGGTCGGTCTGCCGCGACAGGACGCGACGCAGGACTCCGGCCGAGGACTTCCCGAAGCCGTACACCAGCGCGGTGTCGACCTCGCCGGTCAGGATCTTGATGTAGGCCTCGTAAAGGGCCCACGCCGCGTCCATCTCGACGTGCGATTCGTTTATCGGGGGGACGGCACCGATCGAGTCGATGGCCGAGATGAACGAAAACGCCCGTCCGGCAAGGTAATCGGACGACCCCGAACACCAGAAGCCGATGTCGGCCTTCGTGATGCCCAGGTCCTCATACAGCTGCGCGAAGCACGGCATCAACATCTCGACGCCGTTGGTGGTGCCGTCGGTGCGGCGGACATGCGGCGCGTGGGCAAAGCCGACGACCGCAATGTTGCGAGCGCTCATTGCAAGTAGGCCCTTTACAGGTGGTGCTTGTAGGTGTCGTACTCGGCGTCGGGTTCCCCGGTCGGCCGGAAGTACTCGATGTTATCGATGCCAAAACCCCACTGGTCGCGAGGTTTCCACACCGCCTCGACCCGCATCCCCATCCGCACCTCGTGGGCGTCGATGTCGGCGACCAGGTGCAAGAAGGGAATGTCGGCGCCGTCGAGCAGCACATAGGCGGCCACGTACGGCGGCTTGATGCGCTGCCCCTGGAATGGGATGTTGATGATCGCGAACGTCGTCACCGTGCCCTTGTCGGGCAGCTCGACGAACTCGGTGGTCGGCTGGCCGGTGGCCGGGTCGGCGCCGTGCGGCGGGAAGTACACCTTTCCGTTCTTGCCGGTCCGTGCGCCGAGCAACTTGCCCTCGGCGATGGCCCGCAGGTAGGCGCTCTCCTCGTGCGAGGCGGTGTGCTGAATCGTCATCTCGATCGGGGTGACGATCATGGTGACCGGCTCTTGGTCGCCCGACGGCTGGGGGACCGGTTCGGGCTCGTCACCCAGTTCGAAGTAGGCGATGTCGGTGATGGCGCCGACGGTCTCGTCGGCCCAGTGCACGTGCACCCGCGTGCCGGTGCGAACCGCGTCTGGTTCGCCGGCATCCACCGCGTGCATCAGCAGCGTGTCCGCGCCGTCCAGCTTGATCAGCGCCCAGGCGAAAGGCCGGTCCAGCGGCTGCCCCTCCAGCGGCTCGGGCTGCCACGTCCAGGACGCGACGGTGCCCACGGCCGACACCGGTACCATCTCGCCCAGCGGTTCATAGGTAACCGGGTCATATTCCGCCGGCGGGACGTGCACCCGGCGATCCGATCCGCGCACCCCCAGGATGCGGCGTTCACGCAAGGCGGTGAAGAACTGGCCGAGCGTCGGGCCAACCGAACGGGTGTAGTCGAACGACAACGTCAGCGGCGCGGAAAGTGGTGGCTCAGGGTGGTCGATCAGGGATGGGCTGCTCGAACTGGCTGTCACGCCTTCGAGTAGAACAGGTTCTAAGTTTCGTTTCAACACTGGGTCGGGAAGGGCAGAGGCGATGAAGCTAGGGCTGCAGCTGGGGTATTGGGGCGCTCAACCGCCGGGCAACGCGGGCGAGCTGGTCGCCGCGGCCGAGGAAGCCGGGTTCGACGCCGTGTTCACCGCCGAGGCGTGGGGATCCGACGCGTACACCCCGCTTGCCTGGCTGGGTTCGTCGACGCAGCGGGTGCGGCTGGGCACGTCGGTCGTGCAGCTGTCGGCGCGCACTCCGACGGCGTGCGCGATGGCCGCGCTGACGCTGGATCACTTGAGCGGGGGCCGGCACATCCTGGGGCTGGGCGTGTCCGGCCCGCAGGTGGTCGAGGGCTGGTACGGCCAGCGGTTCCCCAAGCCGCTGGCGCGCACCCGTGAGTACATCGACATCCTGCGGCAGGTGTGGGCCCGGGAGGCGCCGGTGACCAGTTCTGGACCGCACTACCCCCTGCCCCTGACGGGGTCTGAGACCACCGGCCTGGGCAAGGCGTTGAAGCCCATCACCCACCCGTTGCGCGCCGACATCCCGATCATGCTGGGCGCCGAGGGCCCCAAGAACGTCGCGCTGGCGGCCGAGATCTGCGACGGCTGGCTGCCCATCTTCTACACGCCGCGGATGGCCGACACCTATAACGAATGGCTCGACGAGGGTTTCGCCCGGCCCGGGGCGCGCCGCGGCCGCGAGGACTTCGAGATCTGCGCGACGGCCAACATCGTCATCACCGACGACCGCAGCGCCGCCTTCGCGGCCATGAAGCCCTATCTGGCGCTCTACATGGGCGGCATGGGCGCAGAAGACACCAATTTCCACGCCGACGTCTACCGCCGGATGGGCTATGCCGAGGTCGTCGACGACGTGACGACACTTTTCCGCAGCAACCAGAAGGACAAGGCGGCCACGGTCATCCCCGACGAGCTGGTCGACGACGCCGCGATCGTGGGCGACGTGGACTACGTGCGTAAGCAAATCAAGGTGTGGGAGGCCGCCGGCGTGACCATGATGGTGGTTTCCGGCCGCAGCCCGGAGCAGGTCCGTGAGGTCGCCGCACTCATCTAGGCGGGGCTTGCCGGACCAATAGAACGGGTTCTAGATTGGCCGGATGACAGCCTCGCAGCATACGATCGCGGGCACGGTATTGACGATGCCGGTGCGGATTCGCCAGGCGAATCAGCACATGGCGATGTTTTCCGTCGACGCCGACGCCGCGCAGCGGATGATCGACTACAGCGGCCTGCAGGTCTGCCGCTACCTCCCCGGGCGTGCGATCGTGGTCCTGATGTTGATGCACTACATCGACGGCGACCTGGGCCAGTACCACGAATTCGGTACCAGCGTGATGGTCAACCCGCCGGGTTCGAAGGCCGGCGGCCCGCGCGCGCTGCAGTCGGCCGGCGCGTTCATCCACCACCTGCCCGTCGACCAGCCGTTCACCCTGGAGGCCGGGACCAAGATCTGGGGATACCCAAAGGTCATGGCGGACTTCACCGTTCGGGACGGCCGTCAGTTCGGTTTCGACTGCACGGTCGACGGGCAACTGGTGGTCGACATGGAATTCGGCCGCGGCCTGCCGTTCCGGCTGACCCCGCGCCACCAAGAGCAGCGCACCTACTCGCACCGTGACGGCGTCACGCGCGAGACCTCCTTCGAGCACACGCTCGACGGTGTGCGCACTCGCTTCGGCGGGGTCCGCATCCGGCTCGGTGACCACCCCTACGCGAAAGAGCTGGCGTCGCTTGGCCTTCCGAAGCGCGCGATGTTGTCCAGTTCGGTTGAGAACGTGCAAATGACATTCGGCGACGCCCAGGAGATCTCATGACGGTGACTTCAGTGACCAGGCCCGACGTGGATCTGACCGACGGCGCGTTCTACGCGGGCGACTCCCGCGCCGTCTACCGCTGGATGCGGGAGAACGAGCCGGTGTTTCGAGACCGCAACGGATTGGCCGCCGCGTCGACCTATCAGGCCGTCATCGACGCCGAGCGCAACCCCGAGCTGTTCTCGAATGCCGGCGGCATCCGACCCGACCAAGACGGGGTCGAGATGATGATCGAGATGGACGATCCCCAACATCTGTTGCGCCGCAAGCTCGTCAACTCCGGTTTCACCCGCAAGCGGGTGAAGGACCAGGAGGCGAAGATCGCTGCGTTGTGTGACACGCTGATCGACGCGGTGTGCGAACGCGGCCAATGCGACTTCGTGTGGGACCTCGCCGCGCCGCTGCCGATGGCGGTCATCGGCGACATGCTTGGTGTGCGTCCGGAGGAACGCAAGATGTTCCTCAAGTGGTCCGACGATCTCGTCAGCTTCTTGAGCAGCACTGCGGCTCAAGAGGATTTCCAGATCACCATGGATGCCTTCGCCGCCTACAGCGAATACATGATGGGGATGATCACGGCGCGTAAGGAGGAACCGACCGACGACCTGGTCAGCGTCCTCGTGCACGCGGAGGTCGAGGGTTCGCGCCTGGAGGACCACCAGATCGTCACCGAGGTCCTGCTGCTGCTCATCGGCGGCGACGAGACCACGCGTCACACGCTGTCCGGCGGAACCAGGCAGCTGCTGCAGCACCCCGATCAGCACCGGCGGCTAGTCAACGACCTGGGATTGCTGCCCAACGCGATCGAAGAGATGCTGCGCTGGACCGCGCCGGTGAAGAACATGGCGCGCACGATCACCGCCGACACCGAATTCCACGGCGCCCGCCTGCGCCAGGGCGAAAAGATGATCCTGCTGTTCGAGTCGGCGAACTTCGACGAGAAGGTCTTCGAGGATCCGGAAAGCTTCGACATCGAGCGCTACCCGAACAACCACCTCGCGTTCGGCTTCGGAACGCACTTCTGCCTGGGCAACCAGCTCGCCCGGCTGGAGCTGTCGATCATGCAAACCCGCCTGCTGCAGCGTCTGCCGGATCTGCGACTGGCGTCGGACGACGAGCTGCCGCTGAGGCCGGCCAACTTCGTATCCGGCCTGGAGAAAATGCCAGTCGCCTTTACCCCGAGCGCACCGCTGGGCTAGATGGCTTGGCTTCGCGTCGAGCGTGAAACTGTTGCGAGAAAACAGCGAAAACCTCGCGACAGTTTCACATTCGGCGTTCCCACGCCGCTGATACCCGGCCGATGATTCCACCCGCAGTGTCTTCGGCCGTGATCCGGACGTCGATCCAGCCCAACTCTGCGAGCGCCTCGGCGCGCCTGATGTCCCTATTGAATCGCCGGCGGTCGGTGCGGTGCTGATCGCCCTCGTAGTCCGCCGCAATCTTCACGTCCTCCCAGCCCATGTCGAGGACTGCGACCAGCTGGCCGTATTGGTCGCGCACCGGAATCTGCGTGCGCGGCCGCGGAAAGCCACCCCGAATGAGCAATAGGCGCAGTCAGGTTTCGCGGGGTGACTCCGCACCGGCGTCGACGAGGTCCAGCATGCTGAGCGCCCGTCGGATGCCTCGGCGTCCCTTGTAGCGCTCGGCAAGTAGCTCGATATCGGCCATCTTGAGGTGAGTCGCTCGGGCGAGGGAATCAATCAGAGCGACCGCCCTGTCGATGGGATACCGCGACGCCAGGTCGAGTGCGGTGCGGGCCGGCGTCGTCACCGGCATCCCGTGGACCATCGCAACCTCGTCGTCCGCGATGCGATCAGCCCAGGTGCGGATCATCCTGGGCGCGTGGCGATTTTGGTAGATGAGTTCGGCCGGTGCCTTTCCATTGATCCACTTTGCGCCGTGCAGCGCCGCGGCCGAGCGGCCCGCGACGACGCCGCGCCGCCGCGACCACAACCACGCCGCCTCGGCACGCACCGCGGCAGTTATCTCGGTGCCGCGGGGTACGTAGACGTCGCGGTGGATCGCCACGAACCTGCTGCGCAGGGCATACGGTGTCGCACGGCGGGATGCGGCGGCCTCGCTACCTATGAACGGCTCTCCCATGGGCGGGAGTGTGCCGGGCAGGACCGACACCTCGCCGAGTGTGAAACTGCCGCGAAAAAATGGCCGAAACCTCGCAACAGCTTCACGCTCGGCGCGAATGAGAGCGTCAGCGGTTCTGGAAGTTGGGCTTGCGCTTCTCGGCGAACGCGCGCGGCCCTTCCTTGGCGTCGTCGGACAGGAACACCTTGATGCCGATCTGGGTGTCGATCTTGAAGGCGTCGTTCTCGTTGAGGCCCTCGGTTTCGCGGATCGCCCGCAGGATGGCCTGCACCGCCAGCGGGCCGTTGTTCTCGATCACCTCGGCAATCTCCAGCGCCTTCGCCAGCGCCTGACCGTCGGGGACGATGTAGCCGATCAGGCCCATCTCCTTGGCCTCGGCGGCGGTGATGTGCCGGCCCGTCAGCAGCAGGTCGCACGCCACGGTGTAGGGAATCTGGCGCACCAGCCGCACGGCCGAACCGCCCATCGGATACAGGCTCCACTTGGCTTCCGAGATGCCGAACTTGGCGCTCTCGCCGGCGACCCGGATGTCGGTGCCCTGCAGGATCTCGGTGCCGCCGGCGATGGCGGGCCCCTCGACGGCCGCGATCAGCGGCTTCGTCAGCCGTCGACCCTTCAGCAGAGCGTCGATACGTGACGGGTCGTAGCTACCGTCCTTGAACGACTCGCCCGGCGGCTTCTTGGTTGCCGCCTTGAGATCCATGCCCGCGCAAAAGTAGCCACCGGCCCCGGTGAGGATGCAGCAGCGGATGTCGGGATCGTTGTCGACGCGGTCCCACGCCTGCACCATGATTTCCATCATTTCGGTGCTCAGGGCGTTGCGGGCGTGCGGCCGGTTCAGCGTGACGATCAGGGTGTGACCACGCTGCTCCACCAGGGCGTCAGGTCCGGTTGGTTCGTTTGCTGGGGCCTCAGCCACGGCTACCGCCTTTCGGTCCACGTTGGGGGTGAGCTTGTCAAGAAATGTAACACGTTCTAATTTGGTGGCCGTGGCCCTGAATATTGCCGACCTCGCCGAGCACGCCATCGATGCTGTGCCTGACCGTGTTGCCCTCATCTGCGGCGACGAGAAGCTGACCTACGCCGAACTGGAGGAGAAGGCTAACCGCCTCGCGCACTACCTGATCGATCGGGGCGTGCGCAAGGACGACAAGGTCGGCCTGTACTGCCGCAACCGCATCGAGATCGTCATCGCGATGCTGGGCATCGTCAAGGCCGGGGCCATCCTGGTGAACGTCAACTACCGCTATGTCGAGGGCGAGCTTCGCTACTTGTTCGACAACTCGGACATGGTCGCGCTGGTCCACGAGCGTCAGTACTCGGACCGCGTCGCCAACGTGCTGCCCGACACGCCCCACGTCAAGACGGTCCTGGTCGTCGAGGACGGTAGCGACGGTGCCTCCAGCGACTATTCGCGCTACGGCGGCGTCGAGTTCTACTCGGCGATCGCGCAGGGGGCGCCCGAGCGCGACTTCGGCGAGCGCAGCGCCGACGACATCTACCTGCTCTACACCGGCGGCACCACCGGTTTCCCCAAGGGGGTGATGTGGCGCCACGAGGACATCTACCGGGTGCTGTTCGGCGGAACCGACTTTGCCACGGGAGAATTCGTCAAGGACGAGTACGACTTGGCCAAGGCCGCCGCCGCCAACCCGCCGATGGTCCGCTACCCGATTCCCCCGATGATCCATGGCGCCACGCAGTCGGCGACCTGGATGTCGCTCTTCTCGGGCCAAACCACCGTGCTGGCACCGGAATTCAACGCCGACGAGGTGTGGCGCACGATCCACGACCACAAGGTGAATTTGCTGTTCTTCACCGGCGACGCCATGGCCCGACCGCTGCTCGACGCGCTCAACAAGGACAACGATTACGACCTGTCGTCGCTGTACCTGCTTGCCAGCACCGCCGCGCTGTTCTCGCCGAGCATCAAGGAGAAGCTCCTCGAGCTGCTGCCCAATCGCGTGATCACGGATTCAATTGGCTCCTCGGAGACCGGGTTTGGTGGCACCAGCATCGTCGCCGCGAACGCGCCGCACGGCGGTGGCCCGCGCGTGACGATCGACCACCGCACCGTCGTACTCGACGAGCTCGGCAACGAGGTGAAGCCCGGTTCGGGGGTGCGCGGCTTCATCGCCAAGAAGGGCAACATCCCGGTCGGTTACTACAAGGACGAGAAGAAGACCGCCGAGACGTTCCGGACGATCAACGGTGTGCGGTATGCCATTCCGGGGGACTGGGCTCTGGTCGAGGAGGACGGCACCGTCACGATGCTCGGCCGCGGCTCGGTGTCGATCAACAGCGGTGGCGAGAAGATCTACCCCGAGGAGGTCGAGGGGGCGCTGAAGGGCCATCCCGACGTCTTCGACGCCCTGGTGGTCGGGGTGCCCGATGCGCGGTACGGCCAGTGTGTGGCGGCCGTCGTGCAGCCCCGGCCGGGGTGCCGGCCCACGTTGGCCGAGCTGGACAGTTTCGTGCGCTCCGAGATCGCGGGATACAAAGTGCCGCGCAGCCTTTGGCTGGTTGACGAGGTAAAGCGTTCGCCCGCAGGCAAACCCGACTACCGCTGGGCCAAGGAGCAGACCGAGGCGCGGCCAGCCGACGATGTGCACGCCAGCCATGTGACAACGTAGAGCGCTATCGTCGCCGCGTGAGCGACTTCGTCAAATACCACGCGGGCGCGCCCGCCGGCTTCTTCGCGTGGGAAGCCGCGGGGTTGGGTTGGCTGGCCGGCGTCGACGGCGGTGTGCCCTGCGCGCACGTTGTTTCGTATGACGCGACGAGCTTGACCCTCCGGCGGCTCGATTCGGTGAGCCCCAGCCTCGAGGCCGCCCAAGCGTTCGGCAGCCAACTCGCCGTCACGCACGGCGCGGGCGCCGCGGGGTTCGGCGCGGGGCCCGACGGGTGGGGCGGGCCGGGGTTCTTCGGGCCGTTATCGCAGCCGTTGCCGATGTCACTGCGTCCCCACCGCCGGTGGGGCGATTTCTACGCCGAAGAGCGGCTGGCCCCGATGGCCGAGCTCGCGGCGGGGCGGCTCGATGCGTCGACGCGTGCCGCGATCGACTCCGTCGCGGCGCGTTGCCGGGCGGGTGACTTCGACGACGACGCCCCGCCCGCCCGGCTGCACGGGGACCTTTGGAGCGGCAACGTGATGTGGACGCCGGATGGGGTGGTGCTGATCGATCCGGCCGCGCACGGCGGTCACCGCGAGACCGACCTGGCGATGCTCGCGCTGTTCGGGTGCCCGCATCACGACGCCATCCTTGCCGGCTACCAGCGGGTGCAACCGCTGAAGCCCGGCTGGCGCAACCGCATCGGGCTGCATCAGCTGTTCCCGCTGCTGGCGCACGTGGTGCTGTTCGGCGGCGACTACGCCCGGCAGACCGATGCCGCGGCCCGGGCAGCACTGTCCGCCTAACCGCCGCTCTGCGGCGCGCATCGTCGCCGGGCTGGTGCCGGATTGCCCGTCTCCTCCTCGCGCCGCTCTGCGGCGCGCATCGTCGCCGGGCTGGTGTCGGATTGCCCGTCTCCTCCTCGCGCCGCTCTGCGGCGCGCATCGTCGCCGGGCTAGTGTCGGATTGCGATGACCATCGACGTGTGGATGCAACACCCGACCCAACGGTTCCTGCGCAGCGACTTTTTGGCCTCGCTGCGGCGCTGGACCGGCGGGTCGATCCCCGACACCGATATCCCGATCGACGTCACCATCGGGTCGATGGACGCCGCCGGCGTCGGCTTCGGACTGCTCAGCGCGTGGCGCGGTCCGGGCGGCCAGGACCTGGTGTCCAACGACGAGGTCGCGGAATGGGTCCGCGCGCACCCGGACCGCTTCGCCGGCCTGGCCGCGGTCGACCTCGATCGCCCGATGCCGGCGGTCCGCGAGCTACGACAAAGGGTCGAGGACGGCTTCGTGGGCCTGCGGGTAGTGCCGTGGCTTTGGGACGCGCCGCCCACCGACCGCCGCTACTACCCGTTGTTCGCCGAATGCGTGGAATCCGGGGTGCCGTTCTGCACCCAGGTCGGTCACACCGGCCCGCTGCGGCCATCGGAGACCGGGCGCCCGATTCCCTACATCGACCAGGTCGCCCTCGACTTCCCCGAGCTGGTGATCGTCTGCGGGCACGTCGGCTACCCGTGGACCGAGGAAATGGTCGCGGTCGCCCGCAAGCATCCGAACGTCTACATCGATACCTCCGCATACACGATCGAGCGACTGCCGCACGAGCTCATACGCTTCATGAAAACCGGTACCGGGCAACGCAAAGTCTTGTTCGGCACCAACTACCCGATGATCACCCACACGCACGCTCTGGCGGGGCTGGACGACCTCGGGCTCAGCGGCGAGGCCCGCCACGACTTCCTACGCGGAAACGCCGAGCGTGTCTTCGGACTGGAGGCAAACAGGTGAACGGTGCTCAGGCCCTGATCAACACCCTCGTCGACGGCGGCGTCGACGTGTGCTTCGCCAACCCCGGCACGTCGGAGATGCACTTCGTGGCCGCGCTGGACACCGTTCCCCAAATGCGTGGCGTGCTGGCACTTTTCGAAGGAGTGGCCACCGGCGCGGCCGACGGCTACGCCCGCATCGCCGATCGGCCGGCCGCGGTGCTGCTGCACCTGGGCCCGGGACTGGGTAACGGCCTGGCCAACCTGCACAACGCGCGGCGCGCCCAGGTGCCGATGGTCGTCGTCGTCGGCGACCACGCCACCTATCACAAAAAGTACGACGCCCCACTGGAATCCGACATCGACGCGCTGGCGGGCACCGTCTCGGGATGGGTGCGCCGCACCCAAGACAGCGCCGACGTCGCGGCCGACACCGCCGAGGCGATCGCCGCCGGCCGGGCCGGCTCGCAGATTTCGACGCTCATCCTGCCCGCCGACGTTTCCTGGTCGGACGGGGCCCGACCCGCCGCCACGGCCCAAGCCCAACCGGCGGGCGCCGACCCGCTGTTGGCGCCGGAGGTGCTCGAGGTGCTGCGCTCGGGGGAGCCGACGGTGCTGATGGTCGGCGGCGACGCCACCCGGCGCGACGGGCTGGCGGCCGCCGCGCGCATCGCCGAGGCCACGGGCGTCCGGGTGCTGTGCGAGACGTTCCCGACGCGCCTCGAGCGCGGCGCCGGCGTCCCCGCCGTCGAGCGGCTCGCCTACTTCGCCGAGGCCGCCACGGCCCAGCTCGACGGCGCCAAGCACCTGGTGCTCGCGGGCGCCAAGTCGCCGGTGTCCTTCTTCGCCTACCCGGGCATGCCCAGCGACCTGGCGCCGGCGGGCTGCGAGGTGCACTCGCTCGCCGGAAACCACGGCGCCGCAGCGGCTTTGAAGGCGTTGGCCGACGAACTGGCGCCCGGCACGGTCGCGCCGGTGGCGGCCGCGTCGCGCCCGCAGCTGCCGGCCGGTGCGTTGACGTCCGCGTCGGCGGCCGACGTGATCGGGGCGCTGCTGCCCGAGCGGGCGATCGTCGTCGACGAGGCGAACACGTCCGGGTTGCTGCTGCCGCCGGCCACCGCCGGTGCGCCGGCCCACGACTGGTTGACGCTGACCGGCGGCGCGATCGGCTACGGCATCCCCGCCGCGGTGGGCGCCGCGGTGGCCGCCCCCGATCGTCCGGTGCTGTGCCTGGAATCCGACGGGTCGGCGATGTACACCATTTCGGGGTTGTGGACGCAGGCGCGCGAGAACCTCGACGTCACCACCGTGATCTACGACAACAGCGCCTACGACATCTTGCGGGTCGAGCTGCAACGCGTCGGCGCCGGGTCCGCCCCCGGCCCCAAGGCCCAGGATCTGCTCGACTTATCGTGTCCGACAATGGATTTCGTCAAGATCGCCGAGGGGATGGGCGTTCCCGCGCGGCGCGCCAGCACCGCGGAGGAGTTCGCCGACGCCCTGCGCGCGGCCTTTGCCGAGCCGGGCCCGCACCTGATCGACGCGGTGGTGCCGTCACTGCTCGGTTAGCTCTGGAAGGTGCGCGACGAGCCAGTCCGTCACCGCGTTGAGCACTTCCACCCCGCTCTCGAACGCGTGCGCTTGCGCCGCCAGCGCCACCCCCACCTGCCCGGACACCGCTGGCACCACGCCGAACTGCCGGACCAGGTAGTCACCGCGCACGCCCGGTCCCCAACCGCCCTTGGCGGCAAAGCCTTTGGCGGCCAGGCCCCAGCGCTGGACGCGGGTGAGGTCGCGCATCAGCGAGATGACGGTGGCCGCATCGTCGAGCAACGGTAGCCTCGCGGCGAAGCGGGCCTGCCGGCCCAGCGGCCATTGCGTCTGACCGAATGCGGTGTAGCCCCGGCGAAGTCGTCGCGATTCGACCACGGTGTCGGCGTCGCCGCATGCCTCGACGACGGCCTGCACCTGCCGGGCGGCTTCTACAGGCGAGCCCAACAGAGACCACAGGCGCTCCGACGCGTGGTTGTCCGACGAGGTGATGGCTTTGACGACCAGCCCCTCGGCCCGCGCCGGATCGCGGCGCAACGCCGCTATCGCCAACGGCACCTTGATCGTCGACCACGCGACGCCGGACGACCAGCGGCCCAGCGACAGCGGTTGGGCCCCCTCCGGGTGGGCGATCGCGATGCCGACGGTCGCGCCCGCCGCAGCGACGGCCGCCAGCTCCTCGAAGCTTTCTGCTACCGGCGAATTGGCCACACCGGATCTTCGCAGTCGACACCCTGCGCCGACAACTGGCGCTTGAGCACCTTGAAGGTCACCGTCCGCGGCAGCTCCGCGCTGATCCGGACGTACGACGGCCACTGCTTGGGCCCCAGGTCGGGCTGCTCGGCCAGGAAGGCCCGGAACTTCTCGGGATCGAACTGCGCACCCGGCGCCGGCACCAGCGCGGCCATCACCTGGTCGCCGACGACCGGGTCGGGCACCGCGTACACCGCCACCTCGGCGGCGTCGGGGTAGCGCAGCAGCACCCGCTCGATCGGGGCCGCGCCCAGGTTCTCGCCGTCGACCCGCATCCAATCGCCAAGGCGTCCAGCGAAATACGCGTAACCGGCCGAATCGCGATAGGCCAGGTCGCCGCTGTGGTAGACGCCGCCGGCCATCCGCTCCGCCTCGGCGGCGGCGTCGTTGTAGTAGCCCTCGAACCGGCCCGGCCCGGCGGTGTTCACTATCTCGCCGACCACCCCCACCGGGCAGGGTTCGCCGGTGTCGGGGTCGACGATCTCGACCCCCTCGGGCAGCGGCCCCAGCGCGCCCGCCGGGGTGTCGGGGGTGCGGGCGATCGCCACCCCGCCCTCCGTCGAGCCGAACCCGTCCTGGACCACACAGCCGAACCTGCGGCCGAAGCGCTCGATGTCGTCGGGGATGCCCTCGTTGCCGTACACCGCGCGCAGTGGGTTGTCGGCGTCGTCGGGCCGCTCGGGCGTGGCGAGCACATACGACAGCGGCTTGCCGACGTAGTTGGCGTAGGTGGCGCCGTAACGGCGCACGTCGACAAGAAAGCCCGACGCGGAAAACTTGCGCCGCAACGCCATCGAGCCCTGGCACGCCGCCGCCACTGCCCAGCCGACCAGCACCGCGTTGGAATGAAAAAGCGGCATCGACACATAACACACATCGGATGGGCCCAGGTCGAATCGCTGCCCCATCGTGAGGCCGGCGATCGCCACCTTGCCGTGGCTGCACTTCACCGCCTTGGGCTCACCGCTGGTGCCCGACGTGAAGATCAGCATGAACAAATCGGAAGCTGACGCCGGCTGGAAAGACAGCGAGGCGTCGCCATGCGCCGCCACCTGGCAAGCCCACTCGGGCGAATCGACGTTCACATGCGAGATATCGCCAAGGGAGCCAGCCGAATTCGCGTCGGCCAGTACCATTTGGCAGTCGGCGTGGGCGATGTCGCGGGCCAGCGCATCGCCGCGGCGCACCGGGTTGAGGCCCACCGGAACGATTCCGGACATTCCCGCCGCCACCAGCATCGCCGAAAAGAAGGGGGTGTTCTCCAGTAGCACCCCGACGTGCGGCGGTTTCGCGGGGTCGAGGCGCTCGCGCAGCGCGGCCGCAATGGCCGCGCCATGCCGGAGGTGATCCCGCCAGCTGGTGAATGAGTCTTCGAAAAAGACGCCTCGGTCGTCGATCTCGGCCAGTGGCACCAGCAGTTTGGTGACCGTCGGGTCGGGCGGGAGGTTAAATGGCGCGTTCAAGGGCCCGCGAAAACTAGGCCGGGGTTTCCGCCAGTTCACGGCCGATCCGGCGCAGCTGCCCGGTGGCGCCGCGTAGCGCGAACTCGATTTCCTTGGCGGCCAGGAAGTAACGATGCACCGGGTGATCGGTGTCGACGCCGACACCGCCGTGCACGTGCACGACGGTGTGCGCCACTCGATGCCCGGCGTCGGCGGCCCAGAACGCCGCGCTGGCCACGTCGATCTCGGCGGGGATGTCCTCCGACACGCGCCAGGCCGCCTGGGTCAGCGTGAGCCGCAGCGCCTTGACGTCGATGTAGCCGTCGGCCAGTCGCTGCGCCACCGCCTGGAAGCTGCCGATCGGGCGGTCGAACTGCTCACGCTCGCGCGCGTATTCGGCGGTCAGCTGCAGTCCCCGCTCGAGCACCCCGAGCTGAAAGGCGCTGCGGCCCAATGCGGCCAGGGTCTCGAGCCACGCGGCCACGATGCCGTCAGTGCCGTCGCCGACCCGGCGCCCCGAATCCACCGCAACGCCATCCAGCGTCAGGTGCCCGACGCTGCCCAACCCGGTCGTCTCCATCGCGGTCACCGCGACACCTGGATCAGCAGCAGCAACCAGGAAAACCGCTGCGCCGGAATCGGTTTCGGCCGGAACCAGGAATGCGTCAGCCACCGGCGCGAAGCCGACCTGGGTGCGGGTGCCGGTCAGCCGGTAACCCTGGCCGCCCTTGACGGCCTGCACCGGCCCCTCACCCATTTCGCCGTCGAGCGCGACGGTGAGGATTTTCTCGCCCCGGATCGCCGGCGCGCCCCAGCCCTGCTGCAGTTCCTCGGAACCGAACCGGGCCAGCGCCCCGGCGCCCAGCATCACCGATTCCAGGTACGGCACCGCGGCCAGCTGGTGGCCCAGCGCCACCAGGATGGCCACCTGCTCGAGGACGCCGAAGCCGTCGCCACCCAGGGCCGACGGCGCCGCGCTGGTCAAGATGTCGGCCTCGACGAGCTTGCCCCATAGCTGGCGGTCGAATCGTTGCTCGAGGCCGGCCAGCTCGCGCTGGTGCTCGGGCGTGCACACCGCGTCGACGATGGTGTCGACCAAACCCCCGAGGTCGTGCGCGGCTTCGGTTGTGGTGAAGTCCATGAAAGTCAGTCCTTAGTGAAAGAAGGTCAGCGGTTGGCTCGGGGCAGCCCCAGCGCCACCATCCCGATGATGTCGCGCTGCACCTCGTTGGTGCCGCCGCCGAAGGTCAGGATCAGGCAGGCCCGGTGCATTCGCTCGACCCGGCCGCGCAGCAACGCGCCCGGCGAATCCTGGCGCACCGTCGCCGCCGTGCCCAGCACCTCCATCAACAGGCGGTAGGCCTCGGTGGCCAGTTCGGTGCCGAACACCTTGGCCGCCGACGCGTCGGCCGGCCCCAGGGAGTCGCTGTGCGAGGACGCCAGCTCCCAGTTGATCAGCTTGAGCACCTCGGCCTTGGCGTGCACGCGGGCGAGGTTGAGCTGCACCCACTCGGAGTCGATGAGCCGGGCGCCGCTGGGATCCTTGGTGTTCTGCGCCCACTCGCGGACCTCACGCAGGGCCACAATGATCGGCGCGGAGGACACCAGGGCGACGCGCTCGTGGTTGAGCTGGTTGGTCACCAGCTTCCACCCGCCGTTCTCCTCGCCCACCCGATTGGTCACCGGCACCCGCACGTCGGAGTAATAGGTGGCGCTGGTGTCGGGGCCGGCCATGGTGTGCACCGGCGTCCAGGAGAAACCCTCGGCGGTCGTCGGCACGATCAGCACCGAGATGCCGCGG
Source organism: Mycobacterium sp. 852002-51057_SCH5723018 (assembly GCF_001667035.1). GTDB lineage: Bacteria > Actinomycetota > Actinomycetes > Mycobacteriales > Mycobacteriaceae > Mycobacterium. The sequence continues at coordinate 62,040 of NZ_LZIR01000004.1, forward strand.
TGCTTCTTGACCTCGGTGTTGGTGCGCACCGCCAGCCACACGTAGTCGGCGTAGGCGATCAGGCTGGTCCACATCTTCTGGCCGTTGATCACATAGTCGTCGCCGTCGCGAACTGCGGTGGTGCGCAGGTTGGCCAGGTCGGTGCCGGCGCCCGGCTCGGAGTAGCCGATGGAGAAGTGCAGGTCGCCGGCCGCGATCTTGGGCAGGAAGAACTTCTTCTGCTCGTCGGTGCCGTACGCCATGATCGTCGGCGCCACGCTGTTGATCGTCAGGAACGGCACCGGCGCCCCGGCGATGGCCGCCTCGTCGGTGAAGATCAGCGAATCCATGGGGGAGCGGTCCTGGCCGCCGTACTCCTTGGGCCAGCTCAGGGTGAGCCACCCGTCCTTGCCCATCTGCGCGACGGTCTCGCGGTAGACGTTGCCGACGCCGAATTCGCCGCCGATCGAGCTCAGCGCCTCGCGGCGCTCCGGCGTCATGAGCGTGGTGAAGTACGACCGCAGCTCGCGACGCAGCTCCTCCTGTTCAGGGGTGTAACTGATGCGCATTGCAAGCCGTCCTTCTGTCTCGATCACAAGCCACGTCACGGCCCGTCACAAAGCCCGAGCGCGACCAACGGCAACCCGTTCGCCTCCCCGGTTGTAACACGTTCTAGTCTTGGAATCCAGCGACCGTTTGCCCTGACGCGCGAGGGCCCTATGGTGTAGCTACAAACCGAAAGGGCGCGTGCTCAGATTGAAGGCCAGGCTCGAGGAGGGTGTCGTGCGGGTGATCGTGGATCGTGACCGGTGCGAAGGTAACGCGGTGTGCTTGGGAATCGCACCGGACATCTTCGACCTGGACGATGAGGACTACGCCGTCGTGAAGACCGATCCGATTCCCTCCGACCGGGAACAGCTGGCCGAACAGGCGATCGCGGAGTGCCCGCGCGCCGCGCTGCTGCGCGAAGACTAGAGGTATTCATAAATTGACTAGCAGCACAAACGCGACCGATCTGTCCGGAAAGGTCGCGGTGGTCACCGGCGCGGCCGCGGGATTGGGCCGCGCCGAGGCGCTCGGCCTGGCCCGGCTCGGCGCCACCGTCGTGGTCAACGACATCGCTGCGGCGCTGGACGCCTCCGACGTCATCGACGAGATCAGCAGCTCTGGTTCGAAGGCAATCGCCGTCACCGGTGACATCAGCCAGCGGGCGACCGCCGACGAGCTGGTCGCCACGGCCGACGGCCTGGGCGGCCTGGACATCGTCGTCAACAACGCCGGGATCACCCGTGACCGCATGCTGTTCAACATGTCCGACGAGGAATGGGACCAGGTCATCGCCGTGCACCTGCGCGGCCATTTCCTGCTCACCCGCAACGCGGCCACCTACTGGCGCGGCAAAGCCAAAAAGGCCGCCGACGCGAAGATCTTCGGCCGCCTCGTCAACACCTCCTCGGAGGCGGGGCTGGTGGGCCCGGTGGGGCAGGCGAACTACGGCGCGGCCAAGGCGGGCATCATCGCCCTCACCTTGTCGGCCGCGCGGGCGCTGGGTCGTTACGGCGTGTGCGCGAACGCGATCTGCCCGCGGGCGCGCACCGCCATGACGGCCGATGTGTTCGGCGCGGTGCCCAATATAGAAGAAGGCGGCATCGACCCGCTGTCGCCGGAGCACGTGGTGAGCCTGGTCAAGTTTTTGTCATCGCCGGCCGCCGCAGAAGTCAACGGTCAGGTGTTCATCGTTTACGGTCCCCAGGTAACACTGGTGGCCGCACCGACCGCCGAGCACCGATTCCGCACCGACGGGGGGGCTTGGGAGCCCGCCGAACTCAGCGGCGCGCTGCAGGAATACTTTGCTGGCCGAGATCCGGAGCGGAACTTTTCCGCGGTCGGACTGATGGGGGAATAACGATATAAGGCCGCTTTCCGGGGGGAGAATAGGCAAGTAGAACATGTGTCAGATTGATAACGAAAGAAACGGTCTGACCTGGACAAATTAACGGTTCTGACAGCGAAATGCTGTTCATTGACACCGTGAACTTCTTCTGGGTTAATATGATCCGGCTCGCACCGAGCCGCATGCGACCGAAGACAACGCGAAGGCGACACATAGGCTTCGCCGCGAGCAGCTGAGGGGTGCCACGTTGAGACAACAACTGGCGGTTCCCGCCCGTGCTGTAGGCGGGTTCTTCGAAATGATGATCGATACCGGCCGTGCGAGTTTTCGACGGCCGTTTCAGTTCGGGGAGTTCCTGGAACAGACCTGGATGATCGCCCGCGTCTCACTGGTTCCGACGCTGCTGGTGTCCATCCCGTTTACGGTGCTGGTCGCGTTCACCCTCAACATCCTCTTGCGCGAAATCGGCGCGGCCGACCTGTCCGGCGCCGGGACGGCATTCGGCACCATCACCCAGCTGGGCCCGGTGGTGACCGTGCTCGTGGTGGCCGGCGCGGGCGCCACCGCGATCTGCGCCGACCTCGGCGCCCGCACCATCCGTGAGGAGATCGACGCGATGCGCGTGCTGGGCATCGACCCGATCCAACGGCTGGTCGTGCCGCGGGTTTTAGCGTCCACGGTGGTGGCGCTGCTGCTCAACGGCTTGGTGTGCGCCATCGGCCTGTCTGGCGGCTACGTGTTCTCCGTGTTCCTGCAGGGTGTCAACCCGGGCGCGTTCATCAACGGCCTGACCGTGCTCACCGGGCTGCGCGAGCTGGTCCTCGCCGAGGCCAAGGCGCTGCTGTTCGGCATCATGGCCGGGCTGGTCGGCTGCTACCGCGGTCTGACGGTCAAGGGCGGCCCCAAGGGCGTCGGCAACGCGGTCAACGAAACCGTCGTCTACGCGTTCATCTGCCTGTTCGTCATCAACGTGGTGATGACCGCCATCGGCGTCCGGATTACGGCCAAGTGAGCGTGCCATGAGCTACGACGTCAGTTACCGGCTGCGCAACCTCGCGGCCAGGCTGCAGGGGCCGGTCGACGACTTCGGCGAGCAGGCGCTGTTTTACGGCGAAGCCCTGCGCTACATCCCCAACGCGATCACCCGCTACCGCAAGGAGACCATCCGCAACATCGCCGAGATGACCATGGGCGCAGGGGCGCTCGTCATGATCGGCGGCACGGTCGGGGTCGCGGCGTTTCTCACCTTGGCATCCGGGGGAGTCATCGCCGTTCAGGGGTACTCGTCGCTGGGCAACATCGGCATCGAGGCGCTGACCGGCTTCCTGTCGGCGTTTTTGAACGTGCGCGTCGTCGCGCCGGTGATCGCGGGAATCGCGTTGGCCGCCACCATCGGTGCCGGCGCCACCGCCCAACTGGGCGCCATGCGGGTGTCCGAAGAGATCGACGCCGTCGAGTGCATGGCGGTCCACTCGGTGTCCTACCTGGTGTCGACCAGGCTGATCGCAGGCCTGGTCGCGATCGTCCCGCTGTACTCGCTGTCGGTGCTCGCCGCGTTCTTCGCCGCCCGCTTCACCACCGTCTACATCAACGGGCAGTCCAAGGGCCTCTACGACCACTACTTCAATACCTTCCTCATACCCACCGACCTCCTGTGGTCTTTCCTGCAGGCCATCGTGATGTCAATCGCGGTGATGCTCGTCCATACCTATTACGGCTACAACGCCAGCGGCGGCCCGATCGGCGTCGGCATCGCCGTCGGCCAGGCCGTGCGGACATCGCTGATCGTGGTGGTCGTCATCACGTTGTTCATCTCGCTGGCGGTATACGGCGCGTCCGGTAACTTCAACCTCTCCGGATAAGGGGACCCCTGACGAAACATGGCAGACACGGGATCGCGACGCACATCGGTCCGGCTGGCAGCGGCGCTGCTGGCCAGCTTGATCGTGGCCTTCGCCGTGCTGACATACCTTTCATACACAGCGGCTTTCGCTTCCACCGACACCGTCACCGTTTCGTCGCCGCGGGCCGGGCTGGTGATGGACAAGGGTGCCAAGGTCAAGTACCGCGGCATTCAGATCGGCAAGGTCGACGACATCAGCTATGCGGGTGACCAGGCGCGCCTGAAGCTGTCCATCAACAGCGACCAGATGCATTACGTTCCCTCCAACGCGACGGTGCACATCGCGGGCAACACCATCTTCGGCGCAAAGTCGGTGGAATTCATTCCGCCCCAGACGCCTTCGCCGACGTCGCTGCGCCCCGACGCGCACGTGGAGGCCTCCGCGGTGGCCCTGGAAGTCAACACCTTGTTCCAGTCGCTCATCGACCTGCTGCACAAGGTCGACCCGGTCGAATTGAACGGGACGCTGAGCGCGCTCGCCGAGGGCCTGCGCGGCCACGGCGACGACTTCGGTTCGCTGCTGTCGGGCCTGAATACGCTGACCCGGCAGTCCAATCCGAAGCTGCCCGCCCTGCAGGAGGACTTCCGCAAGGCGGGGATTGTCACCAACACCTACGCCGACGCCGCCCCCGACCTGACCACCGTCATCGACAACCTGCCGACGATCAACAAGACGGTCGTCGACCAGCAGCGCAACCTCAACGACACGCTGCTGGCCACGATCGGCCTGGCCAACAACGCCTATGAGACATTGGAGCCGGCCGAGCAGAACCTCATCGACGCCATCAACCGGCTGCGGGCCCCGATCAAGGTGGCCCACGACTATTCGCCGGAATTCGGCTGCCTATTCGGCGGGATCGACCGCGGCATCAAGGAGTTCGCCCCGCTGATCGGTGTCCGCAAAGCGGGCCTGTTCACATCGTCGAGCTTCGTGCTGGGCGCGCCGTCGTACACTTACCCGGAGTCGCTGCCGATCGTCAACGCCTCCGGCGGCCCGAATTGCCGTGGGCTGCCCGACATCCCGACCAAGCAGACCGGCGGGTCGTTCTACCGGGCGCCGTTCCTGGTCACCGACAACGCCTACCTCCCGTATGAGCCGTTCACCGAGCTGCAGTTCGACGCGCCCTCGACGCTGCAGTTCCTGTTCCACGGCGCCTTCGCGGAACGGGACGATTTCTGATGGCGGCCGCGGGAATGCCGTCGCACCGGTCGATGGTGATCAAGGTCAGCGTCTTCACTGTCGCCATGCTGCTGGTGGCCGCGGCCCTGGTCGTCGTGTTCGGCGACTTCCGGTTCGGCGCCGAAAATACCTACCACGCAACGTTTACCAACGTTTCGCGGCTGAAGGCCGGCCAAAAGGTCCGCATCGCGGGCGTGCCGGTCGGTGCGGTGTCGGGCATAAAGCTCAACCCGAACAACACCATTGATGTGAAGTTCGGGGTCGATCGCCGCTACCAGCTGTATTCGTCGACGCGCGCGGTCATCCGCTACGAAAACCTCGTCGGCGACCGCTTTTTGGAGATCACGTCGGGTCCGGGGGAGCTGCGTAAGCTACCGGCGGGCGGCACCATCAACTCCGAACACACCCAGCCCGCGCTGGATCTCGATGCGCTGCTGGGCGGACTGAAGCCTCTGGTCAAGGGCCTCGACGCCGACAAGGTCAACACCATCAGCAGCGCCGTCATCCAGTTGCTGCAGGGCCAGGGCGGGGCGTTGTCGAACGTGCTGGCCGACACCAGTGCGTTCTCCTCGGCGCTGGGCCAGCGCGACCAGCTCATCGGAGACGTGATCACCAACCTCAACACGGTGCTGGGCACCGTCGACCAGAAGAGCGCGCAGTTCTCGGCCAGCGTCGACCAACTGCAGCAGTTGATCACCGGGCTGGCCAACAACAAGGATGTGATCGCCGGCGCGATCCCACCGTTGGCGTCGACGACGACGGATCTGACTGAACTGCTGAAGAATTCGCGCCGGCCGTTGCAGGGCATTTTGGAAAACACCCGGCCGCTGGCCACCGAGCTGGACAACCGCAAGGCCGAGGTGGCCAACGACGTCGAGCAACTCGGCGAGGACTACCTGCGGCTGTCCGCACTGGGCGCCTACGGGTCGTTCTTCAACATCTACTTCTGCTCGGTGACGATCAAGATCAACGGGCCGGCCGGCAGCGACATCCTGATACCGTTCGGTGGCCAAGTGGACCCCAGCAAGGGGAGGTGCTCTTTTGCCAAGTGACGCACGGCGTGAACGCGACCCGCTGCGCACCGGCATCTTCGGCGTCGTGCTGGTGGTCTGCGTCATGCTGGTCGCGTTCGGGTACGCCGGGTTGCCGTTTTGGCCGCAGGGTAAGACGTATGACGCGTACTTCAGCGATGCCGGTGGCATCAACCCCGGGAATGCCGTCTACGTATCGGGTTTCAAGGTCGGCAAGGTGCAGTCCGTCGGGCTGGCCGGAGACAGTGCCAAGGTGACCTTCAGCGTCGACCGGCACGTCACCGTCGGCGACCAGTCGCTGGCCTCGATCCGCACCGACACCATCCTCGGTGAACGCTCCATCGCGGTGACCCCGGCGGGCAGCGGCAGGGCGACCACCATCCCGTTGAGCCGGACCACCACGCCATACACCCTGGCCGGGGCGCTCGAGGACCTCGGAAATAACGCCAACAATCTCAACAAGCCGCAGTTCGAGCAGGCGCTGAACGTGCTTTCCGACACGCTGCGCGATGCCACCCCGGAGCTGCGCGGAGCACTGGACGGGGTGACGTCGCTGTCCCGCACGCTGAACCGTCGTGACGAGGCGCTGCAAGGCCTTCTGGCGCATGCCAAGTCGGTGACGGGGGTGTTGTCGCAGCGCGCCGAACAGGTCAACAAGCTGGTCGACGACGGCAACGAGTTGTTCGCCGCGCTCGACGAGCGGCGTGCCGCGATCGGTCAGCTGATCGCGGGCATCGCCCCTCTCTCACAACAGATCTCCGGCTTCGTCGCCGACAACCGCAAGGAGTTCGGCCCGTCCCTGGGCAAGCTCAACTCGGTGCTGGACACCCTCAACGAGCGCCGCGACTACATCACTGAGGCCCTCAAGCGGCTGCCCGCCTACGCGACCTCGTTGGGCGAGGTGGTCGGTTCCGGGCCCGGGTTCAACGTCAACGTCTTCTCCGTATTGCCGGCGCCCATGGTCGCGATGGTGTTCGACTTCTTCTATCAGCCCGGCAAGCTGCCGGCCAGCCTGGCCGACTACCTGCGCGGGTTGATCCAGGAACGCTGGATAATCAGGCCGAAGTCGCCATGACGCAGCGAATTGCCGGCAGCAGGGCGCTGCGCTACACCATCATCATCGCGCTGATCGTGGTGCTGATCGGCGGCGTGTATGTGGCCAACAACCAAGGCAACAAGCGCATCCTCGTCGGATACTTCACGTCCGCCGTCGGGCTTTACCCCGGCGATCAGGTCCGCGTGCTCGGTGTGCCGCTCGGCCAGGTCGAGACGATCCAACCGCGGCCCTCCGACGTCAAGATCATCATGTCGGTGCCCAAGGACCTGAAGATCCCGAAGGACGCGCGAGCCGTCATCGTCTCGCCAAACCTGGTGTCGGCGCGGTTCATTCAGCTCACGCCGGTCTACACCGGCGGCGCCGTGCTACCGGACGGCGGAAGCATCGATTTGGCCCGCACCGCGGTCCCCGTGGAATGGGACGAGGTGAAGGAGGCGCTGACCCAGCTGGCCGTCCAGCTGGGCCCGACGACCGGGTCGATGCAGGGACCGCTGGGCGCGGCGATCAACCAGGCCGCCGACACGCTCGACGGCAACGGGCAGTCCTTCCACAACGCGCTGCGCGAGCTCTCCCAGGTCGCCGGGCGGCTGGGGGATTCGCGCAGCGACATCTTCACCACGGTGAAGAACCTGCAGGTGCTGGTCAACGCGCTGTCGGCGAGTAACGAACAGATCGTGCAGTTCGCCGGGAACGTCGCGTCGGTGTCGCAGGTCCTCGCCGACAGCTCGCGCCACCTCGACAACACCCTGGGCACGCTCAACCAGGCGCTCTCGGACATCCGGGGATTCCTGCACGAAAACAATTCGACGCTGATCGACACGGTCAACAAGCTCAGTGACCTGACCCAGACGCTGAGCGACCAGAGCGACAACATCGAGCAGGTGCTGCACGTCGCCGGCCCCGGCATCGCCAACTTCTACAACATCTACGACCCGGCGCAGGGCACGCTGAACGGCCTGCTGTCCATACCCGAGTTCGCCAACCCGGTGCAATTCATCTGCGGTGGCTCCTTCGAGACCGCCGGCGGCCCAAGGGCGCCCGACTACTTCAAGCGCGCCGAGCTGTGTCGGGAGCGGCTGGGCCCGGTGCTGCGCCGGCTCGCGGTGAACTACCCGCCGGTGATGTTCCACCCGCTCAACACGATCACCGCCTACAAGGGCCAGATCATCTACGACACCCCGGAAACCCAGGCCAAGGCGGCGACCCCGGTCCCGCAGTTGACCTGGCTACCGGCCCAGGGCGCGCACACGCCGGCACCGGCCCAGAACCCTGCGGACCTGCAGGCGCTGCTGGTCCCGACGGCACCGCAGACCGGATCCCCTCCGGGTCCCACGCCGCCCGGCGCGCGCCCCGGTCCCGCGCCGGGGCCCCTTCCCGGCTCGGCATTCGGTCCGTTGCCGGGCCCGCCGCCCGGCCAGGCGCCCCTCCCGGCGCCCGCGGAGCCGCCGCCGGCGGACCAGGGCGGTGGCCAATGAGGCGAATCTGGTTGCGCGGCGGCGTGTTAGCCGCGGGCAGCGCTCTGCTGGCCGGTTGTCAGTTCAATGGGCTGAACTCCCTGGCGATGCCGGGCACCGCCGGGCATGGCGGCGGCGCCTACTCGATCACCGTCGAGATGCCCGACGTGGCGACGCTGCCGCAAAACTCCCCGGTCATGGTTGACGACGTCACCGTCGGCAGCGTGGCCGGGATCTCTGCCGAGCAGCGCGCCGACGGATCCTTCTACGCCGCAGTGAAACTGGCGCTGGACAAGAACGTGGTGTTGCCGGCCAACTCGACGGCGACCGTCGCGCAGACGTCGTTGCTCGGTTCGATGCACATCGACCTGGTCCGTCCCAAGGACAAGCCGCCGACCGGCAGGCTGAGCGACGGGTCGAAAATCCCGGAGTCGCGCACGGGTCGCTACCCCACCACCGAAGAGGTGCTTTCGGCGCTTGGCGTCGTGGTCAACAAGGGCAATCTCGGCGCGCTGGAAGAGATCACCGACGAGACGTACCAGGCCGTCGCCGGCCGCCAAGACCAGTTCGTCGACCTGATCCCCAGGCTGGCGGAATTGACGGCCGGACTCAACCGGCAGGTCAACGACATCATCGATGCGGTCGACGGGTTGAACCGGTTCTCCGCGACGCTGGCCCGCGACAAGGACAACCTGGGCCGGGCGCTGGACACCCTGCCTGAAGCGATCCGCGTGCTCAACAAGAACCGTGGCCACATCGTCGACGCGTTCGCCGCGCTCAAGAGGCTGGCAATGGTCACCTCCAATGTCTTGGCGAAGACCAAGGTGGACTTCGCCGAAGACCTCAAGGGCCTCTACTCGGTCGTCAAGGCGCTCAACGACAACAGGAAGAACTTCGTCACGTCGCTGCAGCTGCTGCTGACGTTTCCGTTCCCCAACTTCGGCATCAAGCAGGCCGTGCGCGGTGACTACCTCAACGTGTTCACCACCTTCGACCTGACCTTGCGCCGGATCGGCGAAACGTTCTTCACCACCGCGTATTTCGACCCGAACATGGCCCACATGAACGAGATCCTCAACGCGCCAGACTTCTTGACCGGCGAGCTGGCCAACCTGTCCGGTCAGGCGGCCGATCCGTTCAAGATTCCGCCCGGCACGGCTTCGGGTTCTGACGGGCACTAGGGGGGGCGCACATGCTCGACAGACTGACCAAGATCCAACTCGTCATCTTTGCGGTGATCACCGTCCTCACGCTGACCATCATGGGCATCTTCTACCTGCGGCTGCCCGCGACATTCGGCCTCGGGACCTACGGCGTCAGCGCCGATTTCGTCGCGGGCGGCGGGCTGTACAAGAACGCCAACGTCACATACCGGGGTGTCGCGGTCGGCCGGGTCGAGTCGGTGGGGCTCAACCCCAACGGCGTCACCGCCGAAATGCGGCTCAACAGCGGCACTCCCATCCCGTCGAACGTCACCGCCACCGTGAAGAGCGTCTCGGCCGTCGGCGAGCAGTACATCGACCTGGTGCCGCCCGCCAATCCGTCGCCGGGCAAGCTGCGCAACGGGTCTCGCATCGAGCGGCAGAACACCCGGATCGGCCAGGACGTCGCCGACCTGCTGAAGCGGGCGGAGGCGCTGGTCAACAGCCTGGGTGACACCCGGTTGCGCGAGCTATTGCACGAAACGTTCATCGCCGCCAACGGTTCGGGTCCCGAGCTGGCCCGACTCATCGAGTCGGCCCGGTTGTTGGTGGACGAAGCCAACGTGAACTATCCGCAGGTCTCGCAGTTGATCGACCAGGCCGGCCCGTTCCTGCAGGCCCAGATCCGCGCCGGCGCCGACATCAAGTCGCTCTCGGATGGGTTGGCGCGGTTCACGTCCGAGGTGCGCCAGGCCGACCCGCAGCTTCGCGAGACGCTGGCCACCGCGCCCGGCGCGGCCGACGAGGCCAGCACCGCGTTCTCCGGCATCCGCCCGTCGTTCCCGGCGCTGGCCGCCAGCCTGGCCAACCTGGGCCGGGTCGGTGTGATCTACCACAAGTCGATCGAGCAGCTGCTGGTGGTCCTGCCGGCGCTGTTCGCCGCGATCACCACGGCCGCCGGCGGCGCCCCGCAGGACGAGGGCGCCAAGCTGGACTTCAAGCTCGACCTGAACGACCCGCCGCCGTGCGCCGTCGGCTTCCTGCCGCCACCGCTGATGCGCACACCGGCCGACGAGACGCTGCGCGAGCTCCCGAAGGACATGTATTGCAAGGCCGCCCAGAACGATCCCAGCACCGTGCGGGGCGCCCGCAACTACCCGTGCCAGGAGTTCCCTGGCAAACGGGCGCCGACCATCCAGCTGTGCCGTGACCCGAAGGGCTATGTGCCCGTCGGCCGCAACCCGTGGCGGGGGCCGCCGGTGCCCTACGACACGCCGGTGACCAATGGGCTGAATGTGTTGCCGCCCAACAAGTTTCCGTACATCCCCCCGGGCGCCGATCCAGATCCGGGCACGCCCATCGTCGGGCCGCCCCCACCCGGTGTGGTGCCCGGACCGGGTCCGGCGCCGAACCAGCCGGCGTACGATCCGCCGCCACCCAACAACAACGGCCCGCCGCCGCCGTTTACCTCGTGGCAGCCGCCGGGGATCCCGCCGGTGCCGCCGCAGCTGCCGTATCCGAAGTGGCTGCCGCCGCCCCCACCGCCCGAGGGGATCAATCCTCCGCCGGCGGGCCCGGGACCGGAGAAGCCGTGGGGGCCGCCGCCCGGCCCGCAGCCGCAGGCCGCCGGCCCGGCCTACACCACCTACGACCAACAGACCGGAGCCTTCAGGGACCCGGCCGGCGGCACTGGTATCTTCGCGGCCGGCGCGACCGGCGCATCCAGCGCCGAGAATTGGGTGGACCTGATGCTTGATCCAAGGCCTATGTAGTGACAGATCAACACACGACGACGCAACGCGTTCGCCGGCGGGCTTCCCGCGCGGCGGGTCCGGCCAAAATCGAGTCCAGCGAGACCGCCACGGTTCGGGTCGACGCCGCCGCGGCGCCAAAGCCGCCGGCAAAAACCAAGGGGGCCAAGGGGGTCACGGGGCTGAAGCCGGTCAAGCCGCCGCCACGGCGGCAGTCGCATCGAGCCCTGGTCGGATGGATCTCGTTCGCGGCCGCCCTGCTCGCGGTCGGCGCCCTGGCGGGTTGCCTGATCGCGCTGGTCGTCCAGCAACGGCACGCCGACGCGCAGCAGGCGCGCGACCAACGCTTCGTCGACACCGCCACGCAGACGGTGGTCAACATGTTCAGCTACAAGCAGGACAACATCGACGAAAGCGTGAACCGGTTCTACAACGGCACCAGCGGCCCGCTGCACGGGATGCTCGGCGCCAACAACAACATCGAGAACCTCAAGGGCCTTTTCCGCTCCACGAACGCGACCTCGGAGGCCGTCGTCAACGGCGCCGCCCTGGAGGGCATCGATTCGGTGACCGACAACGCCTCGGTGCTGGTGTCGGTGCGGGTGACGGTCGCCGACATCGATGGGGTCAACAAGCCGTCCATGCCGTACCGGCTGCGCGTCATCGTGCACGAGGACGAGCAGGGCAAGATGACGGGCTACGACCTGAAGTACCCGGACGGGGGCAACTAGATGGGTCGGCTGCGGTGGCCGCGGCTTCGGTGGTGGCTTCTCGCCGTCGCGGGTTGCGTGCTCGTCGCGGCGATCGTCGGCTTGTCGGCTGCGGCGGGTTGGGTCTACTGGGATCGGGTGCAGACGCGCGGCGAGGCGGCTGCGCGGGCGGTGCTGCCCGGTAAAGCCGCGGACGAGATACCCAAGGTGTTCGCCTACGACTACCAGACCGTGGAACGCAGCCTGGCGGCGGCGTATCCGTTGCTGACGCCCGACTATCGCCAGGAATTTCAGCGAAGCGCCAACGCGCAGATCATTCCGGAGGCGAAAAAGCGCGAGGTGGTCGTGCAGGCCAATGTCGTTGGCGTTGGGGTGATGTCGGCCAGGCGGGAGTCGGCGTCGGTGATGGTCTACATGAACCGCACGGTGACCGACAAGTCGCGGCAGCCGCTCTACGACGGCAGCCGGTTGCGGGTGGACTTCAAAAAGATCGGCAAGCAGTGGCTGATCTCCTACATCACCCCCATCTAGGGGGCATGTAAGAGCCGAATGTCACCCAGCGTGACGCTCGACGCCGCGAAAATGCTCAGTAGCACATCGCAATGGCGTTGCAGTACAACGGATAACGCTGGATGGGGCTGGGCGGCGGCCCGGTCTGCTGCAGCGAGAACGGCTGCTTGGTCATCGAGGGCTGCATGCCGCAGACCGCGCCGCGCACAATGGTGTGGGTACCGGTCATCGTTTCGTCGCTGAACGCATAGGTGTCGCTGGACGGCGCGGTGCTGCCATCCGGACAGACGACGCCGTTCGACTTGTTCACCGTGAAGGTCCACAGCATGCTCGTCATTCGGGCCCTGCCGGTGAAGTTCTGCTGCTGGTCCTTGAGCGCGATCTGCTCGGGGGTCGCGCTCACCACGTTCAGAGCGCAGTTCATCGCGAAGACGATCGGGTCGTTGTAGTCGTTCATGTTGCGGGTGCCGGACGGCTGATCGCACAGCGCGCCGATGGTCCAGGTAACCCCTGACACGCCGGCCTCGTTCAACGTGTAGGTGCCGTCCGGCGGAGGTCCGATCGCGCGCGCTGGATCCTCCGATACCAGCGCGATGCCGATGGCAACGGCCGAGCAGATGCCGGCTCCGGCGGCCAGCGTGCGACGAACGTCCACGGGCCCCTCCCTTCCACTGCTGCCTTGAGTATCACAGCGTTCGCCGCCCTGCACCATGGGTCGCCCGGAGCAGCTAGCTCCCGTCGTGCGGGTGCGACTCGGAGAGTGCGTCCAGGAAAGACCGCGCCCAGCGGTCCACGTCGTGGACGAGCACCTGGCGGCGCAACGCACGCATACGGCGCCGGCCTTCTTCGGCGGGCTGGTTGAGCGCGGCCTCGATCGCGTCCTTGACGCGGTCGGTGTCGTGCGGGTTGACCAGATACGCCTGCCTGAGTTCGGCTGCCGCGCCGGTGAATTCGGACAGGACGAGCGCACCGCCGAGATCGCTGCGGCAGGCGACGTATTCCTTGGCCACCAGGTTCATCCCGTCGCGCAGCGGGGTGACCAGCATGACGTCGCTGGCCACGAAGAACGCAATCAGTTCGTCGCGGGGCACGGGACGGTGCAAGTAGTGCACTACCGGGTGACCGACCTCGGCGTATTCGCCGTTGATGTGGCCGACCTCGCGTTCGATGTCGTTGCGCAGGATCTGATAGCTCTCCACGCGTTCGCGGCTGGGTGTCGCGAGCTGAACCAGGACGGTGTCGTCGCGTTTGGCGCGGCCCTCGGCGAGCAGCTCGGAGAACGCCTTCAGCCGAACGTCGATGCCCTTGGTGTAGTCCAGCCGGTCGACGCCGAGCAGGATCTTGCGGGGATTGCCCAGCTCGGCGCGGATCTCCCGGGCGCGGCGCCTGACGTCGCGGTGGCGGGCCGCTTGATCGAGCGCGGTCGAGTCGATCGAGATGGGAAAGGCGCCCACCCGAACCGTGCGCGATGCGAGCTCGACCTCACCGAACCGCGACCGCACCCCGACCGATCCCCGGGAGGTGTTGACGCCGGTCAGCTGCCGGGACAGGAACAGAAAGTTCTGCGCGCCGCCGGGCAGATGAAAGCCCACCAGGTCGGCGCCCAGCAGCCCCTCGACGATCTCGGTGCGCCACGGCAGCTGCATGAACAGCTCCACGGGTGGGAACGGAATGTGCAGGAAGAAGCCGATGGTCAGGTCCGGCCGAAGTTCGCGCAGCATTTTGGGGACCAGCTGCAGCTGATAGTCCTGCACCCATACGGTGGCGCCGTGGGCGGCGGCGTGGGAGGTGGCCTCGGCGAAGCGCCGGTTGACGTCGACGTAGCGCTCCCACCAGTCGCGGTGATAGATCGGCTTGACGATGACGTCGTGGTAAAGCGGCCACAGCGTGGCGTTGGAGAATCCCTCGTAGTACTCGGCGACGTCGTCGGTGGTCAGCCGCAGCGGGTGAAGGTGCAGGTCGTCCTGCAGGACGGGCCGGTAGTCCAGCTCGTCGTCGTCATCGGCCACTCCAGGCCATCCGACCCACGCCCCCTGGCGGCGACGCAGCAGCGGCTCCAAAGCCGTGACCAACCCGCCGGGGCTGCGCTTCCACGTGCTGCTGCCGTCGGGGAGTCGCTCGAGATCAACGGGCAGCCGGTTGGCTACCACCACGAAGTCGGAATTCCCGAAATCCGGTGACTTTGACGTCTTCGTCGAAGACTGGCCTCCCCTGGGAGCCATTTATGTGTCGAGTTTGGACGGTCCAATACCGAGCATCGACAAGAAAACGCGGCACTCGTCGGCGTCGTTCGCATAAGCGGCGACGACCCGCCTGGCCTGGCTTGCGGTGCTGTCGGCCAGGGGCTCCACGTCGCCGAGTTCGCCAGGATCAGATTTCGTAGGCATACCCCAACTGTAGGCGACGCGGAAATTCGCCCGCAGGCGTCTCCCGCGCTACCCGACGGGGCCCCGCTTACACATGGTCCGTAATGTGTAAACAAGGCGGATCTGACGACCATGTGAGGCGGGCGGAAATGACACTCTCCGAACAAGCCGGCGCGGCCCCCACCGACGCCGAAGCCGACGAGCTGGTGGCCTATGAGACCCTCGACGAGGGTCGCGTCGCCCGGATCTGGCTCAACCGGCCCGAGGCCCACAACGCCCAAAACCGCGGTTTGCTGGTTCAGCTCGATGAGGCGTTCCTGCGCGCCGAGGCCGACGACACCGTGCGCGTGGTGATCCTGGCCGCGCGCGGCAAGAACTTCTCCGCCGGTCACGACCTGGGTTCGGAGCTGGCGCTGGCCGAGCGCCAGCCCGGGCCCGCGCAGCTGCCCAGCTTCCGGATCAACGGCGCGACCCGCGACCCGATCGCCGAGAAGACCTATCTGCAGGAGTGGCACTACTTCTTCCAAAACACTTGCCGCTGGCGCGATTTGCGCAAGATCACCATCGCGCAGGTGCAGGGCAACGCGATTTCGGCGGGCCTGATGCTGATCTGGGCGTGCGACCTGATCGTCGCCGCCGACAACGCGAAGTTCAGCGACGTGGTCGGGGTGCGGATGGGCATGCCGGGCGTCGAATATTACGCTCACCCTTGGGAATTCGGACCGCGTAAGGCAAAGGAGCTGCTGCTGACCGGTGACGCGCTGGACGCCGACGAGGCCTACCGGCTTGGCATGGTGTCCAAGGTTTTCCCGGTCGCCGAGCTGGCCGACAAGACGCTGGAGTTCGCGTGCCGCATCGCCGAGCGGCCCACGATGGCGGCGATGCTGATCAAGGACTCGGTCAACGCCGCCTCCGACGCGATGGGTTTCACCGAGGCGCTGCGTCACGCGTTCCACATTCACGAGCTGGGGCACGCTCACTGGGCGGCCCACAACGAGAACAGGTACCCGGTCGGCCTGCCGCCGGACGTCGAGGACTGGCGCAACGCCAAGCCGACGAGGCTGGCCCGCCGGGACACGCCGTAATACTCGCCGCCCCGCCGGTCACAGAGGTCCCACGAGTGTCGCCCACCTCGCCGAGAGGCCCGAGTGGCGGGTGTGGCAGCATGCTAGAACCTGTTTCAGTTTGGCCGTGAGGAGCTCTCGTGCAGCTTTCTTTCGACAACCGGACGTACCTGGTCACGGGCGGCGGCAGCGGAATCGGCAAGGGTGTCGCCGCGGAGCTGGTCGCGTCCGGGGCCTCGGTCATGATCATCGGGCGCAACGCCGACCGGCTGGCGGCCGCCGTCGAGGACATCGAGCTGCTCAAGGCCCACGGCTCCATCCGCTATGAGCCCGCCGACATCACCAACGAGGATGAGGCCGCCCGCGCCGTGGACGCCGCAACGGCGTGGCACGGCCGGCTGTATGGCGTGGTGCATTGCGCGGGCGGGTCGGAGACCATCGGTCCGATCACCCAGATCGACTCGGAGGCCTGGCGACGCACGGTCGACCTCAACGTCAACGGCACCATGTACGTGCTCAAGCACTCCGCTCGCGAGTTGGTCCGCGGCGGCGGCGGTTCATTCGTCGGCATCTCCTCGATCGCGGCCAGCAACACCCACCGCTGGTTCGGCGCCTACGGCGTCACCAAGTCGGCCGTCGACCACATGATGCAGCTGGCCGCCGATGAGCTCGGCCCGTCATGGGTCCGCGTCAACAGCATCCGCCCGGGATTGATTCGCACCGATCTCGTTGCGCCCATTACGGAATCGCCGGAGCTGAGCGCGGACTACCGGATGTGCACGCCGCTGCCGCGGCCCGGTGAGGTCGAGGACGTCGCCAACCTGGCGATTTTCTTGCTGTCCGACGCGGCCAGCTGGATCACCGGACAGTGCATCAACGTCGACGGCGGCCACATCCTGCGACGCGGCCCCGACTTCTCCGCGATGCTGGAACCCGCATTCGGAGCCGACGGGCTACGCGGAGTCGTCTGAGGCCAGGCCCGCGTCTCGACTGGACAGCGTCGCCAGCGCCGACCAGTCCAGGTGCCCGCCACCAGTCGCCACCAGGGTCAGGAAGCGGTCGCGCAGCAGGCTGGCCAGCGGCAGCGGCACCTGCAGCTGCTCCCCGGCGGCGAGCGCCAGCCGAACATCCTTGAGGCCGAGGCTGGCCGCGAAGCCGGCCGGCTCGAACTGCTCCCGCGCGATCAGCCCGCCATACGTCTGATAGGCCGGCGCGGCGAACAGCGTCGAGGTGAGGATATCGACGTACTGCTGCTTGTCGACGCCGGCCTTCGCGACCAGCGCCACCGCCTCGCCGATGGCCTCGATGGCCGAGGCGATCAGGAAGTTCCCGCTCAGCTTCACCAGGTTGGCGGTGTGCGGCTGCTCGGACACCACGAAGGTCCGCTGGCCGATCGCGTCGAACAGCGGCGACAACGGCTGCAGAACCTGCGGGGCGCCGGCCGCGATGACGAAAAGCTTTGCCGCCGAGGCGGCTTCGGGCCTGCCGAACACCGGCGCCGCGGCATACCGCTGACCGGCTTCGGCGTGCGCGGCTTCCAGGCGCTCCGAGAGGGCAACGCTGATGGTGCTCGACGACACGTGCGTCGCACCCGCCCCCAGCGAGGCGATGATGCCGCCTCCGAGATCAGGGTGGCCCAACGTCACCGCCTCCACGGCGCTGTCGTCGGCCAGCATGGTGAACACCACCTCGGCCCGGCTCGCCTCGGCGACGGTGCCGGCCGCGGTCGCGCCCTGCGAGACGAGAGCTTCGGCCTTACCGGGAGAGCGGTTGTACACGGTGACGCGGTGACCCGCCTTGATCAAGTTCGCGGCCATGCCGCGGCCCATCTTTCCCAGGCCGATGAATCCGATGTCCATGCATCCAGCCTGCCCTGCTTGGCCCGCTCCTTACCATGATGGGCACGCCAAGCGACAGGAGCAGCAGATGAAGCGACTCGAGGGCAAGCGGATTCTGGTGACGGGCGCCGCGTCCGGGATCGGCCAGGCCACCGCGCTGCGGCTGCTCGACGAGGGCGCCACCGTGGTGGCCTCCGACATCTCCGTCGACGGCCTGGACGCCACCCGGGGCCGCGCCGAGGAGGCCAAGACCGCCGACCGCCTCACCACCATGCCGATGGACGTGGGCAACGAGGATTCGGTGATCGACGGCGTGTGCTCGGCCGCCCAAACGCTCCACGGGCTGGATTCGCTGGTCAACGCGGCCGGGATGTTGCGCGCCGCACACACCCACCAGACCAGCCTCGAACTGTGGAATCAGATCGTCGGTGTCAACCTGACCGGGACCTTCCTGGTGGTGCGCGAGGCGCTTCCGGCGTTGCTGGCCAACTCGCGCAGCGCGATCGTGAACTTCAGCTCGACATCGGCGTCGTTCGCCCACCCCTACATGGCGGCCTACGCGGCGAGCAAGGGAGGCATTCAGGCCTTCACCCATTCGTTGGCGCTCGAGTACGCCCGCGACGGCCTGCGCGCGGTGTGCGTGGCGCCGGGCAGCATCAAGTCCGGGATCACCGACGCCACCGGCGGCTACATCCCGAAAGATGCTGACTGGTCGCTGTTTTCGCGACTGATGCCGGTGCTGCCCACCACGGTGGAATCAAGCGGCACCGGGATGGCCGACCCTTCCGTGGTCGCCGGCGTGATCGCCATGCTGGTGTCAGAAGACGGCGCCTTCATCACCGGCACCGAAATCCGCATCGACGGCGGGACCCACGCCTGAGTCAACCCCCCGGCGCTTGGCTAGTTGACGCAGGGCACGCCGCCGCCGTCGATCGGCTTTCCCTGATCCGGCGTCGGATACGTCGTCGTGGTGCCGTTGTAGTAGTAGGTCTTGGCCTTGGTCGACGTCGTGGTGGTGGTCGTGGTGGTGGTTTCGTCCGTCGTGGTTTCGTCGGTTGCCGGCATCGAGAAGTTGGTATCCAGGGTCACCCGGATATGTCCCGGCACGACCGTGGGGTCGGGTTGTTTGGGGGCGTCCAGTCCGAGCAGGGTGGCCACGTTGCCTGCGTCGGTTTCCGCGCCGGCGCCGTAGGCGATCGTGGTCGTCGACGGCTCACCCGAATTGCGGTCGCGCACCTGGCCGGGGGTGTAGCCGTGCTTTTTCAGGGCACGTGACACCTCGCTGGCCATCCCGCTCAAGCTGCCCGAATTGATCACGTCGACGACCGTGGACGGACTGGGCTTGGCGGCCGTGGTGGCCGGGGTGGTCGTCGGTGGCGGGGCGCCGATCGCGGCGGCCACCTCGGCCTTGATCGCGGCAGGGTCGATGATGTTGACGTCCTGGCCGTCGATGTTGTCGTAGCGCACCACGGGCAGCGTGCGGAACTCGACGTTACCGCCGGAGGCCAGCGCGCCCAGCCGTTGGATCAGCTCCTCGTCCCAGCCCGACGACAGCACGACGTCCTTGCGCGCCACCGCCATCAGACCCTTGAGCTTGTCAATATTGGTGAACGTGCCCGAGGCCTGCAGTTCCTGCATGACCGACGAAATGAACGCCTGCTGCCGATGGGTGCGGTCCAGGTCGCCGTTTTCCAGGCCGTGGCGCTGCCGCACGAACGCCAGCGCCTGGGCGGCGTCCAGGGTCTGCCGCCCGGCGGGGAAGTCGGCGCCGGAATAGGAGTCGTAGACGGGGTGGTTCAGGCACACGTCCACGCCCCCCAGGGTTTGGGTCAGGTCGTAGAAGCCGGCCAGGTTGATCTCGGCGAAGTAATCGATCGGGACGCCGGTCAGGCTGCGCACCGCGCGCAGGGTCGCCGCCCGCCCGGCCTCGCGGCCCCGCGTCTCGAGGTCTTTTTGGCTGCCGACGCCCTGGTTGGCGAGCTTGTTCGCGACGTATTGCTTGGTGAGCCCGTACGCTTCTTTGATCTTGATGTGGTTGTACCCCGGGACGCCGTTGAAGGGCACCCAGTCGTCGCGGGGGATGGAGAACGCGACGACCTTCTGGTCGGCCCCGATGTGTACAAGTATCAGGGTGTTGGTGTTGTAGCCGCCGTCGTCGGACTCGCCGGCGTGCAGGTGCTTCAGGATGGACCAGGGCAGGTCGTTGCCGTCCTGGTCTTTGCGGGAGTCCAGCCCGATGAGCAAGATGTTCATGCTGTCACCGCCGGACCGCGGGTCCTCCGGCGACAGCGCCTCCGAGACGGTGATGCCGCCCAGGGCTCCGTGGGCCACGTAGTAGCCGGCCCCGGTCATCAGCACCGCCGCCGCCGACACCACGGTCATGAAGCCGCGCGCCAAAGCCTTGCGAAAGCGCGACGGTTCACGAGCGGCGCGATGGCGGTGATGCGCCCCGCCCGAGCGTCCCATCAAAAACCTCGGCCCACTACCAGCGCACCACCTGTCACCGCAAGAGCGGATTGCGGTGATGTCGCTTGCAGCATGACGTCAAGTATGCGGTAGCTTGCCGTGAAGGCTCCAATTAAGCACTTTGGGTGTAAGCAGACTCACCTAGGCGATACGGGCGGGTCTGACCGCGTCGATCCGCCGTCTACCAGCGCTTATGGCCCAACCGCGCAGGGTGTGGTGGCCCGGGCGTCACGGACGCCGAAGCCAACTCGTTACCCCTTCGCCGTCGAACGTCGACATGCCGCGCGAATTTCGCGGTTTGCCCCGGCTAGTCGACGTTCGGCGCCGAATGCCGTTCAGCAGTAGGGGTATTCGATGTGCCACCTGCCATCCACATAATCGGCCCGATATTGGCCGCCCAGTTGCGGATTGGCGTCGTGGACGACACCGGAGCCCCCGACGTATGGCGCGAATCCGGGTGGATCCCAGGTCAGGGACTGTGGATTCGGCGGCAGGTCCGCCGTGCAGTTGATCTGCTTCTGGACGTAGCCGTCGATGACCTTCTGCTCGGCGGTGGCTTGATCGCCGGCGTCGGGGCCCGGATCGAGCGAGCACAATGCCGTTGTGCCGCAAACCCTTTGGGGCGCATCGGCGAGCGCGGCATCGGCTGGCGCGAAAGCCGGAAAGGTGGTCACGGCGAGGCACGCTACGACGTATTTCCACATGGTTAGGTGGCCTTCACGACGTCCTGGCCGGACGTGTAGAAGAGGCGAATGTTGGAACCTGTGAAAATCTCGGCGAGGTACACCCCAAGCGGTTCAACCTCGTAGTAGTAGTGCACGTTGCCGCGCGTATCCACGGCCGTCGCGCACGAGTAGCCCGGTGCGCCGCACCGTTGCTTGACCGGTAGCGCCAGCACGGCGAATACCAGCAGGACCGCAATCGCGGCCACCACCGGGGCCTTGATCGACGCCTGCTTTCGCACCGGATGCATCACAGGAGTGTAAGCGCCTCAGCCGGCGTCCGGCCCGTGCGACAAGCCAAATTCGTTGTAGCTCAATCCACCGGAACCCGGCCGTTTTCATCTGGGTCCCCGACGGGTACGCAACCCGGAGCCGATTGGAGGACCGATCATGTTCGATACGCAGCCGACGGAGCCCGGTACCCCGGGAGATACGCCCGAACGGCTGACGCCCGCGGAACCACCCGAACGGCTGACGCCGGCTGAACCGCCGGAGCGGCTGACGCCGGTGGATCCGCCGGAGCGCCAGAGGCCGGCATGAGAGGAGGACGACATGCGCGCTGAAGAAGGCGACGAAACGGTCAACGATTACGCCGCCAAGGGCGAGCAGACACTGGGCAGAATCAAGGACTCCCAACGCCAGGGCAGCCCCTTTGGCAGGGTGGTGCGCCGCCTCACCAGGCTCTTTCGCAGCGAGTAACCAGCCCGGACAATCCATTCACTGACGTCCGGGTCTTACGATCACCTGATGGCGACCGCACCCGAGACGTTCTCGGCCCAGGGGACAGGTGGCGTACGCATCGTCGCCGATCGCCAGGGCGATCCCCAGGCGCGCGCGGTGGTGTTCTTGCACGGCGGCGGGCAGACCCGCCGGTCCTGGGCCAAGGCCGCCGCCGCCGTCGCCAAGCGGGGGTGGCAGGCCGTGACGATCGATCTGCGCGGCCACGGAGAATCCGATTGGTCAACCGAGGGCGACTATCGTGTCGTCAGCTTCGCCCGCGACGTCCAACAGGTGCTCCGCACGCTGCCCCCGCAACCCGTGCTGGTCGGCGCGTCGCTGGGCGGATTCACCTCGATGCTGCTCGCCGGCGAGTTGGCGCCAAGCATTGCCAGCGCCGTCGTCTTGGTCGACATCGTGCCGAACATGGAGCAGTCCGGGGCCAATCGGATCCATGCCTTCATGTCCGACCGGGTCGAATCGGGGTTCGGCTCGCTGGAAGAGGTCGCCGACGCGATCGCCGAGTACAACCCGCACCGGCCCCGCCCCACCGACCTGGAGGGCCTGACCACCAACCTGCGCCGCCGCGGGGATCGCTGGTACTGGCATTGGGATCCCCAATTCATCAGCGGCACAGCGGCATTCCCGCCGTTTGAGGTCACCGACCCCGATCGCATGCACGCCGCCGTCGAGGCGATCCTGCGCAGCGGTGTGCCGATGCTGTTGATCCGGGGCCAGATGAGCGACCTGGTCAGCCAGGAGCGCGCCGACGAATTTCTCGCGCGCTTCCCCCAGGTCGAGTTCACCGACGTGCGCGGCGCGGGCCACATGGTCGCCGGCGACCGCAACGACGTCTTCGCCAGGGCGGTCCTGGATTTCCTGGCCCGGCACGTCGACGGCGGATGACGCGCATGTCGGCCCGTCGATTGCGTAACTGACTCTCGGCCTGCGGCACACACCGCGGCAGGCGCCCCGAACCGCCCGCCCCGCGCTGTTAACATGCTGCCCTACACAAGAACGAGGGGGCGGCGTGGCCGTGCGCTGGGTGCGAGGGTTGGGGCTATTTGGCGCGGCGGTGATGGCCGCGACCGCATTGGCGTTCCCGGTGCGGGCCGATCCGGGGGTCGCACCGGGCATCAAGGTCGAGGACGAAAGCAGCTCGTGCACAGCGGGTTTCGCCGCCCAAGGCAACGACGGTGGCTACTACCTGATGACCAGCGGGCACTGCGACGCCCACGACGGGTCGCAATGGACCTACGGTGACAATCTCCCGCTGGGGAAGATCACCGCCAGCGAGCACGAGGGCGACAAGAGGGACGCGGCGATCATCCTCCTCGATCCGAGCGTCGGTGCGCCCGCCGGTGACGTCGGGGGCAGGTATGCGGTCCGAGATGTGCTGAGCGCCACGCAGATTCAGGTTGGCATGCCGTTCTGCAAGATCGGTGCGGTCACCGGCGAAACCTGCGGTGTGGTCAAAGACGTCGCAGGCGACGTCGTCGAAGCCAGCGTCTTCAGCCTCAACGGCGACAGCGGCAGTCCCGGTTTCGTGAAGAACCCCGACGGCACCGTGAGCGCGGTCGGTCTATTGATGTCATCGCCCGACGGTGACGACAACACCACGTACTTCGCGCTGGTGAGCCCACTGCTGGGCAGGTGGGGTCTGCACCTCCTGCCGTGAGGTCGGCCGGCAAACAGAGGCACTTCGCCGGTCTGAGAACAGACGTTTGCGGGTTGCCGCATCGGGTATTTGCGTCAGCGGCGTTGTAAGCGTCCGCCCCTGAGGGCCGGTCTGGGGTCCGCTACGTTGACGAGGCCAAGATGAACAGGCAGCGCGACACCAGCGACACGAAGGAGAGCGGTAGTGCAGCGTGGAATCGTGGTCGGCATAGCGGGAGTGGCCGTCATGGCCGCAGCGTGTGCCGGCTGTTCCAGCAACAAATCCAACACCGGCGCCTCGAGCTCGGCGCCACCACCGGCCGGCCCTCAGGTCATCGTTGACGGGCAGGCGCAGAACGTCACCGGTCAGGTGACCTGCAATGCGGCCAACGGCAACACCACCATCGGCATCGGCGACGCGACAGCCGGCGTCGGCGCCGTGGTCAGCAATGACAACCCGCCCATCGTGCATTCCGTCGGACTGGGCAGCGTCAACGGCGTGACGCTGGGTTTCTCCGACGCCGCTCCGAACCAGGGCAGCAACGCGGGGGCCGCGGTCAACGGCAAGTCCTACGCGATCAAGGGCACGGCGACCGGGGTCGATATGAGCAACCCGAACCAGCCGCAAACGGTGACCAAGCCATTCGAGCTGGACGTGACCTGCCCCTAGCGCGGGCGATCCATACCCAGAAGGGACGCAGCTATGTCTATGAAACGCATCGTCAGCGCCACGGTGGTCGCGGCGGGCCTCAGCTTCTCCGCACTGACGCTGAGCCCGGTGTCCGCCAACTCCGCTCCGCTGGATCCCCCACCCCCCTGCCCCAACTGCCACGGCGGTGGCGGTGGCGGCGGCGGCAATCCGGGCGGTCCCGGTGGCGCGCCGGGCGGTGGGTCGCAGGCCCCGCAAACCGCTCCGCAGACCCACGAGCCGGCTCCGCAGACCCACGAGCCTGCCACGCAGAGCACGCAGCCACCGGCCACGCAGAGCACACAGCCGCCGGCGACGCAGAGCACGCAGCCCCCGGCCACCCAGAGCACGCAGCCGTCGTGGACGCGGGGCAGCGAGCCGCCGAGGACCGAAACCACCCAGCCGGGCGCGCAGACCACGCCGCCGAGCGGGCAATCCACCGCGCCGGCGAACGGGCAAACCACGCCGCCGTCCAGCCCCGGGGCGCGCCCGGCCCTTGCTGCGCCGAGCACACAGCCGCCGCACCCGGCGTACGTTCCGCGCCGAGACGTCGTCACTGCTAGCGCGCAAGTAGGTGGGCCAACGGCTCCGGGCCCCGGGGGGGCGAAGGTCGAATTCGTCCTCGCGGATCGCGGAGCGCCACCTCCTCCCCGGGAGCGTGGATTCGGCTGGAACGACGGACCGCCACCGCACCACCCGCCGCCCGGCTGGTATGGCCCGCCCCCGCCGGGCGGTTGGGACGGCCCGCCGCCTCCCGGTGGCTGGAACCGGCCGTGGGGCGACAGGCCGGACCGCGACTGGGATCGCGGTCGGTATGACTACGGCCCCTTCAACTACGACACCTTCACCGTCTTCCCGGTCTTCAACTGGATGTACGGGGGCTGGGGCTACTGGTTCTTCGGTGTCTGGGTTCCGCTGTACTGATTGACGGCCCTTTGTGAAAGCCGCCCCGGCACGCGCCGGGGCGGCTTTCACCAACCGAGGTCAGGATGAACGCATGGACACGAGGGAAGAACGGTTCGTCCGGCTCGGTCGCGACGGTGGCCTGGTCACCATCGAGCTGATCAACTCCAAATCGCTGAACATCGTCGGCACCGGCGCCATCGAGGAGCTCACCGAGGCGTTCCGCGCCGTCGGGAATGACGGCGACGTGCGGGTCGTCGTGTTGCGCGGGGCCGGCGACAGGGCCTTCATCGGGGGCGCCGACATCAACGAAATGGTCACCCTCGACCGGTCCAGCGGCGAAGCGTTCATCCGCCGGCTCGCAGCTTTTTGCGAGGCGATTCGCCAATGCCCCGCGCCCGTCATCGCCCGGCTCGCGGGTTACTGCCTCGGCGGCGGCCTGGAGGTCGCGATGTGCTGCGACCTGCGGATCGCCGAGTCCGGCGCTACATTCGGCATGCCGGAGGTGGCCGTCGGCATCCCCTCGGTAATCCATTCGGCCTTGATGCCCGCGCTGATCGGCGCCTCGCACGCGGCCTGGCTGCTACTGACCGGCGAGACGATCGACGCCGACACCGCCGCCACCTGGGGTCTGGTGCACGAGGTCGTTGCCCTAGACGCGCTCGACGCGCGCATCAACGAGCTCACGACGAGACTCTCCGGATTCGGCCCGCACGCCGTCCGCCAACAAAAGCGCCTCCTCAACAGGTGGTTCGACATGACAGTTCACGGTGCGATCGAAGACAGTGTCGAGCAGTTCGGCCTGGCGTTTTTGACCGGCGAGCCCCAGCAGCACATGCGGGCGTTCCTCGCCCGGAAGAAAGGCAGCTGATAGCGCCGGTTTACTGCGGGTGGGCCGTCAGGTACTCCCCGACCGGGATGGGGGAGTAGGCGGCGTAACCGATCGGCAGCAGCACGTCGCCGGCGGTCGTGTAGTAGTAGACGTCCCACCGGTAGTAGTCGGGGAACGCGGCGGGATCGCCGGCAAGCACCGCGGCGTACTGGCTGACGGCCTGCACGTATTGGTGCGAGTGGTTGTACTGGTAAATGGCGTGATCACGGTCGCCGGCAAAGCCGTTCGCGGCGAGGTAGCGGCCCGCCGCCATGATGCTGTCGCGCGGCGAGCGGATGTCGCCGCCCTGGCCGTAGGTCGCGAACGTCGACGGCAAGAACTGCATCGGTCCGTCGGCGCCGGCGGTGCTCAGGCCGACGATGCTGCCGAAGTGCGTCTCGACCAGGTTGATCGCTGCCAGGTAGTTCCACCCGACACCGGACTCCGACTCCGCCGCGTGGTAGTCGCCCATCAGCTCGTCGGCCGGCACCGGAGGGTCAATGCGCCAGGCGGGCAGCGTGTCCTTCGCCTGTGCCATCGCGTTCAGCTGCCGGCGGGCGTCGACGTTGCGGTCGTAAAAGTCGAGCAGCTCCGCCGGGATTCGCGGTCGCGTCACCGCATCCCAGTCGGGGTGGTGCCCGATTGCCCGGTAGGCCGCCTGCTGGCGGTGCGCGGCCGCCGCCAGGGCGGGTTCGGCCGTCGACGGGTCACGCAGCGCGCGCTCGTCGGCGACGAGGTCGTCGGCCAGCTGTACCGGATCCGTGGCCAGCTGGGGCTGCGCCCCTCGGGGCAGGTTCGGCGCGGCGGGCGCCGGAGCCTGAATCGACGCCGCCGGTGTGGCGGTCGCCGTCGAGTGGGTGCATCCGGCGAGGGCCAGCACCACCGCGCCGAAAAGCAGCGAGGTAGTGGCGACTACAGGGTTACGGCTCACTTCGAAACCTAGATTTCTCTCGATCCACGCTTCTTTTTCCGGTGTTGGCTCCATCATGGAGTACGCCATAGCACCGGGGGTAGGGGATGTCACTTGTGCTCGTAGCGCCGGACCTGTTGGAGACGGCCGCAGCGGACGTAGCGGAGATCGGTTCGGCGGTTACGGCCGGCAATCTCGCCGCGGCAATTCCGACGACCGAGCTGGCGGCGGCGGGCGCCGACGAGGTGTCGGCGGCCATCGCGGCGCTGTTCGGCGCCCACGCTCAGGAGTACCAGGCGGGCGCCGCGCGGGCGGCGACGTATTACGGGCAGTTCGTGCGCACCCTGGGTGCGGCGGCGGCCGCGTACGCGGACACGGAGGCCGCGATCGCCGGGACGCTGCAAGGGGCGCTCGGTGCGGCCGAAGCGCCCGCCCAGGCAGCTACGAGTCCGCTGCTCACCGAGATCGAGACGTTCGCCGCCGCCCCGCTGCACGCGATCAACCAAGCCTGGATCGCCAGCACGCTCGGCCGCGCCCTCGACCCGATCATCAATCCGCCCACCGGCGGCAACGGGCGGTCGATCGTGATCGATTTCGTCCGGCACGGGCAGTCGATCGGCAACGCGGCCAACCTGATCGACACGGCCGTGCCCGGGTTGCCGCTGACCCCGCTGGGCCAGCAGCAGGCGCTGGCCGTCGGCGGCGCGCTCCAGGGTCAGGGCCCGTTTGCCGGAATATTCGCGTCGCAGTTGATCAGGGTGCAGCAGACCGCCGCGCCGCTCGCGACGGCGCTGGGGATGCAGGTGCCGCAGCTGGCCGGGCTCAACGAGGTCAACGCCGGCATCTTCGATGGGGCACCGCAGATCAGCCCGCAGGGCCTGCTGTATCTGGTGGCCCCGGTGGCGTGGACGCTCGGGTTCCCCCTCGTGCCGATGCTGGCCCCGGGCACCGCCCACATCAACGGCGTGGTGTTCGACCAGGGCTTCACCAGCGCGCTGCAAACGATGTACAGCAGCGCCATGGCGAACCCGGTCGTCGCAGGAAACGGTCAGATCACCGACGTGGCATTCTCCAGCGAATTCGCGATCGAGGTCGGGACGCTGATGAACGTCAACAACCCCAATCCCCTTCTGATGCTGACTCATCCGCTGCCCAACACCGGGACCGTCGTCGTGCAGGGCAGTCCCCAGGGCGGCTGGACAATGGTCAGCTGGGACGGGATTCCCGTCGGGCCCGCGACGTTGCCGACCAAGCTCTTCGTCGACGTGCGTGACCTGATCACCGCCCCGCAATTTGCGGCCTGGAACAGTTGGGCGGCGCTGGGCACCGGCGATCCGACGACGATCGTCGACGCGGTTGGTGGCGGTGTCGGCGAGGTCGCCGCGGCGACGGTCCACTTCCCCATTGCGGTGACCCGGGACCTGATCCACGCCATCGAAAACACCAGCGTCACCGGGCTTTCCACCGAACTGACCGGCCTGCTGCCCTGACGGCGCACGCCGTCATTTCAGTTGGCTGGTGACGGTCCCGGTGGAGGCCCGGCGGGGTCCCCCGGGGGCGGGCTATCGGGCAGGCCATCGGGCGGCGGTGACTGACGTGAGCAGTCGGGTGTGAAGATCCACACACCCCCGGTGCGCGTCCAATTGATCTCGCATCCCACCGGCACCACTTTCGGTGAGCCAGCTGATGCAATCGGAAGCGCCAACATCGCGGCAACCACCGCCGGACAGACGAGATCGGCGACGAACTTCACGCGAGCCCGCCCGTCGACCGCCGAAGCACCGATCGCATGATCGGTTCGGCCAATTGTGTTCCCTCCCCGAGGAAGCTGATCTGCCGAGTCTGAATTAAGTCGCGACTGGCCGCAACTTGTTGTCAGCGCGGCCGCTGAGTACCGAGACTTGTGACAACGTCGTCGCAGCATCAGACTGCTCATATGCGCGACCGCGACACGATCGACTCCGAATTGCGGCGCATCGCTTCCGCGCGTCGATCGATTCGCGAGCGGGGTGGACAGCCGTCGTACGGGCAGGCCGACGCCCTGCTCGATGAGCGCCTGGGGCACCGCGCGGAGGCCGCCGAAAGCGGGCCCGTTAAAGCGAGTGAGCACGGCGTCGTCGCCAGGCCGCGGCGCCGCAAGGGGTCGCTGCTCCGCTTCGGTCCCCTCGCGGTGCCGCCGCTGTCCCTGTTGGCCGTGGCCGCCGTATTGGTGGTGATGTTCGCTGCCCACCACCCAGATCCGGCGGCGCAACCGACGGTGGTCCCACCGTCGACCGCGCGACCCAGCCCGGCCGCGCCGAAGGCACCCGTTCCGCCGGTTGACATCGTCGACGTGGCGTTCGTCGCCGCGCTGACGCACGACGGTGTGCCGGTGCCCAGCCAGGAGTACGTGACGACGCACGGGCATGCGGTCTGCGACTTCCTCGCGCGCCAAGCCAATCTCGCGGAGGCCGTCCGCTTCGTGCAGGGATCGACGATCTGGGATGCCGATCAAAGCGCCAACTTCACCGCCGGCGCCGTCGTGTCGTACTGCCCTCAGTACGAAACCGCCGCCGCGAGTCCGGGCGAGATACAGCCGGGCTTTCAAGACGCGCTCTCCGACCTGCAGGCCGTCCAGGGAGATCTGCAACGCATCCAAGGAGATCTGCAGGGCATCCGCGACGGCCTACCAGCCATCCCGGGCCGCCAGTAGTGTCAGCGGCGGCGCATCCAGATGACGATGCCGACGACGGTCGCCAGGACCGCCGGGACCATGACACGACGTAATACCAGCGGATTGGTCGACCGGGCGGCGGCGTTCTCCAAATGCGTTGACTCTTCGGTGTTTTGGGCCGGAGGATCGTTCGGTTGTTGGCTCATCGGCTGCGCCACCGTACGTTGGGGTGGGCCTCGATGAGCGTCCGACTCCGGCGGGCGCGCAGCCGCTGCTGCGGGCGGTGATGATCCTCGATTCGTCGAAGCCGTGCTCGGAGATACAGCTGCCGGTTCGGTGACCGATTCGGAGGCCGAGGGCTGCCGCCGCTCGCGCTCGCGCCCCCGCCGCCGGCGCGGCACCCAGGCTTCGTCTCCTAATTCGTCGGGAATGAGCCACATCAGCAGCGCGAGGTTGACCACCGCCAGCACTCCGTGCAGCACGATGTCGGCGGCGTGGAATCCCATTGGCGTCGGCTTTTCGCGTGCTGTGGCGACACTGCTGAAAAACAACAACATCAGGTAGGCCACCGAACTGAACGCGGTAACGGTCACCGCCGCGCGGCGATTGACGACAGCCGCAATGCCCACCACGCCGAACGCCAGCAGCATCGCGCTGTGTGCCGGAGTCGATGCCAGGCCGAAAACTGGGGCGCCGGTGGGCCCGGCATGTGGATGCACGGCCGCCGAGACCAGCCCGGCGATGCCAAAGGCGCTCACCAGCGCTCCCTCGGCCAACAGGAACCAACGCCCGCTGCGGAAGCGCTCCGGGTCCGTGCGGATCCTGCGCAACCCAGACGTCAACCCGGGAACGTGCCCGGCCGTCACCGGCATCGTGCGACCTCCCGTCTGAACAGCAAGTCTTGGGATATCGGCTACCCGCTACGGCCGGTACTACTCCAGCGATCTTTGCCGCCGGCCGGGCCAATACCCACGAGAGCGTTTCGATCCGGCCGGCTTGGTTGCTTGCCCGCTTGGGTATATGCAGTGAGGTCGGCGGACGCCGAGACTGTGTGGTTCCGGATGGAGGCATCATGTTGCACAGCGTTGTCCTTGCGGCGACACAACAGCCCGAGGCCGCAGGCCTCATCCTCAGGGGGATCAAAGGCATCTTCGTCGCGATCGGAAGCATCATTGCCGCCATCGTGTGCGCCGTAATCGCCGGCATGAAGGGCCGCAGCGCCATTCTCTGGGGCATTCTCGGATTGTTCTTCTCGATCCTGACGCTGATCGTCGTAATCGTCATTCCATCGAAGAAGTCGTGATCATCCAACGGACTCATTTACGGCGGCTCCGGGCTTGCCTTGCGGAGGAGCGTTGCGACGCAGGTGGATTCGGCACGTTGCCGGACCACTGAAGATCCTCGTTTACCAACCCCATTCGTCATCGTCCAAGACATCTACGGTGAGGGAGTTGTCGGCAGGCCCTTTCGTACCGTAGAGGAAGGTGAGCAGTGTTCGGTCCTCGTCGAGGGCCTCGGTCGCTACGACGGTTGCGTGCCCGGTCTTCATGCGGATCCTGTCTCCGGGCTTCAATTCGTCAACACGCCTAAGTGGCACGCTCAACCATCAACGCCAGTGAAACTGCTAATGCCGCAGCTAACTCCTTGTCGGCGCGCGCTCTCATGGATGTGATGATTCGCCGGGCTGCCACCTCAGCGCAACCCAGCACGAGCAGGGGCCCGCAGATGACTTTGGGACGGGCGCCGGAGAGTGTCGGCGCCTCGCATATCAGCGGAGCCCCCTGTCAGGATTGAGCTGACGACCGCTCGCTTACAAGATCGCTCAGCATGATGACCCTGGACGTGTACGCAGACTTGTTCGATTCCGATCTTGATGCGGTGGCCGACCGGTTCGACACACTGCACCGCCGACCCTCGGCGGGGAGAGGAAGGTTAGCTATGGCTGATCGACATGACGCCATTCGCGCAGAGGAGATCCAGCGGGGTGACACCATCGAGTTCCCTTCCAGCCACCCGGACGTGAAATGGTACGTCGAAGAGGACAGAGCATCGAAGCCCCCTTGCGACCAGCCGGGCGTGCTGTGGTACGTCGAGGAGCTAGGGGACTCTATGCTTGGCAGCCCGTTGGGCGATCTTTACAAATTCACCGTGAAGGAGGTCGGGGCGGGAGCCGAAGTCGACGTCCAGATCAGGGGCCATGTTCCCGTCCGCCGCTACCAGCGAAACCAAGGATGAAATTGTGCTCACAATGTGCTCACGGCGTGCTGAATGGCATACATATCCGACGCGAAAAGCGGCTCTACCAGCGCAAAGGTCGCTCAACAACTCGAGCCCCCTGTCAGGATTGAACTGACGACCGCTCGCTTACAAGGCGAGTGCTCTACCACTGAGCTAAGGAGGCCGGGTAAATCAAGCTGCCAGCCTAACCGGTCACTCTTCGCTTTCGATGATGCGCGTAGAGCGCACGGTCCGCGACGACGGACGCCGGCCGGCGCGGCGTCCCGGCAGCGGAATGCGGTCGGCGATGTTGCTCAGCGGGTTGACCACCATCGTCAGCGCCATGACGGCATCCTGCAGGGTGGCGATGGCCGGCTCCAGCGCTTCCATTCCCGGTGTCAGCCGGGCCAGGGTGTCGGCGACGTCGGTGAGCTGATCCAGCGGACCGTGCTTGGCGGTCAGCTTGTCGATCAGCCCACCCTCCGCCAGCAGCCGCTCGGCCAGCCCGTCCTCGGATAGCACACGGTCGATCAAGCCGTCTTCGGCGAGCAGCTGGTCGGCCAGCCCGCCGGGCTGCAGCGCGCGCTGCAACCCGCCGCCCTCGGCGGTCAGGCGGTCGAGCAAACCGCCCTCCGACGTCAGCAGGTCAACCACCCCACCCGGGCGCAGCAAGCGATCCAACGGCCCGTCGGGCGCCACGGCGCGTCCCAGCGGGGCGTCGTCATCCATCAGCCGGGCCAATCGGTTGGCGCGCACGATCGCCTCGTCGATGCCGAACATGGAAGCCACCGCGCTCGTGCCGGAGCCCGCTTCGACCTCATTGACCGCACGCTTCGCCACCCCCACCGCCGCGGAAGCGACGCTCAGGCTCGCGTCGGCGGCGGCCAGCCCGACACGTGCGGGAGCGGTCGCAAGCGCGACGATGCCTTTGGCGAAGTCCATGTCAACAGAGTCTATGCACGACGCGCCCCGGGTGAGCCGGGACCGTTCCAAGCTGACGCAAAGATTCTTGGCAGACTGTTAGCAGACGACTGGCATCGAGCTTTCAGGAATCACACAATAATCGGAAAGGCGTCCCCAACTAGGGGTTCAAACAAAGGACAGAAGTGACCTCATGACAGCGGCTACCCCCAGCGAAACCAAACCGGAGGCTCGTGTCCTCGTGGTCGACGACGAGGTCAACATCGTCGAACTGCTTTCCGTCAGCCTGAAGTTCCAGGGGTTTGAGGTCTACACCGCAACCAATGGCGCCCAGGCCCTCGATCGCGCGCGCGACGCCCGCCCCGACGCGGTGATCCTCGACGTGATGATGCCGGGGATGGACGGCTTCGGGGTGCTGCGCCGGCTGCGCGCCGACGGCATCGACGCCCCCGCGCTGTTCCTGACGGCCCGCGACTCCTTGCAGGACAAGATCGCCGGCCTGACGCTGGGCGGCGACGACTACGTCACCAAGCCGTTCAGCCTGGAGGAGGTCGTCGCCCGGCTGCGCGTCATCCTGCGGCGCGCCGGCAAGGGCGGGGCCGAACCCCGCAACGCCCGCCTGACGTTCGCCGACATCGAACTCGACGAAGAAACCCACGAGGTGTGGAAGGCCGGCGAACCGGTGTCGCTGTCACCCACCGAGTTCACGTTGCTGCGCTACTTCGTGATCAACGCGGGCACCGTGCTGAGCAAACCGAAGATCCTCGACCATGTCTGGCGCTACGACTTCGGGGGCGACGTCAACGTCGTCGAGTCCTACGTGTCGTATCTGCGACGCAAGATCGACACCGGCGAAAAGCGGCTGCTGCACACGCTCCGCGGGGTGGGCTATGTGCTGCGGGAGCCGCGCTGAGCAGGCGTTTCCGGCAGGGCAGCGAGAATACGGGGATGGCGATACAGGTTCGACGCGGATTACCACTGCGGGTGGGTCTGGTGGCGGCCACCCTGCTGTTGGTGGCCTGCGGTCTGGCGGTCTCGGGTGTCGCCGTCACCTCGATCCTGCGGCACGTCCTGGTGAGCCGCATCGACCAGACGCTGCTGGAAGCCTCGCGCAGCTGGGCGCAGGCCCCGCGGCGGCAATCGGCGCCGCCCTACGAGGGCCCGGACCCCGGCCGCCCGCCGTCGAAGTTCTACGTGCGCGGCGTCGGCACCGACGGCACCCCGCTCACAGCCATAAACGATCGCAACGCCGAACCGGCGCTGCCGCCCGACAACGACGTGGGCCCCAACCCGACGACGCTGCCCTCGGTCAACGGCTCCGACATCCTGTGGCGGGCGGTGTCGGTGCGCGGCCCGCACGGCCTGACCACCGTCGCGATCGACCTGTCGGACGTCCAGCACACCGTCAGCTCCCTGGTGTGGCTGGAGATCGGCATCGGGGTGGTGGTGCTGGTCGTGGTCGGCATCGCCAGCTTCGCGGTGGTGCATCGCAGCCTGCGGCCGCTGACCGAGGTCGAACAGACTGCCGCGGCCATCGCCTCCGGCCAGCTGGATCGCCGCGTTCCCGAGCGTGATCCGCGCACCGAGGTGGGCCGGCTTTCGTTGGCGCTCAACGGAATGCTGACCCAGATCCAGCAGGCGCTGGCGTCGTCGGAGTCGTCGGCCGAGAAGGCCCGCGGTTCCGAGGAGCGGATGCGGCGGTTCATCACCGACGCCAGCCACGAACTGCGCACCCCGCTGACCACCATCCGCGGCTTCGCCGAACTGTATCGCCAGGGCGCCGCCCGCGACGTGGCCATGCTGCTGAACCGGATCGAGAGCGAAGCCAGCCGGATGGGCCTGCTGGTGGACGACCTGCTGTTGCTGGCGCGGCTGGATGTCCAACGGCCGCTGGAACACAACCGGGTGGACCTGCTGGCGCTGGCCAGCGACGCCGTGC
The DNA here is from genome assembly GCF_001667035.1 of Mycobacterium sp. 852002-51057_SCH5723018. Taxonomy (GTDB): domain Bacteria; phylum Actinomycetota; class Actinomycetes; order Mycobacteriales; family Mycobacteriaceae; genus Mycobacterium. The sequence continues at coordinate 96,582 of NZ_LZIR01000004.1, forward strand.
ACGACGCCCAGGCAATCGACCCCGGGCGCACCACCACGATGGAAGTGCTCGACGGCCCGGGCACCCCGGAGGTGCTCGGCGACGAACCGCGGATCCGGCAGGTGCTGAGCAACCTGGTCGCCAACGCCCTGCAGCACACCCCGCCCAGCGCCGACGTCGTCGTCCGGGTCGGCACCGAAGGCGACGACGCGGTGCTCGAGGTGGCCGACAAGGGTCCCGGCATGAGCCAGCAGGACGCGTCGCGGGTGTTCGAGCGGTTCTATCGGACCGATTCGTCGCGGGCGCGGGCCAGCGGCGGCACCGGGCTGGGGCTGTCCATCGTCGACTCGTTGGTGCGTGCGCACGGCGGCGTTGTCTGCGTGACGACAGCGCCGGGCGAGGGCTGCTGTTTCCGGGTCACGCTGCCCCGCGTGAGCGACGTGCCCGCGGCCGTTTAGCCGGTCAGTTGCTCCAGCGCCGCCTTAATCTTGGCCTGCGCCTGGTCCAGGGAATCCGGTGACGGATTGCGGTCGACGTTGGCGAAGCCGAAGTCGCTCAGGCTACGGGTGGGGAAGACGTGCACGTGCAGGTGCGGCACTTCCAGCCCGGCGATGATCATCCCGGCACGTTCGGTCCTGAACGCCTTGCACACGGCCTTGCCGATCAGCTGGCTGACCGCCATGACGCGGGCGAACACCGCGCCGTCGACGTCCTGCCACTGATCGATCTCGGCGCGCGGCACCACCAGCGTGTGCCCTTCGGTCATCGGCTCGATCGTCAGGAACGCGACGATGTCGTCGTCCTCGTAGACGAAGCGGCCGGGAAGTTCACGGTTGATGATCTTGGTGAAGATCGACGCCATGGCCCCAGCATATGTGCGGCGAAATTGCCGCCACGGCTGTGGTCGCCGTCCACACCACGACCGTGACGGCAATCTCGGCGATGAGTTCGACGGGTGGTGATGGTCAATCCTGGCAAGGATCCACAACGCGGATAGATGCTCAGGAGATTTCGCCATGTCACAGGTGCGCGTGCACAACCTCTCGGTTTCCCTCGACGGCTTCGCCACCGGTAGTGGCCAAAGCCTGGACGCGCCGTTCGGGCATGCCGGGCATCGGTTGCACGAGTGGTTTTTCGCGACGCGCGCCTTCCACGCGATGCACGGCGAGCCGGGCGGCACTACCGGCATCGACGACGCCATGGCCAGCAAGTGGGGGCCGGGAATCGGCGCCGAGATCATGGGACGCAACAAGTTTGGGCCGCAGCGCGGCCCATGGACTGGCCAAGACGGTGGCGAGGAATGGAAGGGCTGGTGGGGCGCCGACCCGCCATTTCATACCCCGGTCTTCGTGCTCACCCACCATCCCCGACCTTCGATCGAGATGGCAGGTGGCACCACTTTCCACTTCATCGACGCCAGTCCCGAGGAAGCCCTTCAACTGGCCCGAAAAGCCGCGGGAGATCTAGACATTCGCCTCGGCGGGGGACCTTCGTCCATCCGCCAATTCCTCGCCGCCGACCTCGTCGACCAACTGCACGTCGTGCTGGTGCCCATCATCCTGGGGCGCGGGGAATCACTGTGGGAGCGGCTGGAAGGGCTCGAGCGGCGATTCGGGGTGGAGTCGGTGAGCAGTCCCAGCGGCGTCACGCACCTGACTTTTACGCGCCGCTAGGAAAATCGCTGCCGGCCGATGGCCGCCTCACTCCTCCTTGCCGAACTTCATCGCGTCCAGGTTCCAGTAGCCGCGCATGTTGGTGATCAGCCCGGCGTCGTTGACCTTGTAGGTGAACACCCCGCGCACCTCGCTGGTGAACCCGCCCTCAAACCTGCTGCGCAGCACTAGGATATGGGCGATCTCGTTGGGCGAGCTCGACGGGAACGTCTCCTCGCAGGTGATGGTCAGCTGGTTGGCCGCGATGTTGTTGTCATAGAACGCGGCGACGCCCTCCTTGCCGCGGACCCCCATGCCGTCGGGGTTGGTGACGGACTTGCCGATCGGGTCCTCGACGACGACGTCGTCGGCCAACAGCGCCAGCCAGCCCTCCCGGTCGTGGGCCTGCACGCACCGCCACGAATTCTGCGACGCGGCGAGCGCGGGTGAGGCCTGAGATGCCTGGGATTCTGCGGTGTCGGTCATTATTCTTCTCCTGTCTCTAGATCGCGCACGCGGCGCGCGCGCCCTCCTCGGTGGCTTTGCGGATGAGGCCAAGGCCGCTGCAGTCGCCGGCGGCGTGCACCTCGGCGCCGGGCATGACGGCGACGAGCGCGTCGAACAGGGTGGTGTCGGGTTGGACCGTTCCGGCGATGACGACGCTGTCGGCGGCAAGCCCGCGGGTGGCGCCATGGGCGGGGGTGAACACCACCGCCTCGGTTGTGATCCGTTCGACGACGGCCCGCACATGCACGGTGACGCCGAGCCGGTCCAGGCGGTCCATGTGCTCGGTCTTGCGTTTGTTGCCCACTTCGGGGGCAATGTCCTTGCCGGCCTCGAGGATCGACACCAGCCGGCCCCGGCTGGCGAGGAACTCGGCGAGCTCGAGGGCGACCAGGTCGCCGCCGATGATGGCGACGCGCCGGCCGATCGGCATCCAGGCGCGGGTGGCCAGCCGCACCGCGGCGGGGCGCACCAGCCGCTGCCTCCAGCCGGCCAGCAGCGAAGCGCCCAGCCGCTGCCAGGCCGGGTCGCTGGATTCGGCGTGACCGCCGAGCAACTCGCGCAGCCCGGGCCCGGTATGCACGTGCGGCAGGTCGTCGCCCGCAATGGTGGGCACCGCGACGTGGCCACCGGTCGCCACCACCACCGCGTCGGGCGCGGCCCGGACCATGTCGTCGGCCGAAACGCGTTGGCCCAAGACAACTTCCACCGCGCTCAGCCGGATCTCGTCGCGCAGGTAGCGCAGGAACGGCTGGTTTTCGGGATGCAGCACCGACGCCCAGCGCAGCGCCCCCCAATTGGCCGCTGCGCTCGAACAACGTGACGCGGTGGCCGCGCTCGCTGGCCACCCGAGCGGCCTCCAGCCCGGCCGGCCCGCCACCGATCACCACGACGCGCTTGGCACGGTCGGCCGGCGGCGCGGCCAGTTCGCGCTCCTTGCCGGTGCGGGGATTGACGGCGCAGTCGACGGAGAAGCGTTGCTCCATTGCGTCGATGCAGTTTTCGCACGAGATGCACTTGCGGATCCGGTGCGCCTGCCCGGACCGCAGTTTGCGCGGGAGCTGCGGGTCGGCCAGCAGCGGACGCCCCATCGCGACGAAATCGGCGCGCCCGTCGGCCAGGATCCGTTCGGCCGCAACCGGGTCGTGGATCCGGCCGACGGCGATCACCGGTACGTCGACCACCTGCTTGACCGCCGCCGCCGCGCCGACGTTGACCTCCTCGCCGTCGTCGGCGCCGTTGACCATGCCGGTGACGAGCCGGTCGATGACCCCGCCGCTGACGTGGAACGCGTTCACGCCGGCGGCCACCAATTGTGGTGCTAGCAGCGCGGTCTCGTAGATCGGCCGCCCTCCCGCTACGCGCTCGTAACCGGAGATGCGCAAGGTGATGGGCAGGTCGTCGCCCACCTCGGCGCGGATCGCGGCCAGCGCCTCCAGCAGCACCCGCACCCGGCCGCGCGGCGAGTCGCCGCGGTAGTCGTCGGTGCGCCGATTCCGTTGCGGCGCGAGGAAAGACCCGAGCAGCATGTAGCCGTGCGCGGCGTGCAACTCGATGCCGTCGTAGCCCGCCTCGGCGGCGCGGCGCGCCGCGGCCTTGAACAGATCGAGCACCTCGCACAGCTGCGGCTTGCTGATCTCGGCCGATGGTCGCCCGGTCAGATACGACGGGATCACCGACGGCCCCAGCGACGTGACCCCGAAGATCTCCGGGCCCAGGCCGTCGGGTCCTGCGTGCACGATCTGCGGCTGGACCTTGGCGCCGTGCTCGTGCACCGCCTCCACCAGCGCCCGGTGCGCGCCGACCGCGTCGTCGGTGCCCAGGTGCAGGCCGCCGGGGGTCTCGGGATGCCGATGGTCGACGCCGGTGGCGCCCACCGTGATCAGCCCCACGCCGCCCTCGGCGCGGGCGGCGAAGTAGTCGCGGGTGCGTTGCGACGGCAGCCCGTCCGGGGTGCCGTACATCGTCTCCATGGGAGACATGACCAACCGGTTGCGCACCGTCATGGCGCCGATTCGTCCCGGCGTCAACAGATTCGGGAAGCCGGCGGTCACCGGCTCACCTATGGCCGGCTACCGATCGGCGTCGGTGTACCGGATGACGCCGCGAATGTTCTTGCCCTCCAGCATGTCCTGGTAGCCGTCGTTGATCTGCTCGAGCCGGTACTGGCGGGTGATCATGTCGTCGAGGTTGAGCTTGCCGGCCTTGTACATCGACAGCAGTTGCGGGATGTCGTACTGCGGGTTACCGCCGCCGAAGATGGTGCCCTGCAGGTTCTTTTGCATCAGGGTGAGCATCGCCAGGTTCAGCGTCACGTTGGTGTCCAGCAGGCTGCCGATGGCGGTCAGCACGCAGGTGCCGCCCTTTTGGGTGATGTTGAGGTACGCGTCGACGTCGGCGCCGTGCAGCTCGCCCACGGTGACCACGACCTTGTGGGCCATCAGGCCGTAGGTGACCTCGGCGATGCCGGCCAGCGCGGCGTTGATGTCGGGGTAGACGTGGGTGGCACCGAACTTGAGCGCCTGGTCGCGCTTCCACTCGATCGGGTCGATCGCGAAGACGTAGCGGGCGCCGGCGCTGACCGCACCCTGCAGCGCCGCCATGCCGACGCCGCCGACGCCGACGATGGCGGCGTCTTGGCCCGGCCGGATGTCGGCGGTGCGGACCGCCGAACCGTAGCCGGTGGTGACGCCGCAGCCGACCAGGGCGGCCACCTCGAAGGGCACCGACGGGTCGATCTTCACCACCGAGCTGCGGTGCACGACCATGTACGGCGAGAACGTGCCCAGCAGCGTCATGGGATAGACGTTTTGGCCGCGGGACTGGATGCGGAAGGTGCCGTCGGATACCGCGGCGCCGCCGAGCAGCCCGGCGCCGAGATCACACAGGTTGCGCAGGCCCGCCTGACACGTGGGGCATGCCCCGCACGACGGAATAAAGGACAGCACCACGTGGTCGCCGGGGGCGATGTCGTCCACGCCGGGCCCGACCTCGGTGACGATCCCGGCGCCCTCGTGACCGCCGAGGACCGGGAAGCCCGCCATCGGGATGCCGCCGGTGACCAGGTGGTGGTCGGAGTGGCACATGCCCGCCGCTTCCATCTGGATCTTGACCTCATGCGCCTGCGGGTCGCCGATCTCGATCTCCTCGATCGACCACGGCTGGTTGAACTCCCAGATCAGTGCGCCTTTTGTCTTCATGAACGACCTCCATTAGCAAGCTCTGACCGAAAGTTCGGAAAGACGGCCGGTCAGGGCCCCGACGGCATTTGTAGAACGTGTTCTCGTTCGTCACACCATTATGACGTGCGTCACCGGAGTGTAGACAAGCGGGGGACCACCAACCGGTCGGGGGGATCACCAAATCGGGACGGGCGCCTTGCCGAGCGGGTAGTAGCCAGGCAGCCTTTCGCCGGCGAGGCTGCGCTCGATCCGCTTCTGCATGCCCTTGGACAGCTTGCCGGCCTTCATCAAATCCAGGTACAGCGCCTGGACGTGGCCGAAGTCGAAGAAGTCGCGCTGCCATTCGATGAGCTTGTCGGTGTTGAGCCGGAACCAGCTGCCGCCGATGCCGTAGATCTCCTGCCGGCCGCCGTCGCCGTCGACCACGACCTGCTTCCAGAAACCGACGATCTCGCCCTGGCGGTCGTCGATGAGGACCTTCTGGTACGGGTACTGCCAGTTTTCGAGGCCCTCCATCTCCAGGCCGAGCGCGATGTCGCGGATCTCGTCGATGCCCACGCACATCACGTCTTCCTTGGGCCCGATGTTCCAGCCATAGGTGGCGTCGGCGGCGTAGAAGCCGGCCAGCGGCCGCCAGTCGCCCGCCTTCTCGCAGTCCTTGTTGGCCCGCAGCCAGGATTGCACCCACTCGTCGAGTTCCTCACGCGGGAATGACGCCGGTGAATTCATGGGTCAGTCTTCTTTCTCTTTGATGGACAGTGCATGTGTCGGGCACATATCGACCGCGCGCTCCACTTCGTCGCGGGCGTCCTCTTGCGGCTCGGGGTCGACGATTTCGACCTTGCCCCGTTTGGGCACCCGGAAGTAATCGGGCGCCTCCAGTTCGCACATGGCGTGGCCCTGACACAAATCCAGATCCGCTTCGATCCTGAATCCGCCCATAGGACTTACTCCTTACGCATTGCGCTTGCGGTAGCGCACCTTGGCCGGCCGGGCAAGCTGCACGACCATCTTGGAGTGGTCGTTGTGGTAGCTGTCCGCCGGCTGCGCCATCTCGAACTCGTACTCGCGCAACAGAACCGAGAAGATCGCCTTGATCTGCATCTGGGCGAAGGCGGCCCCGACGCAGCGGTGCCGCCCCGCGCCGAACGGAATCCATGTCCACCGGTTGACGATGTCGGCCTGCTCGGGCTTGTTGTAGCGATCGGGCTTGAACGCGTCCGGGTCGGGGAAGTCCGCGGGGATTCGGTTCGAGATCGCCGGGGAGGCCGCGACGTAGTCACCGGCGTGGATGGGGAAGCCCTCGACCTCGAACTCGCCCTTGGCGACCCGCATCAGGATGATCAGCGGCGGATGCAGGCGCAGGGTTTCCTTGACCACGTTGTCCAGTTTCGGAATCGACCGCAACGCATGGAAACTCACCTCCTGGCCGTCGGCGTACAGCTCCTCGAGCTCTGCCAGCACCTCGGCGTAGACCTCGGGATGGCGGATCAACTCGATCAGCGTCCACGCCGAGGTTCCCGAGCTGGTGTGGTGCCCCGCGAACATCAGCGAGATGAACATGCCGGTGACCTCGTCGGCCGAGAAACGCGGATTACCGTCGTCATCCTTGATCGAGACCAGCACGTCGAGCATGTCGCGGTCTGCCTTGTCCTTCGGCGGATTGGCCAGCCGGTGGTTCATGATCTCCTGCACCAGCGCAACCAGCTTGACGCGGGCCTCGTCTCGGCGCTGAAAGCTCTCGATCGGCAGGTAGGGATCGACGTAGCACAGCGGGTCGGTGCCACGTTCTAGCTCGTGGTAGTACTCGGCGAACCGGTGGTCGAGCTGCTCGCGAAATTTCAGCCCGATCAGGCAGGCCGTCGAGGTGTAGATGGTCAGCTCGGAGAAGAAGTCGAGCAGCTCGATCTCGCCCTCGTCGCCCCAGTTGGCGATCATCTTCTTGACTTCGCCCTCGATGGTGGTGGCGTGGCCCTTCATCTGCTCGCCGCGCAGCGCCGAGTTGTGCAGCATCTCCTTGCGCCGCTCGGGGCTGGCGTCGAACACCACGCCCTGGCCGAAGATCGGCGTCATGAACGGGTACGCCTCGGCCTGGTCCAAATCCTCGTCCGCGGAGCGGAAGAAGAATTCGTTCGCGCCGGCGCCGGACAGCAGGATGACGTGCTTGTCGACCAGTTGGAACCAGCCGACGTCGCCGCATTCCTCGCGGACGCGCTTCATCAAACCGATTGGGTCGGTGCGGAATTCCTCGAGGTGGCCGTGCTCTTCTTCGCCACCGGAAACCCGCGGCACGATAGCTGTGGTCATCTGCTCACTCCTCCTCAGCGCGCGTGCCTCGCGCCGCATCGTCGGTTCGCGGAGTCATTTGCTCACTCCTCCTCGGCGCGCGTGCCTCGCGCCGCATCGTCGGTTCGCGAAGAGGTCACTGTCCTGGGATCCCTTCTTCCCCGAGCGCGAGCTTCTGGCGGTCTTTCTTGTCGGCCAACGGTGCTTCGGGTTGAAGCTCCATGTTGGCGATAAAGCCCCCGCGGGGTGTCTCGGCGACGAAGGTGATGGCTCGAGCCAGGTCCGCCGCGCGGAGGAAGTAGTCGTGGCGGGCCTGTCCCCACTTGGCCCAGTCCTCCAGGGCGGGTCCGATCTTGTCCGCCGGCAGGCTCCAGCCCATGGCTGTCTTCGTGGGTCCGGGGTGCACGATCGAGGCACGCACGCCGGTGCCCTCGAGCTCCATTTGGAAGTTGGTGACCATCGCGACCAGTGCGGCCTTGGCCGCGCCGTAGGCGCCCATGTGCGGCCGCTGGCGCAGGGCCACATCGGATCCCACGAAGATCAGGTCACCGCGCTGCCGGTCGAGCATGCCGGGCAGCACCGCGGCGGCCAACCGGTTGGCGCCGACGAGGTGGATCTGCAGCTGTGATTCGAACTCGTCGGTGGTGATCTCGGCGAGCTTGCCAAAGTAGGTGTCGCCGGCGCCGGCCACCAGCACCTCGATGTCGCCGAGCGCGGCGACTGACTGTGCGACAAAAGATTTCACCGAGTTCGGGTCGGTGACGTCCAAGTGGAATCCGACCGCCTCGCCGCCATCGGCGTTGATCTTCCCGACGATGTCGTTGAGCTTCTCGACCCGGCGGGCACCCAGGGCGACCGGGAAGCCGTGCGCCGCGAGCTCGATCGCGGTGGCCTCTCCGATGCCGGAGGAGGCGCCGGCCACGATCGCCGGTCGACGTTCGGGCAAGGGGTCAAAGCGGGGCATTCAGCGGACCTCCACGCGCATGGGTAGGTGAGCGAATCCGCGGACATTGCTGGAGTGGACGCGGACGGCGTTGGCCTCGTCGACCTCATATCCGCGGATTCGCTTGAACAACTCGGTGAGCGCAACCCTGGCTTCCATCCGGGCCAAATGCGCGCCCAGGCAAAAGTGTGCGCCGCTACCGAAACTCAATAGCTTGGGCCCGATTTCGCGCCCGATCAGATAGTCGTCGGGATTGTCGAACACCCGCTCGTCGCGATGGGCCGACCCCGGCAGCAGCAGCAGCACGTCGCCCTCGGGGATTGTGGTGTCGTAGAGGGTGAGCCCCGCGGACACGGTGCGGGCCAGGATCTGGCTGGAGGTGTCGTAGCGCAGGGTCTCCTCGACCCACAGCGGCACCCGGGACAGGTCGGCGTAGACCGGGGCCAGCTGATCGGGATTCTTGTGCCCCCAAAACGCGGCGTTGGCAAGGAGTTTGGTGGTGGTCTCGTTGCCCGCGATCACCATCAGGAACATGAAACCGAGGATTTCGTCGTCGGTGAGCCGGTCGCCGTCGATCTCGGCCTGAAGCAGCGCGGTGGTCAGATCGTCGGTGGGTTTCTTGCGCCGCTCGGCCACCATCCCCTGGTAGTAGACGATCAAGTTGATGGAGGCCTCGACCGCCTCCGGCGGCACGTCGGTAACACCCTCGTCGCGGTGCATCACCCCGTCGGCCCAGGCCCGGACCTGAACTCGATCCGGCTCGGGAACACCCATCAGCTCGGAAATGACATCCATGGGCAGCTTCCCGGCGAATTCGTCGACATAGTCGACAAAGTCGTCAGCGCCGTCCGCTGAAGACCCAGCCCTTTCCAGCATCGCGTCGAGGTGCTGTGTCGCGATCTCGGTGACGCGCGGCTCGAGTTCACGAATGCGCCTCGGCGTGAAACCTTTTGAGACCAGCGTGCGCAGGCGCAGGTGGGCCGGATCGTCCATCGCCAGAAACGACATCGTCTTGCTGGCATGCGGACCGCGCGACGCCGGGTCCAGCGAGACGCCGTACTTGTTGGACAGCGTGGTGCTGTTGCGGAAGCCGTGCAGCACGTCCTGGTGCCGCGACAACGCCCAGAACTTCAGCTCGTCGTTGCGGTATAGCGGGGCTTCGTCGCGCAGCCGCTTGTAGTACGGGTAGGGATCCTCGTGGAAGTTGTAGTCGTAGGGATCCAGGACCAACTCGTGGTCCCCGACGTGCACGGTCATCCATCGCCCCCTGGCTGGTCGGCGCCGGCCAGGACGAGGTTCACCACGAAGGCGATCCGGTCGGCGATTTCGCGGTAGGTGAACTGGCCGCTGCCGGCCTGCACCAGCGCGCCGAAGAAGGCCATCTCGAGCGCGGAGACGGTGGCAGGGTTGGCGCCGGGCCCGATCGCGGACGCGATGCGGCGGTGGATCTCGGCGCCGATCCGGTCGCGCGCGGCGCGCACCGCGGGATCGGTGCCGCCGGACAGCAACGCCGTCGTGCACGCCGCGCCCACCTCGGGCTCGTCGGCGACCACCAACGCCAGGTGGCGCAACGTCTGCTCTACCCGGACCGCCATCGGATCGTTCACGTCGGTGAAGTAGGGGACCTGCCGCACCAGGTCGAGGTACACCTCGGCGATCAAGTGGTTCTTCGACGAGAAGTAGGTGTAGGCGGTGGCAGGAGCCACCTTGGCGCGGGCCGCTACCGCGCGCACCGTCAGGTCGGCGTAGGACTTCTCGCGCAGCGTTTCGATGCCGGCGGCCAGGACCTTGCGGAAGGTCTCCTCCTGGCGGCGGTTGCGCAAGGTCGCTCCGGTCTGGCGCTCGGCGTGGGATGCGACCGTAGCCAGTGCATCGCTGGACACGTGTCCACGTTATCGGACGCGGCGGGCACGAAGCAAGGCCGGTCCGTAAATATGCCAGTGAACTGCGTATTTGTGGCGGACATCGGGCCCCTGGCGGTATCGGCTCTTGCACCCGTGCCCGGCCCACGGCTATGGTTCGAAGGGACAATATCGGACAACTGTCCATTCGACTGTTTTCCTGTCATCCCAAAGGTGGGAGCGAAATGGCCCAAACAACGCTGCTGGCCGACGGCGCGAGCGCACTGTTCATTGACGGCAAGCTATCTCCGGGAAGCGCGGGGACCTTCCCGACGATCAATCCGGCTACCGAGGAAGTGCTGGGGGTGGCCGCCGACGCGGACGCCGGCGACATGGGCCGCGCCATCGATGCCGCGCGGCGCGCCTTCGACGACACGGACTGGTCCCGCAACACCGAATTGCGGGTGCGGTGCGTGCGGCAGTTGCGCGAAGCGATGCAGTCGCACCTCGAAGAGCTGCGCGAGTTGACCATCGCCGAAGTCGGCGCGCCGCGGATGCTCACCGCGATCGCACAGCTGGAAGTCCCGGTCAACGACCTGGCATTCGCGGCGGATACCGCCGAATCCTACGAGTACAGCCGGGATCTCGGCGAGGCGTCGCCAATGGGCATCGCCACCCGGCGCACCATCGCGCGCGAGGCCGTCGGTGTCGTCGGCGCCATCACCCCGTGGAACTTTCCCCACCAGATCAACCTCGCCAAGATCGGCCCCGCCCTGGCCGCCGGAAACACCGTCGTGCTGAAGCCCGCCCCGGACACCCCCTGGTGCGCCGCGGTGCTGGGGGAACTCATCGCCGAGCACACCGACTTTCCGCCCGGCGTCATCAACATCGTCACGTCCAGCGACCACGGCGTGGGTGCGCTGTTGGCCAAAGACCCTCGGGTGGACATGATTTCGTTCACCGGGTCGACCGCCACCGGCCGCAGCGTGATGGCCGACGGCGCCGCCACGATCAAGAAAGTCTTCCTCGAGCTGGGCGGCAAGTCGGCGTTCATCGTGCTCGACGACGCCGACTTGGGCGGTGCAGTGGGCGTGGCGGGGTTCTCGGTGTGCATGCACGCCGGGCAGGGATGCGCCATCACCACCCGGCTGGTGGTGCCGCGGGCGCGGTATGACGAAGCGGTCGCCATCGCGGCGGCAACGATGGGAGGCATCAAGGCCGGCGACCCCACCGACCCCGGAACCATCTGCGGGCCAGTGATTTCGGCCCGCCAACGCGACCGGATACTGGGCTATCTCGACTCGGCGATCGCCGAGGGCGGGACGTTCGCCTGCGGGGGAGGCCGGCCGGCCGACCGTGAGGCCGGGTTCTTCATCGAGCCCACCGTGATAGCGGGGCTGGGCAACGACGCCCGCTGCGCCCGCGAAGAGATCTTCGGCCCCGTCTTGACCGTGATTCCGCACGACGGCGACGACGACGCCGTGCGCATTGCCAACGACTCGCCATATGGGTTGTCGGGCACCGTGTTCGGCGCCGACCCGGATAGGGCGGCGAGGGTTGCCGCGCGGGTCCGCGCGGGCACGATCAACGTCAATGGCGGCGTCTGGTACTCCGCCGACGCACCGTTCGGCGGGTACAAGCAATCCGGAAACGGCCGCGAGATGGGTGTGGCTGGCTTCGAGGAGTACCTGGAAATCAAGACCATTGCGACAGCGGTCAACTAGAGGAGTTCGAAAGCATGCGATTCGAGAACAAAGTCGCCATCGTCACCGGGTCCGGGGGAGGCATCGGGCAGGCGTACGCCGAGGCGCTGGCCCGTGAGGGCGCCGCGGTGGTGGTCGCCGACATCAAGGCCGAGGCCGCCGAGGGCGTGGCGAAGCAGATCGTCGCCGACGGCGGCACGGCGCTGGCCGTTCCGGTCGATGTTTCCGACCCGGCGTCGGCCAAGGCGATGGCCGACCGCACGCTGGCCGAGTTCGGCGGCATCGACTACCTCGTGAACAACGCCGCGATCTTCGGGGGCATGAAGTTGGACTTCCTGCTCACCGTCGACCCCGACTACTACAAGAGGTTCATGAGCGTGAACCTCGACGGCGCGCTCTGGTGCACGCGTGCGGTCTACAAGAAGATGGCCAAACGCGGTGGCGGAGCGATCGTCAACCAGTCCTCCACCGCCGCGTGGCTGTACTCGAACTTCTACGGCCTGGCGAAGGTCGGCATCAACGGCCTCACCCAACAGCTCTCCCGCGAACTGGGCGGCCAGAAGATCCGGATCAACGCGATCGCGCCCGGCCCCATCGACACCGAGGCCAACCGCACCACCACCCCCCAAGAGATCGTCAGCGACATCGTCAAGGGTCTTCCCTTGTCCCGCATGGGAACTCCGGAGGACCTGGTCGGGATGTGCCTGTTCCTGCTGTCCGACGAGGCGTCTTGGATCACCGGGCAGATCTTCAACGTCGACGGCGGGCAGATAATCCGCTCATGACAGACATGAAGCTCGGGTACATCGGCCTCGGCAAAATGGGCGCGCCGATGGCCAAACGGCTGGTCGACTGGCCGGGCGGGGTGATCGTCTACGACGTCCGAGCCGAGGCGATGACACCGCTGGCCGAAGCCGGTGCGACGCTAGCCGACAGCGTCACCGACGTTGCCGGTGCCGATCTCATCAGCGTCACCGTGCTCGACGACGCGCAGGTGCGCGAGGTCGTCGGCGAGCTCGCCGCCCACGCCAAGCCCGGCACCATCATCGCGATCCACTCGACCATCAGCGACACCACCGCAGTCGAGCTGGCCGCCGAACTGAAAGAGCGACAGATCCATGTCGTCGACGCGCCGGTCAGCGGCGGCGGGGGTGCGGCAGACAAGGGTGAGCTCGCCGTCATGGTGGGCGCCGAGCGCGAAGTTTACGAGCGGGCCAAGCCGGCGTTCAAGCAGTGGGCATCCATGGTTATCCATGCCGGTGAGCCGGGCGCGGGGACGCGAATGAAGCTGGCCCGCAACATGTTGACCTTCACCTCCTACGTCGCGGCGTGCGAGGCCATGAAACTGGCCGATGCGGCAGGGCTGGACCTGCAAGCGCTGGGCCGAGTGGTACGGCACACTGATGCGCTGACGGGTGGCCCGGGAGCGATAATGGTGCGCGACGATATGAAAGACCTTGAGCCCGACCACTTTCTGTACCAGCCGTTCCTGCACACCCGCGGGCTGGGGGAGAAGGATCTCAGCCTGGCGCTGGCTCTCGGCGAGGCCGTAGCGGTCGACCTGCCGCTCGCCGAGGTGGCGTTGCAGCGGCTGGCGGCCGGCCTGGGAGTACCACACGCACAGAAAGAGACATGATGGACGAATTGCGCCGCAAGGGCCTCGAGAAGATGAACGAGGTCTATGGCTGGGAGATGCCCAACATCGAGGGCGACGCGTACTTCGATCTGACCGTCGACCACCTGTTCGGCAGCATCTGGACCCGACCGGGATTGTCGATGCGCGACAAACGCATCATGACGCTGACGGCCGTGACCGCCCTGGGAAGTCGCGATCTGGCCGAAATTCAGATCAACGCCGCGCTGCTCAACGAGGAACTCACCGAGGATGAACTCAAGGAGATGGCGGTCTTCCTCACGCACTATCTCGGGTTTCCCCTCGGGTCAGCGTTCAACGGCGCGGTCGGTGCCGTCATGGCGAAGCGCAAGAAGGCCGCGGCGAAAGGCGCCGGCGAGGACAAGAAGGCCAACGTCGATGCCGCGGTCAAGATGCACACGGGCAAGGACCGGGGCTAGCCTCCGGCGGTGTTCGACGGGTCTTCCCCTCGTGGCTGCTCCTTCGCGACCGTGAGGCCGACCCAGCGGCGCAGATATCGCCGCAGCTCGACACCCTGCCGGGGCGGGCGCCCGGGGTCGATCACGAACGACTGGATGATCCGTAGCAGGTGCTCGCCGAGCTCGGTCAAGTCGTCATCGGTCAAACCGGCTGCGCCCCAATCGACGTCGAAGCGTCGCAACATCGCGGCGGCGAATCCCAGGGCCACCTCCGAGGTGACGTCCGCGGTGAATGCGTTGGCGCGATCTCGGGCCAGCAGTAGACCGATGTGTTTGTCCGCGGGTAGCCACTCCAGCGCGGTGGCGATTCCTTCGGTGACCGCTTCCGCGGGATCGGTGATGCCCGACAAGTGCGCAGCCAACCGATCGAGGAAGCCGGTCGCCGCCTGGGTGGCCGCAGTGACCAGCAAAGCGTCGGTGCTGGGGAAGTACCGGTAAATGGTCTGCCGCGTGACACCGAGCGCGCGCGCCACGTCGGCGATGCTGAAGTCGCCGCCGCGGCTGTCGATGGCCTGGCTGGCCGCGGCCAAGATACGGGCGACGGCCTCCTCGTCGGTGGCGGGCGCGGCGCCCGCCCATCCGTGGGTGCGCACGCCGGAATCCTATGCGGCGGCTACCCGTGGTAGGCGACTTGCAGATCTTTGATGCCGTTGATCCATCCCGACCGAAGCCGCTGGGGTTTCGCTATCGCGGAGATCCTCGGTAGTTGGTCGGCGATTTCGTTGAAGATCAGTTTGATCTCCATGCGCGCCAGGTTGGCGCCAATGCAGTAGTGGGCGCCGTTTCCGCCGAATGCCAGGTGCGGATTGGGATTGCGCAAGACGTTGAATTCGAACGGTCGGTCGAAGACGTCTTCGTCGAAGTTGGCCGAGCTGTAGAACAGACCGACCCGCTGGCCTTCTCGGATCGCGACACCGCCGAGCTCGACATCCTTGCGGGCGGTCCGCTGGAAACAGTGCACTGGCGTCGCCCAGCGGACGATCTCGTCGACGGCGGTCTCCGGGCGCTCGCGCTTGTAAAGCTCCCACTGGTCGGGATGCTCGGAAAATGCGTTGATTCCGTGCGTCATAGCGTTGCGGGTGGTCTCGTTGCCCGCGACGGCAAGCAGGATGACGAAGAACGCGAACTCGGTCTCGCCCAGCGATTCGCCGTCGATGTCGGCCTGCACCAGCTTGGTGACGATATCGTCGGCCGGACAGCGGCGGCGATCGTCGGCCATGTTGTAGGCGTAGCCCATCAGCTCGGCATTGGCCGTGGTGGGATCGCTGTCGAAATCCGGATCGTCGGCATTCATCACGGCGTTCGTCCAGGCGAACAGCCGCTCGCGGTCGGCTTCCGGAACCCCGATCAGATCCGCGATCGCCAGCAGGGGAAGCTTCATGGCGATGTCGTCGACGAAGTTGCCGGTGTCCTTCTCGGCCGCGGCACGGACGATGTCGTGGGCGGCGGACGCGAGCTTCTGCTCGAGCGAGGCTACCGATCGTGGTGTGAAGAGCCGAGAGACCAGCTTGCGCAGCCGAGTGTGCTCGGGCGGATCATGATTTATCAACAGCGCCTTGGTGAGCTCCAGCTGCTCGGCCGTCATCCCGTCGGGGAATCGCATCACGACGCCCTTAGCGTTCGTCGACCACACCTCGTTGTCCCGGGAGATCTCCTTGATGTCTTGATGCCTGCTGATCACCCAATACCCGCCGTCGTCAAAGACACTGGCGCCTGGCGGCTGCTCATTCCACCAGATCGGCGCGGTCTTGCGGAGTTCGGCGAACTCGGTTATGGGCACCCCACGGTGGAGTACATCGGGATCGGTGAAGTCGAAACCGGAGCCGAATGGGCAGACGCTCGGTGTTGTGGTCATGCGCGATTACCTCCCCGGGTGAGCTGAAACACACCCTCGCCTCGACCATACACCTAGCTGTCAAGTGTATGGCCGAGGCGATCCTGGTTGGTTCGGATGCGCGACGTCTCAGTGCGGCTGGCCGCCTTCGGGCATCACATATTCGGAGGTTGGCGCGAAGACGCCGTTAACCGTCGCCCCGCCGTTGATCATGCCCGGGGCCATTTCCAGCATGTTGTGCGGGAAGCCGAAAGTCGGCTTGGTCAATGCGTCGAGCCGGGCCAGTTCGTCGGCGGTGAGGTTCACATCGACGGCGCGGACATTGTCCTCGAGCTGCGAGAGCCGGCGTGCCCCGATGATGATCGACGAGACGGCGGGCTGGGCGTGAACCCACGCCAGCGCCACACTGGCAACGTTTGTCTCGTGCGCTTTGGCGATGACCTCGAGTTCGTCGATGACAGCGTAGGTCTCCTCGGTGAGGAAGCTGTCGACGAGCGCGCCGCGATCGGCTTTGTGCTGCCCGGCATTTCGCCGGGTGTACTTGCCGCTGAGCACGCCGCTCTTCAACGGCGACCACGGTGTGATGCCCAGGCCGAATTCCGAAGCCATCGGGACGAGTTCCTGTTCGACATCCCTTTCGAGCAGCGAGTATTCAACTTGCAACCCCACGAATGCCGACCAGCCGCGGAAACGGGCAATCAGGTTGGCTTGGGCGATTTTCCACGCCGGGGTGTCGGAAACGCCGATGTAGCGCACCTTGCCAGCCCGGACGAGGTCGTCGAGTGCGGCCATCGTCTCGTCAATGGGAGTATTCGCGTCCCAGATGTGGAGCCAGTACAGGTCGATGTAATCGGTCTGCAACCGCCGCAGCGAGTTCTCGCACGCGTTGATCAGCGATTTGCGACCCGAGCCCCCTCCGTTGGGGTCACCCGGATACAGGTTGCCGCTGAACTTGGTCGCGATCACCAAGCGATCGCGGCGGGCGGGGTGCCGACCTATGTGATCGCCGATGATCTTCTCGGAGTGGCTGCGAGTGTAGAAGTTGGCGGTGTCGATGAAATTGCCGCCGAGTGCGACGTATCGATCGATGATCTGTTGCGACTCCTCCACACTAGTGCCCCAGCCGAGGTCCTCACCGAAGGTCATCGCTCCCAGGCACAGGGGGCTGACGCGTAAGCCGGACCGTCCCAGCGTCACGTATTGATCCAGGGGCATGGCGACCCTTTCTGATAGATTGTTCAAAAGATGGGTATGTTCAGAACTAAACTAGTTTATAACTAAACGATCGGACAAGTCGTGTCCACTGTCGATGCGGCCAAGATCTGGTCGTTGAACTACAGGGTGCTGCTATCGGTCATCTCCTGCGCCGAGAGCGAAATCTGCGCGCTCGGGCTCGAGTCCAAAGAGCTATTCCTGCTCGCCGAGATCGATGAGCATCCCTTCCCGGCCGAACTGGCCACGACGCTGAGCATGCCTAAGCCGACGGTGACGGTTTATCTGAAACGACTTGAGGCGGCGGGGTTCGTGCGCCGCGAGATCGATCCGACAGATCTGCGGCGCCATCGACTCCTGCTCACCCCGGCCGGGCGCAAAGTCGCCGCCGACGGCCTCGCGCTGCTGTCGGCGGAGTTCGACAAGCGTCTCGGGCGCCTCACCGTCGGCCAGCAGAAAGAGCTGAAAAGACTGCTGGAACGAATCGTCTGAACGTCTGAGCTAGTCTGACGTTTCGTGCGCGTCCTGGTGATCGGTTCCGGAGCCCGTGAACATGCGCTGCTGCTCGCGCTCAGCAAAGACCCGCAGGTCACCGGGCTGGCCATCGCGCCCGGCAACGCCGGCACCGCGCGGCTGGCCGAGCAACACGACGTCGACATCACCTCCGGCGAGGACGTGGTCACGTTGGCGCGCGAGGTGCGCGCCGACATGGTGGTCATCGGTCCCGAGGTGCCGCTCGTGCTGGGCGTGGCCGACGCCGTGCGCGCCGCCGGCCTGGTGTGCTTCGGGCCCAGCAAGGACGCCGCCCGCATCGAAGGCTCCAAGGCGTTCGCCAAAGAGGTCATGGCCGCGGCCGGCGTGCGGACGGCGGCCAGCGAAATCGTCGACAATCCAGCGAAGTTGGATGTCGCCCTGGACCGGTTCGGGCCGCCGGCCGGCGACCCGGCCTGGGTGGTCAAGGACGACCGCCTGGCCGCAGGCAAGGGCGTGGTGGTGACGCCGGATCGCGACGCGGCGCGCGTCCACGCCGCCGGGCTGCTCGACGCGGGCCACCCGGTGCTGCTGGAGTCTTTTCTCGACGGCCCGGAGGTGTCGCTGTTCTGCGTCGTCGACGGCGACACCGTGGTGCCACTGGTGCCGGCGCAAGACTTCAAGCGGGTCGGTGACGGTGATACCGGACCCAATACCGGCGGCATGGGCGCCTATGCGCCGCTGGCCTGGCTGCCCGACGACGTGTACCGGGAAATGGTCAGCCAGATCGTCGAACCCGTTGCCGCCGAACTGGTTCGGCGGGGCAGTCCCTTTTCCGGGTTGCTGTACGTCGGGTTGGCTATCACCAGGAACGGGCCCGCGGTGGTCGAATTCAATTGCCGCTTCGGCGATCCCGAGACTCAGGCCGTGCTGGCCCTGCTGGACTCACCGCTCGCCCAGCTCCTTTACGCCGCCGGCACCGGCACGTTGGCCGATTTCGGTGAGCTCCGTTGGCGCGACGGTGCCGCCGTGACGGTGGTGCTGGCCGCCGAGAACTATCCCGGCCGGCCGCGCGTCGGCGACCTCGTCGCGGGTTCCGAAGCCGACGGGGTGCTGCACGCCGGAACGGCGCGGCGCGACGACGGCACCATCGTCTCGTCGGGCGGGCGGGTGCTGTCGGTGGTGGGCACCGGCGCCGACCTGGCGGCGGCGCGCGCGAAGGCGTACGACATCCTGAGCTCAATCAAGCTGCCCGGCAGCCACTTTCGTAGCGACATCGCCCTGGCCGCGGCGGAGGGCAAGGTCAGCGTCTAGAAACCCGCGGCCTGACCGTCGCGGCGTGGATCGCTCACCGCAAGGTAGCCGTCGTCGAGGCGCCAGATCGCCTGACAGCTGCCGAATTGGATGTAGTTGTCGACGATAACCAGGTCATGTCCGCGCCGCTGCAGCTCTTCCAGCGTCGCAGGCGGGAAACCTGCTTTCTCGCAGCAGACCTGCGTGCCCTTTACCCACCTGAACCGCGGCCCGTCGCACGCTGCCTGCGGATTCTGCCCGTGGTCGGCGATGCGCACCATCACCTGCACGTGGCCCTGGGGCTGCATGAACCCGCCCATCACCCCGAAGCTCATCACCGGGTCGCCGTCCTTGGTGACGAAGCCCGGGATGATTGTGTGGTAAGGACGCTTGTTAGGCCCGACCCGATTCGGATGACCTTCTGCCACAGTGAAATTAGCGCCCCGGTTTTGCAGCGAGATCCCGGTGCCGGTCACCACGACGCCGGATCCGAAATCCATGTAGTTGGACTGGATCATCGATACCATCACGCCCGCGGCGTCGGCGGCGGTCAGATACACGGTTCCCCCGTTCGGGGTGCCCGCGAACGCCGGCTTGGCTCGCTTGCGGTCGATCAGGCTCGCCCGCTGCCGCAGGTATTCCTTGTCCAGCAAGCGTTCCGGGGCCAGCGTCATGTGGTCGACGTCGGCGACATAGGCCTGCGCGTCGGCGAACGCCAGCTTCACCGCCTCGATCTGCAGGTGTACGTTGTCGGCGGAATCGGCTGGCATAGAGGCCATGTCGAAATGTTCCAGGATTCCGAGGGCGATGAGGGCTACGATGCCCTGGCCGTTGGGCGGTATTTCGTGCACCGTGTAACCGCGGTAGTCGGCGTGGATCGTGCCCACCCAATCGGCGCGGTGGGCAGCAAGGTCGCTGGCGCGCATGACGGCGCCGTTGGCCAGCGCGTGGGCCTCCAATTTGGCGGCCAGCTCGCCACGGTAGAAAGCCTCGCCGTGAGTGGCCGCGACTCGCTCCAATGTGGCGGCATGATCGGGAAACCGAAACAGCTCACCGGGTTTGGGCGCTCGGCCGCCGGGCAGGAATGCCTCGGCGAAACCGGGCTGGTCCTTGACCAGCGGCATGTTCGCCGCCCATTGCTTCGCCACCGTCGGCGAAACCAGAAAGCCGTCGCGGCCGTAGGCGATCGCGGGCTCGAAGAGCTTCGCAAACGGAAGTTTGCCGAACTTGGCGTGCAGCTCGGCCCATGCCGACACGGCCCCGGGCACGGTCACCGAATTCCAGCCGAGCGCGGGAACGGCGTTGCCGCCGAAGTACTCTGGGGTCCAGCCCGCGGGGGAGCGGCCGGATGCATTCAGTCCGTGCAGTCGCACGCCGTCCCACACGATGGCGAAAGCGTCCGAGCCGATGCCGTTGGACACCGGTTCGACGAGGGTGAGCGTGATGGCGGTGGCGATCGCCGCGTCCACCGCGCTGCCTCCCTCGGCGAGCATCCGCAGTCCCGCCTGCCCGGCCAGTGGCTGGGACGTGCACACCGCGTTCGCGGCCAGAACCGGCTTGCGCGGCCAAGCGTAGGGGAAGTCCCAACCGAACGGTGTGGTCACGTCCGCGAGCGTAACGCTGCGGCGATTTTCGGCGTGATTTCCCGCCGTGGCGTTACGCTCGCCACCGCAACCGGCTACGCCGTCAGCAGCGGCGCCATCCACGTCAGCTCGGCAGGCAGCTGTGAGCTCCAGAACTCCCCGTTGTGCCCGCCGGGCGAAAAACCGCCCGCGGGCGGGTTCGGCAGCTGAGCGATGAATTGCTTGGTCGCCCCGTAAAACGGGTCGCTGTCGCCGCAATCCACCCGAATCGGGATCGACGCCAGCGCCGGCATCCCGAACACCGAGTTCGCTGCGAAGTCGTCGGACCCGTCGAAGGCACCGGGTGCGGCCGCCCCCGACGACAGCCACAGCGCGGGGCTCACCGCGCAAATCGCCGCGGTGCGCGCGGGTCCCAGCCGACCTCCGATCAGCAACGCGCCGTAGCCGCCCATCGACCAGCCCAACAACGCCAGCCGCGAAGTGTCCAGACCCTGGCCGCCCAGCATCGGGATCAGCTCGTTGACCACCATGGCGCCGGCGTCCTCGCCCGAAGCCCTCTTGTGCCAATAGCCCCCGCCGCCGTCGACGGCGACCACCGCAAAGGGCGGCAGGCCGGCGTTGACGGCCTGGGCCAGCCCCTGCTCGACGCCGCCGGCCATGACTGTGGACGCGTCACTGCCCTTGCCGTGCAGCGCGATCACGGGCCGCAGCGCCTTGGTCTGTCCGGGCGGCCGGGCGATCGCCCAGTTGGTCGAGACGCCGCCGCGAGCCGCCGACACGAAGGATCCCGTAACCATGGTGGGTGCGGGCTGGGCCGACGGCGCCGGCTCGAGCGGTGCAGTCGGCGCCGGTGCCAGCGGCGCTTGGGGACCGGCCGTCGGCGCCGGCGCAGCGTGGGACGTTCGCGGCTGGAGCAGCATGTCTAGGGCGTATGCGCCGGCAGCGCCGACGGCCGTCGAGGCGCCAAGACCGAGCAGGGCGCGGCGGCTCAAGTCGGGCATGCGGGCCATCATGCCATGTTGGTCTGGCGGGCCGTTTGGCCGAAATGGCAATGCAGTACCACTTTGGCTGGCACGATGTCTACTCGTGACGGCAGCAGTTACTCCCAAGGGAGAACGTCGACGGTATGCGCTCGTGAGCGCAGCCGCCGAGCTGCTTGCCGAAGGCGGGTTCGAGGCCGTGCGTCACCGGGCGGTCGCCCGGCGGGCCGGCCTGCCGTTGGCCTCCACCACGTATTACTTCTCGTCTCTTGACGATTTGATCGCCCGCGCCGTCGAGCACATCGGGATGATCGAAATAGCGCAGCTGCGGGCCAGGGTCAACGAGCTGTCCCGGCGGCGTCGCGGGCCCGAGACCACAGCCGAAGTGCTGGTCGACCTGCTGGTGGGAGACCTGTCCGACCCGTCGCTCGTCGAGCAGCTGATATCGCGGTACGAGCGACACATCGCCTGCACGCGGCTGCCCGCATTACGCGAAACCATGCGGCGCAGCCTGCGGCAACGGGCCGAGGCCGTGGCCGAGGCCATCGAGCGATCGGGCCGGTCGGTCCACATCGAGCTGGTGCGCACCCTCGTCTGTGCGGTCGACGGTGCCGTGGTCTCCGCCCTGGTCGAGGGGGGCGACGCGCGGGCCGCGGCGATGGGAACGGTCGTCGACATCATCGACGTGCTGGCCCCCATCGACCCGCGACCCGTGCAGATCTGACCGTCCTACGGGCGGCCCAGCTCGGGAGGCAACGAAGGCGTCACGATGTACCCGGTGGCGAAATCGCCGTAGATCGTGATGCCCGCCGGGCAACGCTGCGCGTACAACGCGACATAGGCGCAGACGACGGCGTCGACCGGATCTTCGGCCCGGCGCAGCTCGCTCTTGCGTTGCGCGCTGACCACGAGCCGGCGCAGCTGCGCCCAGTCATCGCCGGCGACGTTTAAGGGCACCGGCGCGTGTGCGAGCTTGTCGATGCCGTCCATCAGGAGCGTCAGCTCCGACCTGAGCCGGGCCACGTCGCGGCCGGGCTTGGCCTTGTACTTCAGCGTGCGCGCCAGGCGGAACAGCACCACGGTTGCCGGGTGCGGGTAAACCTCGATGGCGCGTCGTGCCGCCGACGAGAGTGGGTCCATGTCGAGGCCCAGCGCCAGGGCCAGCCGCGCCCCGCGCGGCGCGTCGGCGAACTCGGGTTTGGCGGTGTTGGCCGGGTGCGCGCCGGCTTCGAAGCGGCGGAAATCGCGGTTGAGCGCCGCCTCGGCGGGCCGCTGGCCCGTCGGATTGGTCACCACGAGCGGCGCGTCGAACGCGACCAGGCAATCGCCCTGCACGTAGGGTGACAACGCGGCCAGCACTGCCTCGTCGTCGCGCACCGCGCCGAGGTGCACCAGGCGGCCGTCGGAGTCGAGCACTGCGACGCCGGTCGGCTTGCGACCGGCCCAGGCCAGGTCGACGCCGACGAAGTACATCGCCACAGGGTAGGCGGGCCGCTGACGCCTCACCGCATGGAACGCCACGGCGATTTTCTGGCCGAATTTCCGCCACGACGTTACGCCCGGCGAAAAAGCCGAAAGCACGGCAAACCGTAAGCTGTGTGTTTGTGAGCATTCCGAACGTGCTGGCCGCCCGGTACGCCAGCCCGGAGATGGTCGCGATCTGGTCGCCGGAGGCCAAGGTCGTCGCGGAGCGGCGGCTGTGGCTGGCCGTGCTGCGGGCGCAGGCCGAGCTCGGGGTGGATGTTCCGCCGGAGGCGATCGCCGACTACGAGCGGGTGCTCGACGATGTCGACCTGGCCTCGATCGCGGACCGCGAACGGGTGCTGCGCCACGACGTCAAGGCCCGCATCGAGGAATTCAATGCCCTGGCCGGCCACGAGCAGGTGCACAAGGGGATGACCAGCCGCGATCTCACCGAGAACGTGGAGCAGCTGCAAATCCGGCGGTCGCTGGAATTGGTGTTCGCTCATGGCGTTGCGGTGGTGGCGCGGCTGTCCGAGCGGGCGGTGGCCTATCGCGATCTGGTGATGGCCGGGCGCAGCCACAACGTGGCCGCGCAGGCGACGACGTTGGGCAAGCGGTTCGCCTCGGCGGCCCAGGAGACGATGGTCGCGTTGACCAGACTGCGCGAGCTGATCGACCGCTACCCGTTGCGCGGCATCAAGGGTCCCATGGGCACGGCGCAGGACATGCTGGACCTGCTGGACGGGGACGCGGCCAAGCTGACCGAACTCGAGCGACGCGTGGCCGAATTCTTGGGTTTCACAACGGTTTTGACCAGCGTCGGGCAAATCTACCCGCGTTCGCTGGACCATGACGTGATCTCGGCGCTGGTGCAGCTTGGCGCCGGACCGTCGTCGATGGCCCACACCATCCGGCTGATGGCCGGACACGAACTGGTCACCGAAGGGTTCGCTGAGGGACAGGTCGGCTCGTCGGCGATGCCGCACAAGATGAACACCCGCAGCTGCGAACGGGTCAACGGCCTGCAGGTGGTGCTGCGCGGCTACGCCTCCATGGGCGCCGAGCTGGCGGGCGCGCAGTGGAACGAGGGCGACGTGTTCTGCTCCGTGGTGCGCCGAGTCGCGTTGCCCGACAGCTTCTTTGCCATCGACGGGCAGATCGAGACGTTTCTGACGGTGCTCGACGAGTTCGGCGCCTACCCGGCGGTTATCGCCCGCGAGCTGGATCGCTACCTGCCGTTCCTGGCCACCACCAAGGTGTTGATCGCCGCGGTGCGCGCCGGCATGGGGCGCGAGGCCGCCCACCACGTGATCCGCGAGCACGCCGTGGCCACGGCGCTGGCCATGCGGGAACGCGGCGCCGAGCCGGACCTGCTGGACCGGTTGGCCGCCGACGAGCGGCTGCCGCTGGACCGAGCGGGCCTGGACGCCGCGCTGGCCGACAAGAAGGCGTTCACCGGCGCCGCCGCCGACCAGGTGGACGAGGTGACCGCGGCCGTGGACGCGTTGGTGAGCCGCTACCCGGACGCGGCGAAGTACACGCCGGGGGCCATCCTGTGACCCTCGCCGGTGCGCTCTCGCGAATCGACTTCACCGATCTGGACTACTTCGCTAATGGATTTCCGCACGACCTATTCGCCGTCCATCGGCGCGAGGCGCCGGTGTACTGGCACGAGCCGACCGACAACACGCCAGACGGCGAGGGCTTCTGGTCGGTGGCCACCTATGCGGAAACGCTTGCGGTGCTGAAGGACCCGACGACGTTCTCCTCGGTGACGGGGGGCGAGCGGCCGTTCGGCGGAACGCTGTTGCAGGACCTGGCGATCGCCGGCCAGGTGCTCAACATGATGGACGACCCGCGGCATTCTCAGATCCGCCGCCTCGTCAGCTCCGGGCTGACGCCGCGGATGATCCGTCGCGTCGAGGACGATCTGCGGGCCCGGGCGTGCCGGCTCCTGGATGCGGTGGTGCCGGGCGAACCGTTCGACTTTCTGGTGGAGATCGCCGCCGAGCTGCCGATGCAGATGATCTGCATCCTGCTGGGAGTGCCGGAATCCGAACGGCATTGGCTGTTCGAGGCCATCGAGCCGCAGTTTGACTTCGGCGGCTCGCGCAAGGCCAGATTATCGCAGCTGTCGCAGCTCTCGGCTTCAGACAGAGATGCAGCGGCCGGGTCGCGGATGTATGCCTACGGCCTGGAATTGATCGCGTCGAAGCGTGCCCAGCCGACCGACGACATGCTGTCGGTCGTGGCTAACGCCACTGTTGGTGACGCCGCGGCGCCGGCCCTGTCCGACCTCGAGCTGTACCTGTTCTTCAGCCTGCTGTTCAGCGCCGGCGCGGAGACCACGCGCAACGCCGTCGCCGGTGGCCTGCTGGCGCTGGCCGAGCACCCGGAGCAATTGCGCGCGCTGCGCGGGGATTTCGGCGTGCTTCCGACGGCGGTGGAAGAGATGGTGCGGTGGACGTCGCCGTCACCGTCGAAGCGGCGCACCGCCACGCGCGACGTCACCCTCGGTGGGCAGCCGATCCAGGCCGGACAGAAGGTCCAGATCTGGGAGGGTTCGGCCAACCGCGACGCCGGCGTGTTCGACCGCGCAGACGAGTTTGACATTGAACGGAAACCCAACCCGCACTTGGGATTCGGTCAAGGTGTGCACTATTGCCTGGGCGCCAACCTGGCCAGGCTGGAACTCCGCGTCCTCTACGAGGAACTGCTGACCCGCTTTGCAGCCGTGCGGGTGGTCCGGCCCGTCGAATGGACTCGCAGCAACCGGCATACCGGCATCCGGCACCTCGTCGTGGAGCTGCTCGAGGACCAGTGAGGATCAGGCTCGCCGATGTCGAGCCGTCACCCGACGCGTTCGCCGCGGTGATGGCGACCGGAGTCCTGTCGATCGTGGCGCGCGACCACCACTACCGCGCGATCAGCGACACATTGGGCGTCCTGGCCACCGTCGCGTTGGGGGTCCTGGTCGTCCTGGTCCTCGCCACCAGAGCGATCGCTTCCTGGGACTTGCGTGACCCCGACGTCACCCTGCGACTGTTCACGTTTGTCGCCGCGTGCGCGGTGCTGGACAGCCGCCTGGCGTCCCAGCGGGTCGCGCTGAACTTGCTCGGCGCGGTGGCGCTCGCGTCGTGGCTGCTGTTGATCGTGCTCACCGCGCGCAATATGTCGGCACGCCCCTGGGCGGCGCTGCGGGACCGCGCACACGGGGCCTGGGAGCTTGCCAGCGTGGGCACCTCCGGACTGGCGATCGTGGCGGCGACGGTCGCGCGGCACCAACACCGGTGGCTCTGGGTCGCGGTGCCCGTCTGGGTGGCCGCCCTGTGTATCTACGGCCTGATGACGTGGCTGAACCTATGGCGCGCCGTCACCGAACGTCAGGATCGTGACGGTTTTGAGCCCGACAGCTGGATCTTGATGGGCGGCCTGGCGATTGCGACGCTGGCCGGCGACAAGATCCACGGCGTGGCTCCGGCCTGGCTGGCGGGGCCGGTGCTGGCGTTGACCGTCGTGACCTGGGTGGCGGCCACCTTGTGGATACCGCCGCTGATCTACTTCGGCCTGCACCGGATCAGGCAGGGGCCCGACCTGCTGCGGTTCGCCGGCGTGTGGTGGGCGCTGGTGTTCCCGCTGGGCATGTACGCCGCGGCCAGTTATGCCATGGCGGCCGAAATCGGTCACGGTTCGCTGATCACCGTGTCGCTGGTTTTCTTCTGGGATGCGTTGGCCGCGTGGGTGATTGTGGTGGTCGCCGGGCTGCTGCGCTTGTCGCGCGCCTTGGTGTCAGCCCGCCCGAACTCTGACGCCGGCCGACCGTAGCTCCAGCGCGGCCAGCGCCCGGATGGTGACGGGATCCTCGCGGCGCCACCCGCCGACCGGATCCGCGCTGATCGCGGCCAGCTTGCGCGGCGCGCGGTTGGTCAACGCCCGCAGCGCCAGCAGTTGTTCGCCGGCCGGGCTCGCCGCGAGGCCGGTGACCGCCCACTTGCGCCGGAAGAACCGCAGCCGCAGGAAAAGCCATGGCAGGTCCACGATGAGGAGCGGCACCGCGACCACGCTCAGCGCCAGCAGAATGGCGAGCCAGCTGGCCGTGGTGTCCAGGCTGTGTCCGGCCCCGGCGATGTCGAGGGCGGCCTCGCTGGCCGACGTGAGCGGCTTGCTGACCGCATCGCCGACCACCGGAATGTGCTGCGCGCCATGGCCTGCCGAGGCCAAATTGCCGGCGATCCCGTTCGCCCCGTTCTCGACCTGCCGGCCGGCGTCGGCGATGGCCGAGATGGCGTCGTACACGGCCGTGCCGACCAGCAGCCATATCGCCGTCCACAGCACGATGGCGAAATCGCTGAAGAGTTGGACGGCCAGCCGGCCGGGTGTCGTGGCATAGGGCAGAATTCGCGATGTCGGCGACGTCATAGCGCCATACCAGCACAGCTCCCAGCGCCGCGTCGCTCTTACGACGCCCGATAGGCTGACCCGATGCGTCCTGCACTGTCCGACTACCGGCATCTGGCCAGCGGCAAGGTCCGGGAGATCTATCGCGTCGACGACCAGCACCTGCTGCTGGTGGCGACCGACCGGATCTCGGCCTACGACTACGTGCTGGACAGCACCATCCCGGACAAGGGCCGCATCCTGACCGCGATGAGCGTGTTCTTTTTCGGCCTCGTCGAGGCCCCCAACCACCTGGCCGGGCCGCCGGATGACCCGCGCATCCCCGACGAGGTGCTGGGCCGCGCGCTGGTGGTGCGCCGACTCGAGATGGTTCCGGTGGAATGCGTGGCGCGCGGCTACCTGACCGGCTCGGGGCTGCTGGACTACCAGGCCACCGGCAAGGTCTGCGGCATCCCGCTGCCGCCGGGTTTGGTGGAAGCCAGCAGGTTCGCCACGCCGCTGTTCACCCCGGCGACCAAGGCGGCGCTCGGGGACCACGATGAGAACATCCCGTTCGCCCGGGTGATCGAGATGGTGGGAGCAGTGCGGGCCAACCAACTGCGCGACCGTACCCTGCAGATCTATGTCCAGGCCGCCGACCACGCCCTGACGAAGGGAATCATCATCGCCGACACCAAGTTCGAATTCGGCACCGACCGCGACGGCAACCTGCTGCTGGCCGACGAGATCTTCACCCCGGATTCGTCGCGCTACTGGCCGGCAGACGGTTACCGGCCCGGTGAGGTCCAGACCAGTTTCGACAAGCAGTTCGTCCGCAACTGGCTGACCAGCCCCGAGTCCGGCTGGGACCGACACGGCTCACAACCTCCGCCACCGCTTCCCGACGACATCATCGAGGCCACGCGCGATCGCTATATCAATGCCTACGAACGCATTTCCGGCCTGAGGTTCGGCGACTGGATCGGTCCGGGCGCATGACCGAGACTTCCGTCGACGCACCGTCACCGCCCACAGCCAAGCGGGTGGAGAGCCGGCGAGAGCACCACGGGGACGTCTTCGTCGACCCGTACGAATGGCTGCGGGACAAGGCCGACCCGGAAGTCATCGCCTACCTGGAGGCCGAGAACGACTACGCCGACCGGATGACGGCCCGTCTGGAACCGTTGCGGCAGCAGATCTTCGACGAGATCAAGGCGCGCACCAAGGAAACGGATCTCTCGGTACCGACGCGTCAAGGCGACTGGTGGTACTACGCCCGCACCTTCGAAGGAAAGCAGTATCGCGTCCAGTGCCGTTGCCCGATAGCCGATCCCGACGACTGGAACCCCCCGCTCCTGGACGAGAACACCGAAATCCCGGGGGAGCAGGTGCTGCTCGATTCGAACGCCGAGGCCGAAGGCCACGAATTCTTCGCGCTGGGGGCCGCGATGGTCAGCCTGGACGGGAACCTGCTGGCCTACTCCGTCGACACCGTCGGCGACGAGCGCTACACCCTGCGGTTCAAGGATTTACGGACCGGCGAGCTGTTCGGTGACGAGATCGCCGACATCGCGGCCGGAGTCACCTGGGCGGCCGACAACCGTACGGTGTACTACCTGACCCTGGATCCGGCCCACCGTCCCGACAAGGTGTGGCGCCATCGGCTCGGCTCGACAGAGCCGGCGGAGCTGGTGTATCACGAACCCGACGAACGGTTTTGGGTGGGCGCCGGGCTCACCCGAAGTGAGAAATATGTGTTCATCGCCGCGGGTTCGTCGATCACCACCGAAATGCGCTACGCCGACTCGGCCGACCCGGACGCCCGGTTCACCGTCGTGCTGCCCCGCCGCGAAGGCGTCGAGTACTCCGTAGAGCACGCGGTGGTCGACGGGCAGGACCGTTTCTTGATCCTGCACAACGACGGTGCGGTGAACTTCGTCCTCAGCGAGGCGCCGGTCAGTGACCCGACGCGGCAACGCACCCTGATTCCCCATCGCGACGATGTCCGGCTCGATGGCGTGGATGCCTTTGCCGGCCATCTGGTGGTCAGCTACCGCCGAGACGCGTTACCCCGGATTCAGTTGTGGCCCATCGGCTCCGACGGCGGCTACGGTGAACCCGACGAGATCTCGTTCGACTCCGAGCTGATGTGGTGCGGTTTGGCCGGCAATCCCAACTGGGAGTCCCCGAAGCTGCGCATCAGGGCGGGGTCGCTGGTCACCCCGGCGCAGATCTACGACCTCGACTTTGGCACCGGTGAGCGGACCTTGCTGCGCGAGCAGCCCGTCCTCGGCGGCTACCGGCCCGACGATTACGTCGAACGCCGCGATTGGGCGCTGGCCGACGACGGCACCCGGGTCCCGGTCTCGATCGTGCACCGCGCCGACATCGAGTTCCCGGCGCCCGCGCTGCTTTACGGCTATGGCGCCTACGAGATCTGCACCGATCCAAGCTTTTCCATCGCGCGGTTGTCGTTGCTGGACCGCGGCATGGCGTTCGTGATCGCCCACGTCCGCGGCGGCGGTGAGATGGGCCGGTTGTGGTACGAGCACGGCAAGCTGTTGGAGAAGAGGAACACCTTCACCGACTTTGTCGCGGTGGCAAGGCATTTGGTGGCCTCCGGCGTGACCGGGCCGCAGCAGCTGGTGGCCCTGGGCGGCAGCGCCGGCGGTTTGTTGGTGGGCGCGGTGGCCAACCTGGCGCCGGAGCTTTTCGCCGGAATCCTGGCGCAGGTGCCGTTTGTCGACCCGCTGACCACCATCCTCGACCCCTCCCTGCCGCTGACCGTCACCGAATGGGACGAATGGGGAAACCCGTTGAGCGACAGCCATGTTTACTGGTATATGAAGTCGTATTCGCCCTACGAGAATGTGGGGGACAAACGGTATCCGGCCATCCTGGCGATGACCTCCCTCAACGACACCAGGGTCTACTACGTGGAACCCGCAAAGTGGGTTGCGGCATTGCGGCACGCCGACACCGACGGCGCTCCGATCCTGCTGAAGACGCAGATGAACGCCGGGCATGGTGGCGTCAGTGGTCGCTATAGGGCTTGGGAGGAAACCGCATTCCAGTACGCGTGGCTACTGGCCGCTGCCGACGGCGACCGCTACGGCCGCGGCCAGGAATACGACCTCGATGGCCGTCCGCAGGGGTAGTCGCGTCGTCATCGACTTGGGCGGATCGGGCATCCGGGCGGCGTAGACGTTGGCCGGGAACATGGCCAGCATCAGCACCACCAGGCAGACGGCCGCCGCCACCCGGATCGCGGGGAGCAGCAAGCCCGCCGCGCCCAGCAGCTCCAGCAGGCCGGTGATGGTCACCAGCAGACCGGGGGCGGGCAACCGGGGCGGCACGATCGCGATGAGGTCGCGCCGTAGCGGCAGCGCGAAGTGCGAAATGCCGGTCAACACGAACATCACCGCGAGCCCGACGGCGAGCGCGGCGGTCCAGCTGTTCACATAGCCGACGCCGAGCCAGCCGATGCTCCGAGCGGCGACGGTGGCCACGAGCAGGGTGATCAATGGAACCATTGCGATCTTTCCAATCTAGACACTGACAAGTTTGGCGGTACCGTCAATGTAGGCGGGTATCTAGTCACTGTCAAGATATGCGGTACGCTGGGCGCCATGAACCGCTCCAACTACCACCACGGTGATCTGCGCGCGGCGATCCTCGCCGAAGCCGCACGCCTGGT
This sequence comes from Mycobacterium sp. 852002-51057_SCH5723018, assembly GCF_001667035.1. Lineage (GTDB taxonomy): Bacteria > Actinomycetota > Actinomycetes > Mycobacteriales > Mycobacteriaceae > Mycobacterium. The sequence goes on from NZ_LZIR01000004.1 coordinate 127,695, forward strand.
GGCCCAGCGCGGCGCGGACGGGGTCTCGTTGCGCGAGTTGGCCCGCAGTGCGGGGGTGTCACATGCCGCGCCCGCGCACCACTTCACCGATCGGCGCGGGCTGTTCACCGCGTTGGCCACGCAGGGATTCCGGCTGCTGACCGAGGCGCTGATCCACGCCCGGGGCTCCTTCACCGATGCGGCGCTGGCCTACGTGCGGTTCGCCATCGAGCATCCCGGCCACTATCAGGTGATGTTCGACAGGTCGCTGCTCGACGCCGCCGACACCGAACTGGCGGCCGCGGAGGCCGCCGCCGGGGCGGAACTTTCCCGCGGAGTCGCTACGTTGCGGGACCCCAACGCGCAGGCCGACCGTGCCGCCGCTCAGCTGGCGGCATGGTCACTGGTGCACGGGTTTTCGATGCTGTGGCTCAACGACGCGGTCAACGCTGCGGTCAGGCGGGCCGATCCGATGGACACCGTGCTGCGGATCGCGACCATGCTGTTCGACGGCTAATCGCAGGCCGCCGTTTGACTGGCCGGTTTCTTCGGCAGAAACAGCGCCGGGACGATGGTGGACAGCACCAACGCCACCGCGATCGCGAACACCATCGCGTAGGCGTGGGAAAGGTCATGCAGCACATTGGCCGAGAAGCCGGGGCTAAGTGCCTGTGGCGGTATCTCGGACTGATTGACCGGCACCCCGTTGGCGGCGGCCCTCTGCTGTAGCGACGCCAGTTTCTTTGCTGCGGCGACGTTTTCGCTGCGGTTGAACTGGTTGGTCAGGATCATCGACATCAGGGCGGTTCCGACCGAGCCGCCGACCTGGTGGCTTACGCTGATCAGGGTTGTGCCGCGGGCGATTTGGTGGGGGGCCAGCGCCTGCACCGACGCTACGGAGAGCGGCATCATGGTGCAACCCATGCCCAGGCCCATGATCGTGAGCCCGGTGATCAGCGTCGGGGCGTAATTCGCCTGGCGGGCCACGCCGAAGGCAAAGGTGCCCAGGCCGGCGGTGATCAGGGCGATGCCGACGAGCACGATCTTGCCCGGCCCTTGCCGATCAACGAGCGGACCGGTCAGGCGCATGGTCAGCATGGCCCCGAGCCCCTGGGGGATCATGCGCACGCCGGCCTGCATCGGCGTCTGGTGCAGCACCTGCTGGAAGTAGCTCGGAAGCAGCAGGCCCGCGCCGAAAAAGGCGCCGGCGAACACCAGCATCGTCACATTGGCATGGGTGAGCACGGGGTTCTGGAAGAGCCGCAGATCGATCAGCGGGTGATCGGCGCGGTGCCAGGCGTGCACGACGAACGCGGCGATCAACGCCAGGCCGATAGTCGCCGGTATCAACACGTGGCGATCGGCCACGGTTCCGCGGCCCGGGATGGACGACACCGCGAACAAGAACGTCGCCAACCCGGGCGAGAGCAGCAACACGCCGATGGCGTCGAAGGTTTCCGACCGCGCCGGGTGATCCCTCGGGAACACGATCACCGCCAGGACCACCGTGATCAGCCCGATAGGCAGGTTGATCAGGAAGATCCATCGCCAGCTGGAGGTGCCGATGAGCCAGCCGCCCAGGATCGGCCCGGCGATCGGGGCGAGCAGCATGGGGATGCTGAGAATCGACATCAGACGGCCGAGCCGGCTGGGGCCCGCTTCGCGCGTCAAAATCATGAATCCCAGGGGCAGGAGCATGCCGCCGCCGATGCCTTGCATCATGCGAAAGATGATGAGCTGCAAGATGCTTGACGCCACCGCGCAGAGCAGTGAGCCTAGCGCAAAAGCCAGCACCGAGCCGATGAAGAGCCGCTTGGTGCCGAACCTGTCGGCGGCCCATCCGGTGAGTGGGATCACCGTTGCCAACGCGAGCGTGTACCCGGTCATCGTCCATGAGACGACGACCTGCGAGGAACCGAACTGATCGATGAACGTGCGTTGCGCGACCGCGACGACGGTGACGTCGACGATCGCCATCACCGTTGCCAGTATGCACACGCCGGAGATCCGCAGCAGGGCGGCGTCCAACCTGTCCGGATAGACACGCGCGCCCGGCTGCGCGGTGGGGGCGGTGACCGGCGGGGCGTCGGCCGCTGCTGAACGGGCCTTCTCCATAGCGTTGCTTAGCATATCGAATCGTTCATCGGCGCCGACGCCGGTCGGTGTTTGCTGGCCGGCCTGGGTATGTGCCCGGCGCCGCACCGGCGGTAACGCCGCGAATGGGGCCGTCCCGCGCCTCTGACCGGGGCCGATATACGTCTGCCGTCCGCGTGTCCTTCACCGTCCCGACACCTGGAATCGGCAGACTGCGGGTGTGTCTGGAAAATTGATCGTCTCGGTCTCGGGGATAGGTGAACGCACCCTGCCCGACGTCGAGTCGTTCTGCGCACAAATGGATGCCCGCAAGGTGCCCGTGTCGTTGCTGGTGGCCCCGCGCCTGTCCGGCGACTACCGGCTCGACCGCGACCCCCACACCGTCGAGTGGCTATCTGCCCGCCGCGCCGGCGGCGACTCCATCGTGCTGCACGGCTACGACGACCCCGCCACCAAAAAGCGTCGCGGCGAATTCGCGATCCTGCGCGCACACGAGGCCAACCTGCGCCTGATGGCCGCCGACCGTGTGCTCGAGCACTTGGGGCTGCGCACCCGGCTGTTCGCGGCGCCGGGCTGGGTGGTCTCGCCGGGAGTTGTCAAGGCCTTGCCACTGAACGGTTTTCGGTTGCTTGCCGACCTGCACGGGGTGACCGACCTGGTCCGGCACAGCACCGTGCGCGCCCGCGTGCTCGGCATCGGCGAGGGCTTCCTGACCGAGCCCTGGTGGTGCCGGATGGTGGTGTTGTCGGCTGAGCGGATCGCGCGCCGCGGCGGCGTAGTGCGCGTCGCGGTGGCCGCCCGCCAATTGCGCAAACCGGGTCCGCTGCAGGCGATGCTGGACGCCGTTGACCTGGCCGCGATGCACGGTTGCACGCCGACGGTGTACCGCTGGCGGGCCGACAGGGCGGTTCTCGACGCCGCCTGACGCCGGCGTCTGAGTGACCTGCGGGACGGGGCACTACCCTGTTCCGACATGAGCGATTCTTCGGCCGCGGCGTTCGCCGCCGACGCGATCATCGTCGGTGCCGGGCTGTCGGGCCTGGTTGCCGCGTGCGAACTGGTGGAAGGCGGCCTGCGGGTGCTGATCGTCGACCAGGAGAACAGCGCAAACCTGGGCGGGCAGGCCTTCTGGTCGTTCGGTGGCCTTTTCTTCGTCGACAGCCCGGAGCAGCGCCGCCTCGGCATCCGCGACAGCCACGAACTGGCCCTGCAGGATTGGCTCGGCACGGCGGCCTTCGACCGGCCCGAGGACTACTGGCCGCGCCAATGGGCGCATGCCTACGTCGATTTCGCGGCCGGAGAGAAACGAAGCTGGCTGCGTGATCGCGGGCTCAAGCTTTTTCCGCTGGTGGGTTGGGCCGAGCGTGGGGGTTATGGCGCACAGGGACACGGCAATTCGGTGCCCCGTTTTCACATCACCTGGGGCACCGGCCCCGCGTTGGTCGAGATCTTCGCGCGCCGGCTGGGGGACCGCTCGACGGTGCGCTTCGCGCACCGCCATCAGGTCGACGAGTTGATCCTAGAGGGCGGCGCGGTGACGGGCGTCCGGGGTACCGTGCTGGAGCCCTCCGCCACCCCGCGCGGTGTGGCGTCTTCACGAAAGGCGTTGGGGCAGTTCGAGTTACGGGCCTCCGCGGTGATCGTGACCAGTGGCGGCATAGGCGGCAACCACGACCTGGTGCGCAAGAATTGGCCGCAGCGGATGGGTCGCGTCCCCGAGCAGCTGCTCAGCGGTGTCCCCGCCCACGTCGACGGCAGGATGATCGCGATTGCGCAGAAGGCCGGCGCACGGGTGATCAACCCCGACCGGATGTGGCACTACACCGAGGGCATCACCAACTACGACCCGATCTGGCCGCTGCACGGCATCCGGATCATTCCCGGCCCGTCGTCGCTGTGGCTGGACGCGTCCGGCAAGCGGTTGCCGGTCCCGCTGTATCCCGGCTTCGACACGTTGGGCACGCTCGAGCACATCACCAAATCCGGGTTCGACTACACCTGGTTTGTGTTGAACGCCAAGATCATTGAGAAGGAGTTCGCACTATCCGGTCAGGAACAGAATCCCGATCTGACCGGGCAGAGCGTGCGGGAGCTGCTGCGTTCCCGGGCGCGCTCCGGTCCGCCGGGACCGGTGCAGGCGTTCGTCGACCGCGGCGTGGACTTCGTCAGCGCGGATTCGTTGCGCGAGTTGGTGACCGCGATGAACAAGCTGCCCGACGTGGTGCCGCTGGACTACGCCACGGTCGAGGCGGAGGTCACCGCACGCGATCGCGAGGTGGCCAACAAGTTCAGCAAGGACGGCCAGATCACCGCGATCCGCGCTGCCCGAAACTATTTGGGCGACCGGCTCGGCCGGGTGGTGGCACCGCACCGGCTGACCGATCCCAAGGCCGGCCCGCTGATCGCGGTCAAGCTGCACATCCTGACCCGAAAGACGTTAGGCGGCATCGAGACCGACCTTGCCTGCCGGGTGCTCACGGGCGACGGGACCCCGCTCACTGGGCTATACGCCGCCGGCGAGGCGGCCGGCTTCGGCGGGGGCGGCGTGCACGGGTACCGGGCGCTGGAGGGCACGTTCCTGGGCGGCTGCATCTTCTCCGGGCGTGCCGCCGGCCGAGGCGCCGCCGACGACATCACCTAGTCTGCTCGCGCTAGAAGGTGACCCCGGTTTCTTCGGGCAACACCTGGAAGTCGGTGCTGGTCATCTCGGTGAGCCGGCCGTAGTAGATGCCCCTGGCATCGGGGGCGATGATGCCCTGGTGGATGGGCACCGCGCGCGCCGGCGCCACCGCGCGCAGGTAATCGACGGCCTCGGCGATCCTCATCCACGGGGCGGCCGCGGGAGCGGCCAGCACGTCCACCGGCTCGTCGGGCACGAACAGCGCGTCGCCGGGGTGCATCAACCTGGCGGCGTGTTCCCCGTCGCCGACGAGAAACGAAATGTTCTCTATCACAGGGATTTCCGGGTGTATCACCGCGTGCCGGCCGCCGACGGCCCGCACGGTCAGCTCGCCGATCCTCAGCTCGTCGCCGACGTGCACCGCGCGGCACGGCGCACCCAGCTGATCGGTGGTTTGCGAATCGGCGTACAGGGCTGCGCCCGGGTTGCCCTCCAGGAGAGCCGGCAACCGTGCGACGTCGACATGGTCGGGGTGCTGGTGGGTGATCAGGATGGCAGACAGGCCGGTGATCCCCTCGAAGCCGTGCGCAAACGTCCCGGGATCAAACAGCAAACGGGTGTTGTCCAACTCCGCCATTAGACAGGAATGGCCGAAATGCGTCAGTTGCATGTTTACGATTGTGCCCCGACGGAGGTGATGCCGATGCGGGTGATCCTGGCGACCATTCTGGTTGTCGGCGGCCTCGCGGTGGCCCTCATCGTCGTGGTACCCGCCCACGCGGACCCGGAGGCGTGTCCGCCGGTGTGCGACCAGATCCCGACCACCGCGTGGATTCAGCAGCGCGCGGTGCCGCTGGACTCGGCGTACAACTGGCCCGCGCTGGCCGGCCTGGCGGTGCAGACAACGGGGGCGGCGAGCCCCCGTTTCCGGTTCGAGGACCTGTGCGCGGCGCCGCCGGTACCTCGGGATGCCCGCGATTCGGCGGTCGCGGCGCGCGTGACGATTTCCCACCCCGACGGCCAATGGCAGCTGCAGGCCCAGGTCCTGCACTGGCGCGGCGACACGGCCCGCGGCGGACCCACCGCGGCGTCGGTGTTCGGCAACGCCGTCGCCGCCCTGCGCGGCTGCCAGCGGGGCGCGCCGGCGCAGTCACCGTCGATCACCACCGACGAACCCAACCGGATGGCCGCGGTGATCAGCGGTCCCGCCATCATGCACACCTACCTGATCGCCCACCCGGCGAGCAGCACCATCAGCGAGCTCACGCTGTGGGAATCGGGGCCCCCGCAGGTGCCCTGGCCGGTGATGGCGGACGACGCGGTCCTGAACGCCATGGTCGCGCCCCTGTGCGACGCCTACATCGCCTCGTGCCCGTGACCGGCGTGTCGCCGGTAGAGTTGGGGGCCGAGCCAAACCCTGAGGAGGAGCGCCGGTGAGCCGGGTGGTCGTTCATGTGATGCCCAAAGCGGAGATTCTCGACCCGCAGGGTCAGGCGATTGTCGGCGCGCTGGGTCGGCTCGGACACCCCGGGATCTCAGATGTGCGGCAGGGCAAGAGGTTTGAGCTGGAGGTCGACGACACCGTCGATGACTCGACGCTCGCCGAGATCGCGGAGTCGCTGTTGGCCAACACCGTGATCGAGGACTGGACGATCAGCCGGGACGCGCAGTGAGGGCACGCATCGGCGTCATCACCTTTCCCGGCACGCTTGACGACGTGGACGCGGCCCGCGCGGCGCGCCGCGTCGGCGCCGAGGCGATCGCCCTGTGGCACGCCGACGCCGACCTCAGGGCGGTCGACGCCGTGGTGGTGCCTGGTGGCTTTTCCTACGGTGACTACCTGCGGGCCGGCGCCATCGCCAGGTTCGCCCCGGTGATGGCCGAGGTGGTCGGCGCCGCCGGGCGTGGCATGCCGGTGTTGGGGATCTGCAACGGTTTTCAGGTGCTCTGTGAGGCCGGCCTGCTGCCCGGCGCCCTGACCCGCAACGCGGGGTTGCACTTCATCTGCCGCGACGTGTGGCTGCGCGTGGCGTCGACCTCGACGGCTTGGACGTCGCGTTTCGAGCCCGAGGCCGACCTGCTGGTGCCGCTGAAGTCCGGCGAGGGCCGCTACGTGGCGCCGCAGAATGTGCTCGACGAGCTGGAGGGTGACGGCCGGGTGGTGTTCCGCTACCACGACAACCCCAACGGCTCGCTGCACGACATCGCCGGCGTCAGTTCCGCCAACGGCCGCGTCGTCGGGCTGATGCCGCATCCCGAGCACGCCATCGAAGCGCTGACCGGCCCGTCCGACGACGGGCTGGGCCTGTTCTATTCGGCGCTGGACGCCGTGCTGGCCGCCTGAGCGGAAACCCCTGCGGCGCCGCGCAATTCGGTGAAGGCCGCGGTAAGTGCGTCGGTCGCCTCGTGCGGGTCGTGAAACGTCAGGTCGTCGGTAAGCACTGCGATGCCGAGCTGGTCGACGTAACTCCACACGGTGATGTTCACCGGGGCGCCCGGCGAAAGCACGCCGGTGGAGTAGATCTCGCTGACCGTCGCCCCCCCGAAGTGCCCGCGCTCCCGCGGTCCCACGACGCTGGACACCGCGACGTTCATCATTTTGTTCGGCGCCTCGCGCAAGGCCAGCCACCGAAACGCGGCCGGGGCCAACGCCGCCGGCAGGTACGCCATCATCCGCCCGTAGAGCCGGGGCCCGAGGATTTCGTGGTCTTCCTTGCCAATTCGGGTCGCCAGCGCGACGAGACGCGCCCGTTCGATCGGGTCCGCGATGTGCACAGGCAGCGAAATCGACAGACCGCTGAGCTCGTTGCCGGTGATCCGGTCCGACTTGTCGGTGGCGGTGGGCACGGATGCGATGATCGGCCGCTCCGCGGCGCCGTCATAGGCCAACAACAGGTTCCGCAGTCCGCCCGCCGCCGTCGCCAGCACCAGGTCGTTCATCGTGACGCCCAGCGCCTTGGCGGTGGCCTTCACGCCGGCCAGCGGCAGCGCCGCACTGGCGAACCGCCGTCGGGGTGACACCACATGGTTCAAAAAGGTCGGCGGTGCGTCGAAGGCCTCGGCCAGGTCCGGGTGGGCACCGCGCTGCCGGGACCGTCGGCGCACCCGCGCCAACCCCACGGCCGCGTCCCTGATCAGACGCGGAAGTTCGACGAGTTGGCGGGCGTGGTCGCGGGCCGCGGCGCGCAGCAGCTCACCGGCGGACGGCGTCACGCCGGCTTCGTCGTTGTCGCGCTCGTCGGCCGGCGCGTCCTCGAGATCCATCGCGCGTGCCAGCAAATTGACCGAGGCGACGCCGTCGGCCAGCGCGTGATGAATCTTGCCGATCACCGCGAATCGGCCGCCGGCCAGCCCCTCGGCGAAATGGAACTCCCACAGCGGGCGGCTGCGGTCCAGCGGCGTGGAGGCCACCTCGCCGATGACGCCGTCGAGCTCGCGGCGGCCCCCGGGTGCCGGCACCTGGACCCGGCGCAGGTGGTAGTCAAGATCGACCTCGCAATTCTCTTGCCACATCGGGTGATGCAGCCGCCAGGGGAGGTCCACGAGCTTGTAGCGCAACGGTTCCAGCAGATGCAACCGCCGACGCACGTGGTGCCGGAAGGCCTCGAAACCGAAGTCGCCGTCGGAGGGGTCGATGACCGCCACCTTCAGGGTGTGCGTGTGCAGGTTGGGCGTCTCGCTGTAGAGCAGCATCGCGTCCATGCCGTTGAGTCGTTTCACGACGCCACCTCGCGCCCCGCGGGCTTTCAGTCAGCCCAGGATTGGGAATCGGCGCTGATCGGCCAGCCGCTTGAGCCCGGCCTCCATCACCGCGCGCACGTGGGCATCAACCTCGTCCACGTCCGGGTCGCTGCCGAAGCGAGCGGTGACGTCGATCGGCTCGAGGACCTCGGCGACGATCTTGGCCGGCAGCGGCACGTTGGGCGGGAAGACCACGCTGAGCCCGAACGGGAAGCCGAAGCTGACCGGCAGGATATCGATTCGGGCCTTGCTGAGCCCCAGCCTGCGGGCCAGCCAGTGGCCGCGGCTGAGGAACAGCTGGGTCTCCTGCCCGCCGATCGACACGGTGGGCACAATGGGCACCCCGGCTTCGATGGCGGTCCGCACGTAGCCCGTGCGGCCATTGAAGTCGATGGTGTTCGCGCTCAACGTCGGCCGGTAGGAGTCGTAGTCGCCGCCGGGAAACACCAGCACTACCGCGCCCGAATGCAAAGCGGCGGCGGCATTTTCGCGGCTCGCCTCGATAACCCCGAGGCGACGCAGCCAGCCGTCCATCGGTCCCAAAAACACCCCGTAGTGGGCCAGCGTGTAGAGGGGCCGGTCGTAGCCGAAGTGGTCGTAGAAGGCCGGAGCGAAGATGAACACGTCGGGCGTCATCATGCCCCCCGAGTGGTTGGACACCACCAGAGCGCCACCGGCCGAGGGTATGCGGTCCACGTTTCGTACCTCGGCGCGGTACCACCGCTTGACCAGTGGCCCGATCGTTTTGGCGATCTGCCTTGCGAAGCTCGGGTCCCATTTCGCGGTCTCGTGATTGTCGGCCGCCTTGCCCCTGCTGGCGTTCATGGTTCACCCTCGATGATTTGCCGGTCGTGTTCGCGCATTTGATGTTGATTGCCGGTGTGACGCCCGTCTCAAACCTCAGGGCCGATATGGCATATGGTACTCTCGTTTTAGGAGAATGACATATTCATTTGCTGCAGGGGGAGTAATCCGGAGGAGATGTCGGAACGGGTCCTTGTCACAGGGGGTTTCGGGCTGGTCGGCTCGCAGACCGTCCGCAGGTTGGTTGCCGACGGTCACGGTGTCGTCGCCACCGACCTGGGGACCCGCGGGCAGCGCAAAGCCGCCGGGCGCTTGCCGGCCGGTGCCCAGGCGTACTGGGCGGACCTGACCGACGCGGCCCAGGTCGACCGTCTCGTCGCCGACACGTCGCCGACGGTGATCATCCATCTGGCCGCGGTAATCCCGCCGGTGATCTATCGTCGCGCCGCCCTGGCCCGCCGCGTCAACGTCGACGCCACCGTGGCGCTGCTGCGCGCCACGCAGTCCTGCCCGGGTCCGGTGCGCTTCATCCAAGCTTCGAGCAATGCCGTGCACGGCTCCCGCAACCCGCACCGGCACCCCGGGCTACTCCGTGCGGACACCCCGCTGCGGCCGGCGGATCTCTACGGCGCACACAAGGCCGAGGTCGAACAACGCGTCCGATCCTCGGGCCTTGAGTGGGTGCTCTTGCGCCTGGCCGGGGTCATGAGCACCGAGCCGGGGGCGATGCCTTTCAGCGTCGATGCGCTCTTCTTCGAGAGCGCGCTGCCGACCGACGGCCGCATCCACACGATCGACGTTCGTGACGCCGCAATCGCGTTCGCCGGCGCGGTCACCGCCGATGTTGCCGGTGAAATCCTGCTGATCGGTGGAGACGAGTCGCACTTGCTTCGGCAGGGGGACGTCGGCAAGGCGCTGGCCGCCGCCCAGGGCTTGGTGAACGTCCTGCCCGGGGGCCGTCCGGGCGACCCCGACAGCGACGACGACTGGTTTGTGACCGACTGGATGGACACTACCCGCGCGCAGCAGGCGCTGCGGTTCCAGCGCCACCCCTGGCCGGACATGCTCGCCGAAATGCGCGCCGCCGCCGGGTGGCGCCGCCGCCCGATGCGGCTGCTTTCGCCGCTCGCCCGGGCGTTTCTCAAACGCCGTGCTGCGTACCGGAATACGCCCGGGCGCTACGCCGACCCATGGGGCGCGATCCGGGCCACGCTGGGCGAGCCCCGGCCCGACACAGCGGGCCGCACCGAGTAGCCGGCCGCGACGGCCGAAGCGTCAGCCGGCGTCGCGGAGCAACGGCTGTGCCGTCGACGGCAGCTCGACGACCGGGGCCAACTGTCCGAAGAAATCGATCGCGTCTGCGATGGTTCCGTCGACAAAGGAAGCGAAATCCTCGAAAGACACGCCGTCCCGGATCCAGTGGGACCGGCGGGCCACCACGCCGATGCGCTGCGGATCGGACGAGCCGTGCACGACCGCGACGACCTCGCGATTCTGCTCGTTCCAGGTGTTGGCGAAGTGCATCAGCCACGGACGGTCGGTGGCGGGAAAGAAGCAAGACGGCATCACCCGAATGATCAACACGTCGCCGTGCGCGGGGCAAGCCTCGAGGTGGACGTGTAGCCGGCGCGGACGGGTGTTGGCGACGTAGAAGAATTCGCCGTCGTGCTGGCCGCGGAAATAACGGCTGCCGCGCGTGCGCAGGTAGCGTTCGATCAGGTCGGCGCAGAGCCGCTCACTCGTCATGAGGTTGATGGTGAGGCCGGCGGCTTTGCGGATCCTTGGAGCCGAGCCAGTCGGCTCCGAAGAAATTGTTGAGAATTGGCTGAGCCGGCGGTGCCGCCCTCAGGGCAGCACACGTACTGGAACGTTGGACCAGCCCGCGACATTCTGCATCGTCACCCGTTTGCAACGGTCCCATATCACTTCGTACCGCGGCATCAGGTCTAGCAGCTTGTTCAGTGCTATCGCGCTTTCCAAGCGGGCCAGTGCGGCGCCCAGGCAGCTGTGCACGCCATAGCCGAAGCCGAGGTTCTGCGCCTCGTTGCGGTCGCGGTCGATGTCGAATTTGTCGGCGTCCGTGAAGGCGTCGGGATCGCGGTTGGCCGAGCCACCCAGCAGGAATACCGGTTTGCCGGCGGGAATCGTAACGCCGTGCAAGTGAACGTCTTTGAGGGAGAAGCGGACGTTGTACTGGGCGGGCGCCTCGTACCGCAGCACCTCCTCGATCGCGGCCGGCACCTTGGCGCGGTCGTCGAGCAGCTTTTGCCACTGTGCGGGGTTGCGCGCGAACTGGACGATCGCGTTGCCGATCAGCTTGGTGACGGTCTCGGCGCCGGCGCCGCCCAGAAGCGTTGCGAATCCGGTGATCTCGATGTCGTCGAGGCTTGTGTTGCCGCCGTCGTCGCGCTGCACCTCCGCGGCGATGAGGCCGCTGATCATGTCGTCCCGCGGCTCTTTGCGCCGTTCCTGGATCAAGTTGTAATAGAACACACCGAGCTGGGTGACCGCCTCCCAATTGGTTTCGTCCATCTCGAGTTGACCCGGCTCGCGATGCAACGACGTGTCGACCCAATGCCGAATCTGTTGTCGCTGCTCGGTCGGCACCCCGAGGACCGTGCTGATTACCTCGACGGGGAACAGCGCCGAGAAGTCGGCCACCACGTCGAACTGCTTGGGATCGACCCGCTCCAGCTGATAGTCGATCAGCTCGGTGACGGTGTCTTTCATCGCGGAGATCGCGCGCGGCGTGAAGACCTTGTTGACGAGGCTCCGCATGCGCCGATGCTCGGGAGGATCCATGAAGATCATCGACTTGGCCTCCGGCGGAAGGGTGTCCTGCTTGACCATGGCCAGATCGATCCCGCGGGCCGACGAATACGTCTCATAATCCTTGAACGCGGTCGCGACATCCTGGTGGCGGGTCAGCGCGTAGAAATCGTGCTCCTCGTTGTAGTAGACCGGCGCCTCCTCGCGCATCCGCCGGTACGTCGGATACGGGTCGGTGAAGAACTCCTCCGAGAATGGGTCGAAGACCAGGTGCGTGGCCGTCATGGCGCCTCCTCGCCGCTAATGCTGAGCACCTGCTTAGCATTAGGTCTATCCCGCGGTCAAGGTGGGCCGGCCTTTAACGGTGATCCGGTTCGGTCAGTCCAAGTCGATCCGCACGGTCAGCAGCTCGGTGCCGAGCGCGCGCACCATCGAGCTGTTGAAGCGCGGCAGTCTCGCCAACCGGGCCCGCGAGTTGTCGTCGGGCAACGGAACCGCGGTCCCGGTACGCCAGCGGCCGCGAATGCGAAGCCGAACCTTGTTGTTGGCCTTAATGTTTCGAACGTAGTCCGAGGCCCCGCCGTGGTCGGACACCAGCCAGAAGGTGGCGCCCTCGAGCCGCCCACCTATCGGGGTGCGTCGCGGCTGCCCGCTGACGCGCCCGGTCGTCTCCAATAGGACTTGGGTAGGTAGCCGCCGGGTAATCGGGTTGGCGATACGTCGGTGGAAGAAGCCGGCTCGGCGGCGTTTGCGTTCGTGGGTGGCGTGAGCGGTCATGCCACCCAGCATTGCCGAGACTCACGGTCTCGTCAATGGGCGCGCTACCCTCAGGCTGTGACGGCGACCCAGCGCAGGCCCCATACCGGCAGCCGGCGCAACGATGCGGCGCGGGAGGCAATCCTGGATGCGGCCGCCGAGTTGCTGGCCGCCACCGACACGGCGCCGATCACAGTGGGCGCCATCGCGGAACGGGCAGGGGTGGGCAAGCAAACGATCTACCGCTGGTGGCCGTCGAAGAGTGGGGTTCTGCTCGACGCGATGATCCACCGCGCGCGGCAGGTGGCACCGGCGCCCGACAGCGGCGATCTGCGTACCGACCTGCGCCGGTTCCTGGGGGCCACGTTCGCCGCGGCACCCCACAACCGCAGCCTGCTGCTGGGCGTGCTGCGGGAGGCACTGGCCGATAACGCCACCATGGATCGGCTCGCGACGTTCGCGGCCGCGCGACGCGACGAGCTCGCTCAAATCCTTGACCGAGCGCGGGCCCGCGGACAGATCCCAGGAAATCGGCCGCCCCCGACCGTCGTCGACCAAGCGTTCGGATTACTCTGGTACCGACTAATTTTCGGCCACCAGCCGCTTGACAAGCGGGCCGCCGACGATCTGGCGACCGCGCTGACAACGCAGCTCCAAACCACTCAGGAGGGGTGACGGTGGGATTCGCGGTCGAACGGATCGATCACATTGTCCTCAATTGCAACGACGTCGAGTCCACCGCGTCGTGGTATGAGCGGGTTCTCGGCATGCGGCGCGAGACGTTCGGGCCGGCCAACAGGATCGCACTGCGATTCGGCGATCAGAAACTCAACCTGCGACCTACCGGGGCGCTGGCCGACGACCCGGACTGGGTCACCGGGGCGGTGGAAGCGGCCGGTTCGGAGGATTTGTGCTTCGTCACGCGCAGCAGCCCGGACGACGTGCGCGCCCATCTCGCCGAGTGCGGGGTGGAGATCGTCTCTGGGCCGGTGACAAAGACCGGAGCCTTGGGGGCGATGACGTCTCACTACTGCCGTGACATCGACGGCAACCTCGTGGAAATCGCCGTCTACTGAACGTTTTTAGAGCGGATAGAGCGCCGGCAGGTTCACCACGATGGCCTCCTGGGTGCTGCGGGCGATAACCACTTCGGCTGGTGTGCTCGGGTCGGGATTTTCCTCCCGGTGCGGCAGATAGGGAGGGATGAAGACGTAATCGCCGGGAGCGGCCGAGATGCGCACCTCTTGGACGCCGTCGTGAAACACGAACTCGGGGTTGCCGCTTCGCACATAGATCGCGGTTTCGGATTCGCCGTGATGATGGTTCGACGAGGCGGTTCCCGGTGAGGCGTGTGTCTCGCCCATCCACAGCTTTTCCGCGCCGACCGATTTGCCGCTGAGCGCGGCGAACCGCCGGAGCCCCTCCGACTGCGCGGTGTCCGAACTGATGTCGGACGCCTTGACGTGATGCACCCGGTTGCGGGTGACTTCCGTCGCGCTGTCGTCGAAGTCAGGATGGAATCCGTCAGAGGTTCCCACGGGCACTCCTTTCGTCAATGGTGGTCCGTCGACAATCTCGAGTTTCGGTCAGGCGGCGCAGGCCTCAATCAGGTGGTATGGCGGGTGCAGGGGTGTAACGCAGCTTATCTTGAGGTCGGCCGCCTGCAACAACCGCTCGAATTCGCCCATTTCGCGTTCGCGTCCGGAAAAGGCGAACATCATCGCGACGTCCATCAACGCCGCAGTGAGTTGGTTCTGGTCGACAGTCATCTCGACGATCATGAGGCGAGCGCCGGGCCTCATGGCCCTTCGAACGTTCCGCAGAATTCTCTTGCAGGAGTCGTCGTTCCAGTCATGCAGCACAAACTTGAGCAGGTGAATATCAGCGGCCGGGATCTCCTCGAAGAAGTCACCGGCCATTCCCGTCATGCGGTCCCCGAGTTGGTGCCGGCGCGCCTCTTGCTCCACACCGGGCAGTGCCGCCGGTCGGTCGAGGACCACTCCAGTGAGCTGAGGATGGGCCGCCAGCAGCTCGGCGAGGAACGTACCATTAGCGCCGCCGACATCGGCGACCAGACGTGCATCGGCGACGTCGATGGCAGCCACCGCGTCTCGAATCACGGGTGTCGACAGATCGGTCATCGCTGCACCGAAGATCTGTGCTTGTTCGTGGTGCTGGCTCAGATATTCAAAAGTGCTGCAGCCCAAAGTCTCGGTTGCGTAATTCTCGCCTCGGATTACCGTATCGGGCAGACGCAGCGCCGGAAGCCAGAAGGTCTCCGACAGTCCGGCCAGCGCGTAGTGCTTGAGGCAGAACGGTGAGTCCTTATGCAGCACTTCCAACATCGGGGTTCCCGAAAACACCCCCTCGGCGGCGTCGTACCGCAGAAGCCCGAGCGCGGTGCCGGCGCGCAGAACGCGGTAGGTCATATCTGGATCACTGGCTGCAAGCTCGGCAATCTGCTCGGCACTTCGGGGCCCTGATGCGAGCTGCTCAGCGACCGAGAGCGACGCTAGGGTGCGGACTGCCTGGGCTCCCCAGGCGGCCATGATCAGCTGATAAACGGTGTCAAAGTTTGCTTGGGAGCTCGAAACCACGGGCTTGATCACTGCCTTTCATCGGACGGCGGCGTCGCCGTTGAACCATCACTTTCGAGTGCTCTACCTGAGCGCTCCACTCGTCAATCGCCTCGCGGGGACGAATCCCGATAGGCCTCAAGCAACCTCAGCCACAGTTCGCTGATGGTTGGGAAGCACGGCACGGCGTGCCACAGCCGATCGACGGGCACCTGGCCGGCGACGGCGATGGTGGCCGAGTGCAGTATCTCGGTGACGCCGGGGCCGACCAGCGTGACACCCAGCAGGTGCTCCCGATCCGCGTCGACCACCATCCGCGCCCGGCCGGTGTACCCGTCGGCGTAGAGCTTGGCTCCCATTACGACGTCGCCGATTTCGACGTCGACGGTGCGCACCCGATGCCCCGCCCGCTCGGCCTGCTGAGCCGTGAACCCGACGGCGGCGGCTTCCGGGTCGGTGAAGAACGCCTGCGGCACGGCGTAATGGTCCGCCGTGGTCGCATGCGCGCCCCACGGCGCGGTGTCCAACGGGGTTCCCGCCGCGCGGGCCCCGATGGCCGCACCGGCGATGCGTCCCTGGTATTTGCCCTGATGGGTCAGCAGGGCACGATGATTGACGTCGCCGGCCGCGTAGAGCCAACCGTCTTCGATGGCCGGCACCCGGCAGGTGTCGTCGACGTCGAGCCAGCTGCCCGGCGTCAGTCCCACCGTCTCCAGGCCGATGTCGTCGGTGAGCGGCGCCCGGCCGGTGGCGAAAAGCACCTCGTTGACTTCCAATTCGGATCCGTCGTCCAGCTCGAGAACCACCGGCGCGCCGTCGGGCCGGCGCAGCGCACCGACCGACACCCCCATGCGCACGTCCACGCCCGCGTCGGTGAGCCCGCGGCCGATGAGTTCGCCCACAAACGGTTCCATCCGGGGCAGCAGCCCGGACCCCCGCGCCAGCAGCGTCACCTTGGAGCCCAATCCTTGCCAGGCGGTGGCCATTTCGACGCCCACGCCGCCGGCGCCGACGACGGCAAGCCGCTCGGGGACGTAACTGCTGTCGGTGGCCTGGCGGTTGGTCCAGGGCCTGGCGTCGGCGATGCCGGGCAAGTCGGGGAGGGCAGGCCGGCTCCCGGTGCAGACCACAACCGCATGCCGCGCGGTCAGCACCCGCCGCTCGCCGTCGGGGGCGCAGACGGCGACTCGTCGCGGGCCGTCCAAGCGCCCATGGCCGCGCACCAGGAAGGCGCCGATTCCGCTCACCCAGTCGGCCTGGCCGCTGTCGTCCCAGTCGCTGACGTAGCGGTTGCGGCGGCCGAAGGCCCCCGCCGCGCTGAGGGAACCGGTGACCGCCTCGCGCGCGCCGTCGACCCGGCGGGCATCCGAGACGACAATCACCGGACGTAGCAACGCCTTACTGGGCACACATGCCCAATAGGAACACTCGCCCCCGACGAGTTCGCGCTCGACCACCGCAACGCTCAGCCCCGCCGCCCGGGCGCGCTCGGCGGCATTCTGCCCGATCGGCCCGGCGCCGAGCACCACGACGTCGTAGTCCTGTTTCACGTCTGCTGTCACCGTTGAAGATCCTTCCCGGGGCGCGCCTCAGTTGTCTATGCGACAGTCGGCCCAAACGGGACGACATCTTGCGTTGTCCTCGAACCCTCAGCTCCGTACCTCGATGAGCCGCGCGGCCAGCCGGCGTAGGTCGCTCACCACGAGGTGTGGCTGCGGCAACCCGTCGACGGGCAGCGGTGGATTGCCCGGCCGGGTGATCAGAGCACCGCTGAAGCCGACGTTTTGGGCGCCGACGGTGTCCCAGACGTGCGCGGCCACCATCATGCAATCCGCTGGAGCGACCCCGAGTTTCACGCACGCGTGCCGGTACACCGCCGGGGCCGGCTTGAATGCGCGGCAGGCATCGACGCTCAATTGTTGCTCGAAGAAGCCGCCCAGCCCCGCGCTTTGCAGCGCCGTCGGCCCGTCGGGGTTGGGCGGTGAATTGGTCAGGGTGGCAAGGCGAAAGCCGTTGTCGCGCAGCGTGGCAAGTCCGTCCGGGACATCGGGATGTGCCGGCATGGTCAGGAAGCCCGCCTTCAGCCGGCGCAGCTCGTCCTCGCCGATGTCCACCCGGTATGCGTCGCCCAGCATGCGCAGCACCCCCTGGGCCAACTGAGAGAAGTTCACATAGCTTTCCGCCAGGGTGGCGGTCATGGAGTACATGATCAGCTGAGCGAACCAGTCCCGCAGCACCCGTTCGTCGCCGAACCATTCGCCGAAAAGCGGTGCCAGGGAATCGATATCGAGCAGCGTCTCGTTCACGTCGAACACGAGCACAGACGGTACGGTGGTCGGCATGGCTAGCGCTCAACATTCTTCAGGGTAGGAACGTCCGGCCGTAGGTACACGACAAGGCACATACAGATCAACGCCATTCCGGCCACGGGCCATCTGAGTGCAACCACCGCCGCGGTGGCAAAGACGCCGATCGTGATGAACGACCTCATCCGCAGCAGCCTGCGCATCCGCTCGCTGAGCTCTTCGTGCGCGGGTCGATCCACCAACTCGAAACACATCCCGAGATAGGTGATGTTGACCAGGACAAACACCGCCGCATATAGGGTCACCGGCGCAGCGGCCAGCCTGCTGTCGGCGATCCATTCGGTGGTGATCGGGATCAGCGACACCGAAAACAGGTGCGCGAAGTTGGACCACACCAGCCGCGGCGTCGCCGCCTCCGCGTAGCGGAACAGGTGATGATGGTTGACCCACACGATCGCGATGAACAGGTAGCTCACCACGTAACTCAGCCCCGTCGGCCATTCCGGTAGCAGGGCACTGAAGGTGTATGCCTTCGGCGGCTTGAGCTCCAGAACCAGGATGGTGATGATGACCGCGAACACACCGTCGGAGAACGCTCCCACCCGGTCAGGACTGGTTTTACGTGCGGCCACGATGTCTCCTCAGGCCGACTGGTGGTTTCGTTCCTGCAACACCCAGGAATTGCCGTCTGGGTCCCGGAAGTCTGCGAAACTCGCATAATCGGCGCGGCCGGGATCGAGACCCGGCAGAAACCCACCGCGCCAGCCACCGTCGGCGTCCTTGTGACGGATCTCGCTGACGGCCACCCCACGATCAGTCAGCTCCGCGCGGCAGCCCTCGATGTCTGGAACCACCAGATAAAGGCCGCGCACCGATCCGGGCGCCGAGTTGGTCAAGCCGACCCCGAACTGGATCGAGGTTGCCGACCCCTCGGGTGTCAGCTGGATGACGCGAAATTCGGTTGCGGGCGCGTAGTCGACGTCGAGGGTGAAGCCGACCTGGTCGCGGTAGAACCGCAGCGACCGATCCGGATCGGCGACCGGCAGGATGACAACTTCCAACAGCGCCTTCATCGGATGTTCCGAGTGGGTGTTTTCCGCAGCACCTCGTCGATCTCGAGTCCTCGGTCGACACCGTGGGGAAGGACCGTCTGGCCGGGTTCGAGCTGTAGCTGTTTCCCGTCGAGATATACGTCGATCTTGTCGGGTTCGAAGGACACCAGATTGGTCACCCGCCCGACTTCGGGCCAGGCGTTGATGTAGGACCACGCGGCGCGCTGGTGGCTGCCGATGTCGTAGTAGGAGCAGATCCCCTTGTAGGGGCAAAAGGTCTGCAGGTCAACGAGTGTGAGGGCGGATTCGTCGATGTTCTCGCGCGGTACATACCAGCGGGGCGCAAAGCCCGATTCATAGAGCGCCAGCGGGTGCTTCGTGTCGGCGATCACCTGCTCACCGTCGCGAACAACGAGATGCCGTGAAGTAGAGCGGATGTCGATACGATGGTAGGCATCGGAGGCATGACCGACGATGCGTTCGTTTTCTTCGTAGAAGCCGTCCATGGAGCGCCAGGCGAAAGCCAGCCGGCCCTCCAGAACCGCCGCATGAGGCGGCAGCGCGGTGTGTTGCCAGGCGCTGTGGTTAGCTTCTCGCTCAGGAACTTTGACGGCGAACCACGCGGTGTCGCCGAGGTCGCGGTGCTCGGTCACCCGGTCTTCGGCTACCAGAATTCCCTCCTCGATATCGCCGCGCGGGAAGTAGGCGACCGGATAGCGGCCCGGCTCGTGTAGCAGGACAACGTCCTCGCTGTCGGCGATCCATCGGTCCGCGAAGCGGACTCTCATCCGCCGCCGCAGCGGCTCGGCGAACAGCAACCGCGGCGGCAGCGGCTGCTCTGTGAGGAAGTGTCCCACCGATCCGGTCGCCAGTGGACCTTGCTGCCAGGCCAGCCCCATCGCCGATGTCCTTCCTTTAGCGAATCTGTTCGTACAAAGGGTGTTTGCCCCCTTGTCAGCCCATCACGACGACCATCTTGCCGCCGGCTTCACCCGCCTCCATCACCCGGTGCACCTCATGAATCTGGTCGAACGAGAAGACGCGGGACGGCTTTGCTTCCAGTTTGCCCTCGGCAACCTGTCGGGCGATGTCTTGCAGGGGCACATCGGACAGCGGGAAGCCGGGAGTCCCAAATACGAAGCTGCCGAAGAAGTTCCAGTTCACACCGCTGGCCATGCGCAACAGCGGGTTGAAGTCACCGATGGGGTCGAGCCCGCCCAGCCACCCCGCCAGGCAGGCCGTACCGCCGCGGCGCAGCATGTCGAGCGAGTCGAGGATGGTGCTGTTGCCGACGAGGTCCAGGACGGCGTCAATCTCCTTGGCCTCGGGGATGTGGGCGGCCAGGTCGCGCCTCTCCTGCTCGACGCGGGACGCGCCAAGCTTCTCGAGCATGGAAAAGCGGTCAGGGCTGCGCGTGGTGGCAATGACGTGTGCACCGGCGGCGACCGCCATCTTGAGCGCGGCCTGGCCCAGCGATGACGTCGCGCCCCGCAGCACCAACGTCCGCCCGGCTTTCAGGTCGATGTTGCGGAAGAGGCATGTCCAGGCGACCGCATAGGTTTCGGGCAGCGCCGCAAGGTCTGACCAAGGCAGATCGGATTCGATGAGGGCGACGTTCGCCGCACGGACGCGGGTGAACTCGGCGTAGCTGCCGTTGATGGTTCGACCCAATCCGCCCATCAGCGCGGCCACCTTGGCGCCGACCGGGAACTCGCCGCCCGGGCACGAGTCCACGATGCCCACGCACTCAATGCCGCTGACCTCCGCGGCCTCGGCCCATTCGCCCCGGCGCATGTGCATCTCGGCGTGGTTGACTCCGAACCCCTTCACCGCGATCACCACTTCGCCGTCCTTGGGCAGCGGCTTGGGGAGATCGGTGTAGACCAGCCTGTCGAGTCCACCGAATCCGTTCAGGATGATCGCGCGCATGGTTTGCCCGCCGGCTTTTTCCCGCACCACGGCGGGAGCCGTGGGCAGCCCGGTCGAACTGGAGGCGGACATCGGCCCTCCCAAAATGGTTAGTGGCCTTCGGATCTCGATTTGCAAGCAGGGACCGACGGCAGTCGGGCGACCGCACACATTAAATGGGCCAGCTGACCCATTATTATGGGCCTACAGACCCACACATGTCCAGGGCGCGGAGCGAGCGGCCGTTCACGCGTTGGATCGGTGCCGAGGCGGGGTGTATCGGCCTTTGCGGCGCGCGGGCGGTGGCGCAAAGGAGCGCACGTAATCGACGGCGGCGTTGACGGCGACGCGCAGGGGTTCGGGGTCATTGGTGGCATACGTGATCATCGCGCCGCCCTGATGCGCGGTGACCAGTGACACCGCCAAGTGCCGCGGGTTGGCCTCCGGGCGTAGATCGCCGCGTCGGCGCATCGTCTCGAGGCCGGCCAGAAACAGCTCAATCCACTCGTCGTAGCCGGCGGCGAGATCGGCGTGTACTTCGTCGTCGGCCTCGATCAGCTCACCGGCCAAGGAACCGTAGACGCAGCCGCCAACGCGGTATACGGCGTCGATGTCGGACACGCAGGCGTCCGCCCATGCCTGCAGGGCGTCGAGGCTATCGAGCGCACCGAGCCGCGGTTGAGTGTGAAAGGCGCGAAGATCGTGGCGGCGTGCGCCGACGACGTGACGGGTCAGGTCGCGCTTGTCGCGAAAGTAGTGGGAGATCTGTGATCCGCCCACGCCTGCGGTGCGCCGCACCCGCTCGATGCTGGTGTTGGCGATGCCGCGCTCAAACATCAGACGGGCGGCGACGCCGATGATGCGCGCACGAGTCGCCAGTCCCTTGCGGGTGAACCGCGACGAGGGCTGTTCGGACACGTTGCCGCCTTTGGCAGATGATTCAGCTGACGTTAGTCACCGGGCGCCGGCTGCGCGGACGGCGCGGGGGACGCGGAGCACGTTCGGCGGAATCGGTGGCAAACATGCGGAGATAGTTGACCGCGAAACGGACCGCGTCCGCGTGCGGCCATTCCGCCCGGTAGGTAAATGCCAAGGTGCCACCTCCCTGGTGAGCGCTGACAATGACCAGAGCGAGCTGCCGTGGGTCGGCATCCGCGACCAGAATCCCGTCGTGTTTCATCCGCTGGATCGCCTGCTGAAGAACCTCGACCCAGTCCCAGTAGCCCGCCGCGAGCGTTTGGCGCGTTGCGTCATCGGATTTGGCCAGCTGCCCGGCAAGCGCGTGGTAAGTGGGCGTGCCGAAGTATCCAATGCGCCTGAGGTAGCGCATGTTGAGGTCGATCCAGCGTTCGAAGTCGTCGAACGAGGCCAGCCCGCCAAGCTTGGGCTGACGGTGAAACTCGAGGACCACCCCGATCTGACGGGCGATGACCGCGCGGACGAGCGCGCCCTTGTCCGCGAAGTAGTGGGCGAGCTGCGAGCCGCTCACCGACGCCGTTTTGCGGACGTTGTCCATGTTGAAGGCCGCCAGGCCCTCGGTGACGATCAGCTGTGCCGCCGATTCCACGATCCGATCGCGGGTGGCACGCCCTTTGGCGGTCAACCGCTTTTCGTCCTGCGACTGCAGCTGGGCCATCGCGTCAGGTTAACCCCGGGCGACCCGGAATTTGGGATATCCAGCCCACTGTCCGGGCGGCCCGCTGTCGCGGGTCGGGTCAGGCGGGTGCGTGCACCTTGGCGAGAAACCCGCGGATCAGCTCGGTGGCTTCGTCCAGCGCGGACTCGAGCAGGAAGTGACCGCCATCGAGCACATGGATCTCGGCTTCGGGCAGGTCGTCGGCGAACGCTTCGGCGCCGGCCGGGCCGAAGATTTCGTCACCTCGGCCCCACACCGCCAGCAGTGGTACGCGGCTGGCGCGGAAGTATTCGTGCAGGCGCGGGTATAGCGGCGCGTTGGTGGCGTAGTCGAGGAACAGTTTCAGCTGCACCTCGTCGTTGCCCGGGCGCAATATCAGCGCGTAGTCGTGATGCCAGCAGTCGGGGTCGACCAGTGTCTCGTCGGCGACCCCGGTGACGTATTGCCATCGGGTCGCGTCCAGCGTGAGGAACTGCCGCACCGCGGCCTCGGTGTCGGGCGTCTGCTCAGCTTGATAGTCCCACAGGACTTTCCAGAAACTCTCGACGAACCCGGCGTCGTAAGCGTTGCCGCTCTGGGTGATGATCGCGGTGATCGACGACGGCTCACGCAGCACGAGCCGCCAGCCGATCGGTGCGCCGTAGTCCTGCACGTAGATGGCGTACCGGTCGATGCCGAGTGTGCGCAGCAGGCCCGCGGTGAGGTCGGCGAGCGCGTCGAAGGTGTAGTCGAACTCCTCGACGGGCGGCGCATCGGAGAGCCCGAAACCCAGGTGGTCCGGCGCGATGACGTGGTAGCGGTCAGCGAGCGCGGGTAGCAGGTTCCGGAACATGTGGGAGCTGGTCGGGAAGCCGTGCAAGAACACCGCTGCGGGCGCGTCCGGGTCGCCGGATTCACGGAAGAACAGCCGATGGCCGTCGACGGTGGCGTATCGATGATGAACCGCCGGCATGACAATCCTTCCGCATCGGACGCAAATTGGGATATGTATCCCAGTATGCGCCAAAATTTCCAAGCCGCAAGACCGTCCCGCAGGAGTTGACCGCTCCCATCGCGAGTCCTAGTCTGGGCTGACTAACCCAGTTTGATCACGTTACGGCGGAGGCGCAGTGGCCAAGCTCGTCTCGATAAACGTGGGCCTACCCAAGAACGTGCAGTGGCGGGGCAAGACCGTCTACACGGGCATATGGAAGGCCCCGGTCGACGGACCCGTGATGGTGCGCCGCCTGAACATCGACGGTGACGGGCAGGGTGATCTCGCCGGCCATGGCGGCGAGCAACGGGCCGTCATGGTGTACCAAACGGAGTCGTACGACTTCTGGAAGCACTACCTGCGCCGCGACGACCTTGAACCCGGCCATTTCGGCGAAAACTTCACCATCGCCGGGCTTTCCGACGACGCGGTCTGTGTCGGCGACCGCTATCGGATCGGTGAGGCGGAATTCGAGGTGACCCAGCCGCGCGTTACCTGCTTCCGGGTCGGCATGCGCCTCAACGAGCCCAGGATGCCGAATCTGCTTGTCTCCGAGCATCGGCCAGGCTTCTACTTCCGTGTCATCACCGAGGGTCACGTCCGGGCCGGCGACGACATCGTGCGGACCCGCCGTGGCAGGCACGAGCTCAGTGTCGCCGACGTCGACGCTCTGCTGTATCTGCCGAACCGCAATATCGAGCAACTCCACAAAATCGTCGACGTTCCGGCGCTCAGCCCCGGCTGGCAACAGTCGTTCCGAGACATGCTGACCGGGCCCGAACCGCCGGTCGGAGTGGAGCCCCCATGGAACGGATTCCGTCCCCTTCGGGTCACTCAAGTACGCCACGAGAGTCCGCAGGTCTTATCGATCCTTCTGGAGGCCGACGACCACAGCGCGCTGCCGCCTCCGCTCCCCGGCCAATACTTGACCCTGCGCATTCCCGGTGCCGGTGAGCCGATGCCCCTGCGCAGCTACTCCCTGTCGGGCGACCCCGCCGGGGGGTATTACCGCATCAGCGTCAAACGCGAAGATCACGGCCTGGTGAGCCGCTGGCTGCACGCCCACATCAGGGCGGAATCCGTCATCGAGGCCGCCGCCCCGCGCGGCGAGTTCTTTCTCACCGACGCCGACAGCCCCGTGGTCCTGATGTCGGCGGGCATCGGCATCACGCCGGTCTTGGCGATGTTGCACAAGCTGTCGGCGGCGCGCAGCAACCGAGAAATCTGGTGGCTGCACACCACCCGCAATCGCGAAACACAAGCCTTCGCAGCCGAAGTCACGACCCTGCTGGCGGCGTTGCCCCATGCTCGACAGCTGACCTCCTACACCGAAACGCAAGGCCGCCTCAACCAACAGTCGATCGCGGCGCTGGGCCTGCCGACCGATGCCGTGGCATACCTTTGCGGCCCAACGCAGTTCATGACCGACATGCGAGAGGCCCTCACCGCAGCGGGGCTCGACCCCGCTAGAATCCACAGCGAGTTGTTCGGTGCCTTACCGCCGATCAATCCCGGCATCGTCGACGGGGCCCCCCACAAGCCGCCACACCCGCCCGCCGGAACTCCCGGTGCCGGACCGTCGATCACCTTCTCGCGCAGCGGGTTGACCGTCAACTGGTCGACCGAGTACGCAAGCATCCTCGAGCTCGCCGAAGCGTGCGACGTGCCGACCCGGTTCTCGTGCCGAAGCGGGGTCTGCCATGTCTGTGTCACCGGAGTCGTCACCGGGGCGACGACTTACGTCCAACCGCCGTTGGAGCCGCCCGAGGACGGGGAGGTGCTCATCTGCTCGGCCGCACCGTGTAGCGAACTTGTTCTTGACCTTTGAGCAACTAAGGCGCGATCGCCAGTTGTCCGCCCGTGGCGTGCAGGACGGCGCCGTTGATGTAGCTCGCCTCCGGTGAGCCGAGGAAGACGACTGCACCGGCGATTTCACGTGGGTCGGCCGGCCGGCCCAACGCGGTGGTTGCCCCCAGCCCCTCGACCAAGCCCGGCAGCACGTTGGCGCCAGGTGTGTCGGTCGGACCCGCGGCCAACGCGTTCACCCGCACCCCCGACCTGCCGAACTCGTCCGCCCACACGCGGGTCAGCTGTTCGAGCGCGGCCTTGCTCGCTCCGTAAATGCCGGCCCCACGCGCCGCCACCGAGGCGGCCAGGGTGCTCACGTTGACCACCGCGCCGCCGCCGCGTTTCGCCATCGCGGGCGCAAGCTCTTGGACCAAGATGAACGGCGCGCGGATGTTGACGTTCACATGCTCGTCGAAGGTTGCGTCATCGGTGTCGATGGTTCCACCGAACTTGTAGATGCCGGCGTTGTTGATCAGGATGTCAACCGTGCCGGCCTGGGCGGCCAGCCGTCGGACGTCGTCGGCGTCGTCAAGGTCCGCCGCGACGAAACGGGCTTTCCCGCCTCCACTTTCGATTTCACGCACGACCTGGGCGCCGCGCTCGGCACTGCGTCCGTGCACCACGACCTCGGCACCGCGATCCGCGAGTTGCAGCGCTATTGCGCGGCCGATCCCAGACGTGGCGCCGGTGACCAGTGCGGTCGAGCCGGTCAATGATGAAGCCATCAAACCTGCCTTCGGGAGAGAAGTTGACTTGCTTTCCCCGAAGCAGCGGGCCCGCGAGATTTATTCCTACGGCGCCAGGCAGACCGACGCCTCGGCGGTGTAGCACAAAAACGTCAGCGTCTCCTGCAGATACAGCTGCACGGTGTCGGCGTCGTGGCTGAGGTAACCGATGGCGACGTCGGTGCCGAGCTGCAGGTCGAAGTCGCCGCCGCGGGTGGTCAGCACGAAGGCGCCGTCGATGGCCGGCGCCCAGATGATGTCACCGTCGACCAATCGGTTCAGGTGCTCGCGGATGGGATATCCGTGCTCGGTGGTCTCGCTGACCTTGGTGTAGACGTCGGCGGCCAGCAGCACCGAGTAGGGGCCGTCGACACCGGCCAGCCGCAGACCGGTCAGCGCCTGCGAGATGGCGTCGGGCATGTCGCGCGGGTCCTCGGGCAACGTCAGCGCGGGGTTCGAGCTGCACGTCCGGATGCCCTCGATCGACGCGGCCGCGTAGCCCTCGAAGATGGTGCGGTCCTCGACGAACGCCAGCTTCTTGGCCGCGGTCTTGACCGGGTCCCAATCGGAGTCGTTGGAACCGCGCTCGACGTTGTCGATCTCGGTACGTGACAGGGTGAACGGAACACGCAGCCGCACAAGGGGTTTGCTTGCCCGCAGGTGGGCCACCACGCCGTCGGTCGGTGCTTCGACGTCTTGCAGCCGACCGGTGCTGATCGCCGCCGTGACCGGTCCGCCCGGCTCGCTGACGTCCACCACGCGACGCCCGGCGATGTGACGCTTGAACGTCCGGGTCGCCTCCAATTCGATTTCGGTCCAAGCGACTTCGGTGACCGGTGCCAGGTCGCGGTAGAGGTTGTTCATTGAGTGGTTCCTTTCAGGCTGCCGATCGCCAGTGAGCCGTCATCAGATGCTGGGGTGGTTGGGCGCGCCGGTTGCGCGCATCCGGGAAGGGGAGGCGGATCGTCGAGGAAGTCCGCGGTGGGTGAGAAGAACAGCCCGCCGGTGACCGCCGTGGAGAAGTCCAGGATGCGGTCGGTGTTGCTGGGTGGATCACCGAGGAACATGTTTTCCAGCATCTGCTCGGTGACCCGCGGCGTGCGCGAGTATCCGATGAAATACGTTCCGTATTCGCCCTTACCGAGCTCACCGAAAGGCATGTTGTGCCGAACGATCTTTAGTTCGGCGCCGTCGTCGTCGGTGATCACGTTGAGCGCGATGTGTGAGTTGTCCGGCTTGACGTCGTCATCGAGTTCAACGTTTTCCAGCTTGGTGCGGCCGATCACCATTTCCTGCTCGGTGACCGACAGCGAATTCCAGGACGACATGTCGTGCACGTACTTCTGGACGTGTACGTAGCACGAGCCCGCGAAATCGGGGTCCTCGTCGCCAATCGCGGTGGCGCTCAAGGCCAATGGGCCGTCGGGGTTTTCGGTGCCGTCGACGAAGCCCAGCAAGTCCCGGTTGTCGAAGTAGCGAAAGCCGTGCACCTCGTCGACGACCGTCACCGCGCCGGCCATCGACTTGAGGATCCGGTCGGCGAGCTCGAAACAGACGTCTAGGCTTTCGGCGCGGATGTGGAACAACAGGTCGCCCGGTGTGGCGGGTGCGGTGTGCCGCGGACCGTGCAGCTCGACGAACGGATGCAGCTCGGCGGGGCGCGGCCCGGAAAACAAGCGATCCCAGGCTTCAGAGCCGATCGAGGCGATCGCCGACAATCTTTTCGGTGGCTCGCGGAAACCGATCGCGCGCACCAGCCCCGATATGTCGGGCAGCGCGTCGTGCACGGTCGCTTCGCCGCCTTCGTCGATGGTGATGACGAGGAAGATCGCGGCGGGCGTCAGCGGCTCGAGGATGGGTTGCGGCTGAACCGGAGGCACGCTGCCGACCCTAGCGTGGCGACGGCGAGCGCCGGAAGCGGCGCGAGTAAGGAGCCGCGCAATCGGGCCTAGCGTGGCGACGGCGAGCGCCGGAAGCGGCGCGAGTAAGGAGCCGCGCAATGGGGCCTAGCGTGGCGACGGCGAGCGCCGGAAGCCATGATGTTGAACATGCCGGCCAGCGCCGCAGGCCTCTGCGAGTTCATCGACGCGTCCCCGTCGCCGTTTCACGTCTGCGCCACGGTGGCCGCCCGGCTGGGCGCCGCGGGATTCACCGAACTCGGCGAAGCCGACCGCTGGCCCGAGAAACCGGGCCGCTATTTCACCGTCCGCGCCGGCTCCCTGGTCGCCTGGAACTCCGACGGGCCACAGGCCCCGTTCCGCGTCGTCGGCGCACACACCGACAGTCCGAACCTGAGGGTCAAGCAGCATCCGGACCGGCTGGTCGCCGGTTGGCGGGTGGTGGCTTTGGAGCCGTACGGGGGCGCGTGGCTCAACTCGTGGCTGGACCGCGATCTCGGCATCAGTGGGCGGCTGTCGGTGCGCGACGGCGCCGGGATCGCGCACCGGCTCGTCCGCATCGACGATCCGATCCTGCGGGTGCCGCAGCTCGCCATCCACCTGGCCGAGGACCGCAAGTCGCTGACTCTGGACCCGCAGCGACACCTCAACGCGGTCTGGGGCGTCGCCGACCAACCGGGCCGCTTCGTCGACTACGTCGCCGAGCGCGCCGGGGTGGCGCCGTCCGACGTGCTGGCCGCCGACCTGATGACGCACGACCTGACCCCGTCGAGCGTGATCGGCGCCGACGCCAGCCTGCTCAGCGCCCCCCGGCTCGACAATCAGGCCAGTTGCTATGCGGGCCTGGAGGCATTGTTGGCCGCCCAGCCGAGCGGCTTCCTGCCGGTGCTGGTGCTTTTCGACCACGAGGAGGTCGGTTCGTCCTCCGACCACGGCGCGCAGTCCAACCTGCTGAGCACCGTGCTGGAACGGATCGTCCTCACGGCCGGCGGCGACCGGCAAGACTTCCTGCGCCGGCTGCCGGCCTCGCTGCTGGCCTCGGCCGACATGGCCCACGCCACCCACCCCAACTACCCCGAACGGCACGAGCCCGGCCACCTGATCGACATCAACGGCGGGCCGGTGCTCAAGGTGCACCCGAACCTGCGCTATGCCACCGACGGGCGCACCGCCGCGGGGTTCGAGCTGGCCTGCCGACAGGCCCGCGTCGGGTTGCAGCGCTACGAGCACCGCGCCGACCTGCCCTGCGGTTCGACGATCGGGCCGCTGGCCGCAGCGCGCACCGGCATCCCGACCGTCGACGTCGGCGCCCCGCAGCTCGCCATGCATTCCGCGCGCGAGCTGATGGGCGCCCACGACGTGGACGCCTATGCGGCTGCGCTGCAGGCGTTTTTGTCGCCGCGGTGACCCGGTCAGCGTTCGGAAACGATGGCCGGTTCGTAGCGGATGACGTTCTCCACCACGATGCCGTCGCGGGTGCGGACCCGATCGATGCCGCGGATCTCAAACGGTCCTGCCGGGCCGGTGCCCTGGCCGACGTAGTGCAGGAAGACCAGCTCCTCGCCCTCGATGGCGCCGGGGACGGTCGCGCTGTCGACCAACTGCAACCGCAAATCCGGCGCCACCGTCAGCAGTTCGGCGATCTTCGCCGTGTAGGCGTCCTTGCCGCGCACCGGTTCTGGGGCCTCGGGCCAGTAGCCGACGATGTCGTCGGCCAGCATCTCGAACTCACCAGACATATCGGGGGCCGCCCAGTACGCCGCCCACCGTTCGGCGCTGAACGACGGGGACTGGATGTTCGTCATGGCTCCTCCTCCAAGGGTTGGGGGCTCCGGTAGAGCCCGTCGCATCGAGCCTGGGCCCACGGGTTGGGGCAGCACAATTACCTCGGAGGTCATCGCCCTGAGCGCAGCAATGTGGTTACCGTTTCTTCGTGACCGAAGCAGCGGTTGGGACCTTGTTGCGTGACTGGCGGGCGCGCCGGCGCGTGAGCCAGCTCGACCTTTCGTCGAGCGTGGGCGTCTCGGCAAGGCACCTGAGCTTCATCGAGACCGGTCGCTCCCAGCCCAGCGCCGAGATGGTGCTCGCGCTGGCCGAAGGCCTCGACGTGCCGCTGCGGGAGCGGAACACCCTGCTGCTGGCCGCCGGCTACGCACCGCGATACCCGTCGCGCGCGCTGGACGACGACGCGCTCGCACCGGCTCGTGCGGCCGTGCAGCGGCTCCTCGACGCGCACGACCCGTACCCGGGCCTCGTCATCGATCGGTGCTGGAACATCGTCGGTTCCAACGCCGCCGCGGACGCGCTCACCGCCGGTATGCCGGATTGCCTGCTCGGCCCGCCGGCCAACGTCTACCGCTTATCGCTGCATCCCGATGGCCTGGCCGCGCGAACGTTGAACTTCGAGGAGTGGGCCGGCTACCTGCTTCATCAGCTGCGGCGCACGATCGCTCTTACCGGTGACCCGGCGTTGCAGGTGCTCTACGAGGAGGTGCGCGGGTACCCCGGCGTTGCGGCCGCGGCCACGGCGTGGAACGCGCCGCCGCGCAACGCGTCGTTGCTGGTGCCGTTCCAACTCGCGATAGCCGGCGGTCGACGCCTTGCCATGTTCACGACGCTGACCACGTTCGGGACCCCGCTGGATGTCACCCTCGCCGAACTTGCCGTCGAATTGTTCTATCCCGCCGATGCGCAGAGCGCCGCTCTGTTACGCGGCGACGCCATCGAGTCGGTGGGTCAGCCCTCGGCGGGGTGAGTACCGTCGTCGACATGGCGCTCAACGTGGAGATGGTCACCTTCGACTGCGGCGACCCCGCGAAACTTGCCGGCTGGTGGGCTGAGCAGTTCGGCGGGAAGACGCATGAAGTGCTCGCCGACGAATTCACCGCGGTGACCTTCGCGGAGGGGATGCGGCTCGGGTTCCAGAAGGTGCCCGATCCCACGCCCGGAAAGAACCGCGTGCATCTCGACTTGAGTGCGGCCGACGTCGACGCCGAAGTGTCGCGGCTGACCGCGGCCGGGGCCAGTGAGGTCGGTCGGCACACCTTCGGCGACAGCTTCCGCTGGGTGGTGCTGACCGACCCCGAGGGCAACGTCTTCTGCGTGGTCGCTCAATAGCCGACGCAAGCGGCTGCTGAGCGCCCCGGCGGCCGCGGCGGCGCCACCCTAGACTGTCTGCGTGACCGTCTCCGGGACGAGCGCGCGCACCCAGGCCATCGACACCGTGGGGCACGCCACCACCACCCCCGATCAACCGCAGCCGTTCGGCGAGCTGGGCCTCAAAGACGACGAGTACCAGCGGATTCGCGAGATCTTGGGCCGCAGGCCCACTGACACCGAGCTGGCGATGTACTCGGTGATGTGGAGCGAGCACTGTTCGTACAAGTCGTCCAAGGTCCACCTGCGCTACTTCGGTGAGACCACGACCGACGAGATGCGCGCCGGCATGCTGGCCGGCATCGGCGAAAACGCCGGCGTCGTCGACATCGGCGACGGCTGGGCCGTCACCTTCAAGGTGGAGTCGCACAACCACCCGTCCTACGTCGAGCCTTATCAGGGCGCGGCCACCGGCGTCGGCGGCATTGTCCGCGACATCATGGCCATGGGCGCACGGCCCGTCGCCGTGATGGACCAGCTCCGGTTCGGCGCCGCCGACGCGCCGGACACCCGCCGCGTCGTCGACGGCGTGGTCCGTGGCATCGGCGGTTACGGCAACTCGCTGGGGTTGCCGAACATCGGCGGCGAGACGGTGTTCGACGCCTGCTACGCCGGCAACCCGTTGGTGAACGCCCTGTGCGTCGGCGTATTGCGCCAGGAGGACCTGCATTTGGCGTTCGCTTCCGGCGCCGGCAACAAGATCATCCTGTTCGGCGCGCGGACGGGGCTGGACGGCATCGGCGGGGTGTCGGTGCTGGCGTCGGACACCTTCGACAGCACCGGATCCCGCAAGAAGCTGCCCTCGGTTCAGGTGGGCGATCCCTTCATGGAGAAGGTGCTCATCGAGTGCTGCCTCGAGCTGTACGCGGGCGGGCTGGTGATCGGCATTCAGGACCTGGGCGGCGCCGGATTGGCTTGCGCCACCTCCGAATTGGCGTCAGCCGGAGACGGCGGGATGGCGGTTGAACTGGACTCCGTCCCGCTGCGGACCAAGGAGATGACGCCCGCCGAGGTGCTGTGCAGCGAGTCGCAGGAGCGCATGTGCGCGGTGGTCGCGCCCGAGAACGTCGACGCCTTCATGGCGGTGTGCCGCAAATGGGACGTGCTGGCCACCGTGATCGGCGAGGTCACCGAGGGCGACCGGTTGCAGATCACCTGGCGCGGTGAGACGGTCGTCGACGTGCCGCCGCGCACCGTGGCCCACGAGGGTCCGGTGTACCAGCGGCCGGTCGCGCGCCCCGAATCCCAGGACGCCATGAACGCGGACCGGTCGACGAGCCTGCCGCGGCCGGTCACCGGCGACGAGCTGCGCGCGACTTTGCTTACGCTGCTTGGCAGTCCGCACCTGTGCAGCCGCGCGTTCATCACCGAGCAATACGACCGCTACGTCCGCGGCAACACCGTGCTGGCCGAGCACGCCGACGGCGGCGTGCTGCGCGTCGACGAGTCCACCGGTCGCGGCGTCGCGGTGTCCACGGATGCTTCGGGGCGCTACACGCTGCTCGATCCCTACGCCGGCGCGCAGCTCGCGCTGGCCGAGGCGTACCGCAACGTCGCCGTCACCGGCGCGACTCCGGTCGCGGTGACCAACTGCCTCAACTTCGGTTCACCCGAAGACCCCGGCGTCATGTGGCAGTTCTCGCAGGCGGTGCGGGGCCTGGCGGATGGCTGTGCGGCCCTTGGGATTCCGGTCACCGGCGGCAACGTCAGCTTCTACAACCAAACCGGATCGGCGGCAATCCTGCCCACTCCGGTGGTCGGCGTGCTCGGCGTCATCGATGACGTGGGGCGGCGCATCCCCACCGCCCTGGGCACCGAGCCGGGGGAAACCCTGCTGCTGCTGGGCGATACGCGCGACGAGTTCGACGGTTCGGTGTGGGCGCAGGTGACCGCCGACCATCTGGGCGGGCTGCCGCCCGCGGTGGACCTGGCGCGCGAGAAGCTGCTGGCCGAGGTGCTGGCCGCGGCGTCGCGCGACGGGCTGGTGTCCGCTGCGCACGACTTGTCCGAAGGCGGCCTCGCCCAGGCCATCGTGGAATCGGCGCTGGCGGGCGAAACCGGTTGTCGCATCGTGCTTCCCGAGGATACCGATCCGTTCGTGATGCTGTTCTCCGAGTCCGCCGGCCGGGTGCTGGTGGCGGTGCCGCGCACCGAGGAGAGCCGGTTCCGCGCGATGTGCGAGGCGCGGGGGCTGCCCGCGGTCCGCATCGGCGTCGTCGATCAGGCGTCCCGCGCGGTGGAGGTCCAGGGCTTGTTCACGGTGTCGCTGGCCGAACTGCGCGAGACGTCCGAGGCGGTGCTGCCGCGATTCTTCCGATAGGCCGGCTGCGCGCGCTGTCGTTGGCCGCCGCACTGGTCGGCTGGAGCTTTGTCAGTCCGCGGCTACCCGGCAGCTGGCGGGTGACGCTGCAGACCGGCGTGGGCGCGCTGCTGGTACTGGTGACCCGTGCACCGCTGGGCCTGCGCCCGCCGCGGCTCTGGCCCGGTGTGCGGACGGGGGCGTCGGCCGGAGTGGCCGCAGCCGCAGTGATCGCCGCGACCACCTCTCTGCCGGCGGTCCGTTCGGCGATGGGCGCCCACGAGCCGCCGGCGTCCGCGCCGGTGTGGTTGCTGGTGCGGATCCCCATCGGAACCGTGTGGTCCGAGGAGGCCGCCTTCCGCGCCGCGCTGGCGGCCGCCGGATCCACGGCCTTCGGGCGATCCGGCGGCCGGGCGCTGCAGGCCGCCGCTTTCGGCCTATCCCACATCGCCGACGCGCGAGCGACGGGCGAGCCGGTGGTGGGCACCGTGCTCGTCACCGGCCTCGCGGGCTGGCTGTTCGGCTGGCTGGCCGAGCGTTCCGGGAGCCTCGCCGCACCCATGCTGGCGCACTTGGCGATCAATGAGGCGGGCGCGGTCGCCGCGCTGATCGTGCGGCGTCACGGGTTGATCGTGTAGTCGGGCCGGTGCCGCACCTTGACGCGTTGCCAATACGACACCAAACGGCGGCCACGAGGTCATGTCTCGGCTGCGCGCCGACGGCATCGTGTGTCGCATCGAACCGTCGGATGCACGGCTTTACCAGGGCCTTTGAGCGTCGCCTGACCGCCGACCGCGGGATATGATTCTCATCTGCGGAGACGGGAGGCGCATGGGCCTTGTCGGGCGCGCTGCGCCGATTGATGAGCTGCTTGATCGGGCGGTGGTGGCGATCAACCGCGGTGATCGCGCCACCGCGACGGTGTTGGCGGAACAGGTGCTGGCCGTCGATCACCGCAACGCCGACGCGGAGGATCTGCTGGCCGCACCGGGCGATGTCGGCGAGATTCGGCGGCTGACGATCCTGTTCGCCGACCTGAGCAATGCCACGGCCTTGTCGGCGCGTATCGACCCGGAGGCGTACCGCATGGTGGTGCGGCACTACCGCGAACAGGTATGCAAGATCGTCAACCGCTACGAGGGGCATCTCGGATCGACTAAGGGCGAGGCGCTATTGGCGGTGTTCGGCCACCCCACCGCCCATGAGGACGACGCGCGTCGCGCGGTGCTGGCGGGGCTGGAGATCGCCCGCGAGGCCGCGAACTTGAGTGAACACGCGCGGCGCCGGTTAGGGGAGAGCATCGATATCCGCGTCGGAGTGCACCGCGGCCTGGTGTACCTGGACATTGCCCAGGATGATGTGTACGGATTGGCGGCCAACGTGGCTGCGCGGGTGTGCAGTCTTGCCTCGCCGGGCGCGCTTGTCGTCTCGGATGCCGTAGAGCCGTTGGTGCGCCACGACTTTGAGCTGCAGCGTGGTCCTTCGGCCGCCGTCAAGGGTGTCGACGGGGTGGTTGTCCACTACCGGGTGCTCGGTGAACGGGTTGGCGCAGACAGGTTCCGCGGGGGCCCGCTGGTCGGTCGCCACCGCGAGCGGGCGCGCCTGCAGAAAAGTTGGGCGCGGGCGCAGGCCGCAACCTTGACCACACCGGGCGTGGTGTTTCGCGGAGAGCCCGGGATCGGCAAGAGCCGGCTGGCCACGGCGGCAGTCGAGCTCGTCGAGGGTTCAGGCGCCGTGGTGTTGGAGTTGCACGGTTCACCGTTTCACACCGACGCGGGCCTGCATCCGGTGCGAATCATGCTCGAGCGCCGGTGCGGTATCAGCCGGCTCACCGAGCCCGGCGAGCGGCTGGCGCTTCTCGAGCACGACCTGCGCGCGTACGCGCTGGAGCCCGCGATCGCACTTCCATTCTTGGCGCCGGTGCTCGGTGTCGGGCCAGAGGCCGGCTATGAACCCGTGCCGGCCGAGGGGCGCAAGCTCTACGAACTGATCACGCAGGGTGTGCGGGACTATCTGCTGGCCTGCCTCGGCGGTGGGGCGGGACTGATCGTCGCCGAGGACATGCACTGGTTTGACCCGTCGACCGTCGAGGTGCTCGACACACTGCTCGGCGCGGCCGACGGTCGGCTGCTGGTGGTCATCACCGGGCGCGGCGGCGATTGGCTGCCTGGCGGCTGGCCGGTAAAGGTCTTCGATCTGACGTCGCTTTCCGATGAGCACACGGACGAGCTGATCCTCGCGCTGGATCCGACCGCGACCGCAGACGAGCGCGCGGCGGTCCGCACCCGCTGCGACGGCGTGCCCTTTTATATCGAGCAAGTCGTTGGGGCGATCAGCGCCGCCCGGTCAGAAGCCCCGGGGAGGACCGGCGTGCCGGAGCCGCTCTATGAGCCGCTGTTCGCCAGGCTGCGCGCGACCCGGAATGTCGTCGAGGTGGTAAAGGCGGCCGCCATCATCGGGCGTCAGGTCGATCGCGGCCTGCTGCGGGCGGTGTGCACCCTCAGCGAGGACGACATCGACGACGTCATCGACGACCTGGAAAACGCGATGGTGTTCGAGGCGTGGGGCGCCGACACCTGGCGTTTCCGCCATGAGCTGCTGCGGGAGCTGGGCGCCGAGCTGGTGCCTCCCAGCGTGCGCTGTGACCTGCACGCCCGGGTGGCCAACGCCCTGGTCACCGGAGCGGCGGGTGACCCGGACTGGCGGCTTGTCGCTGCCCATTATGAGCAGGCCGAGCGGTTCGAGGATGCGGCCGCGGCCTATCAGCAGGCCTCCGCCGCAGCTCGGCGCCGCGGCGCGTTGGCGGAGGCACGCAGCTACATGAACCTCGCTCTGGCGGGGCTGGAGCGCTGCGCCGCGGGTCCGCACCGAGACCAGCGAGAGATCGCGATGCGGCTGGAGCGTGGGTTGCTGGCCGCCGCCGCGGAGTTCTATACCAGCCCGGCGGTGGCCGCCGACTTCGAGCGGTGTCTGCAGGTCGGCGGCATGCAGCTGCATGACGACGAGGCGGTCGCGACGCTGATCGCGCTGGTTAGCTACTGCGCCACCCGTGCGGACCTGCCCCGCATGGCGCAGGTGCTGGACTCACTGGAGGCCGACCTCACCGCGGGTCGGCTGTGGTGCCGCCCCGCCGTTGACTCGTCCTTCGGCGTGCTGGCGTGGCTGCGCGGCGAGTTCGACGCCGCGGTGACGTACTTCACCGAGGCCACGGCGGGCCGGGCCCCAGCCGGTCAACACCCGATCGAGGCGGTGTGGTACTTGCCCAACGAGCCGTTAGCGTCGGCGCACCTGCACCTGAGCCTCATCCGCATGTGGCGCGGTGATCTCGTCGCTGCCGAGGCGGAGCTGGGGTTTGCGGCGCGTCGAGCCGCACACCTCGGCTTCCCCCAGGGCGGATTCATGGAATGCTTCGGCCGGTTCATGGCGACCTGGGTGCATATCGAGGCGCAGCAGCTTGATCAGGCCGCGGCGCTGTCCGCCGAGCTGATTGAGCAGGCCGAACGGCAAGGCTTTGACCAATGGCGCCTGGCCGGGATGACCAACCAGGGCGCCGTCGCCGCCCTCGTCGCGCTGGCCTCGGCGGACCACGATCAGGCTGCGCTCGAGCAGCACATCGCGACGATGACCATGCTGCTCGATACCTGGCGCGCGGTCGGGCTGGATATCTACCTAACCTTCTACGACGCCGTCCTCGGGCGCCTGCTGAGCGCCGCCGGCAAACCGGATCTGGCGCGCGGCCATCTGGACAGCACGTTGCGGCGGACCGCAACCACCGGGATGCATTTCTATGACGCTGAGCTGCTGCGGTGGCGGGCCCGCGCCCAGCCCGACCCGCGGGCACGCCGATCCGACATCGCGGCTGCGCTGCAGCTCGCCCGCAGTCAGGGCGCGGCCCTGCTGGAACTCCGCGCTGCGCTCGATGATTTCGAGTTTTGTGGCCAGTCCGCCCGTTCCGCTGTCGTTGATGTGGCCGGCCGCGTACCAAACACATTGCCGGAGCAGGCGCGCGCCCGCGCCGCGCTGCGCCAAGCCACCTAGGGGCAAACCACCCAAGGGCAGCTGAACCCGCTCAGTCGCCGCGAAGCCGTTGCTCGATCTGGTCGAACACGCTCGCCAGAACGCCATCGGGTGACGTGCTGTAGTGCGGCAGCGCCCAGCGGCTGATTTTGACGTCGATCACGGTTGGCCGGCCAGAAGCGATCGCCGCGGTGAATACGCGCTCGAAATCGTCGAGCGAATCGACGGAGTGCCCGTCGGCGCCGCACGCCCGCGCGTAGGCGGCGAAGTCCGGATTGCGGAATTCGACCAAGGCCGACTCTTGGTACTGCGCAAGCTGATACACCTTGACCAGTTTGTACTCGTCGTCGTTGAAGATGACCCAGATCACCGCGACATCGTGTTGCAACGCGGTCATCAGTTCAAAGCCGGCCATCGAATAACATCCGTCTCCGCAACCCACCACAACGGTGCGTTCCGGTTGGGCCAATTTGACGCCGATCGCACCGTTGGTATGCGCGGCCATCGGACCAAACTGGCCACACTTGCGGAAATTCTGCCCCGCCTTCAGATCGACGTAATAGCCCATCCACGCGAGGTGCGTGCCCGCATCGGCCAGCAATGCCGCGTTGGGTGGCAGGTGGCGCCCGATCGACTGTGCCAGCTTGCCCGGATGTACCGCCCCGACTCGCGGGAGCAGCTTGCGGAACTCGTAATCCTGACTGTCGATGCGCACCGGCGCGACGTCGCCGACCTTGGTCTCAAGCAGCGCCATGATCGCCTCCAGACCCAGCCGGGCGTCGGACACCAGCGCATGCTGCGCGGGATAGAACTTACCGATCTCGCCCGCCGCGATGTTGACCTGTACCAGCGTCTTGTCCTCAAACAGATCTTTGCGCAGGCCAAATGTCGCATGCTGGCTGAGGGAATTGCCGACCGCCAACACCACCTCGGCCTCACGAAATGCCTTCCACGCGCTGGAATGACCGCTTTCATGAAAGACTCCGGCGCAGAGCGGATGCGACTCGGCGACAATCCCTTTGCCGTCCAGCGTGGTGATCAGCGGCAGCTGGAAGCGCTCGATGAAGCGCAGCACCACATCCTGGGCGCCGCTTCGGATCGCGCCGTATCCGGCGAGCAGCACGGCACGTCGACCGCTGCGCAAGGTGTCGGCCAGAACCGCGGCGATATCGGCGACCTCGTTGGGCTCTGGCTGCACCGGCCGCACGTTGAGGCGGATATCGCGGTAGTTCGTCACTCTCACGCCGCGGTCGGTCAGGTTCTGCGGAACGTGGATGTGCACCGGCCCCGGCCGGCCGGAAAACGCCGTGTTGACCGCCTCTTCCAGGATGTCGCAGGTATCTTCGACACCCTCGATGAAAAACGACTCCTTGGTGGCCGCGGCGAAAATCGCACGGGAGTCCGGCGTGCCGTTGACGCCCGATGTGTCGTTGACGGCGCCGCGCCCCTGCCACTCCGTCCGGATGAACCCGGTAATCGCCAACACCGGATACGAATCGGACATCGCCACGCCGAGGCCGGTCAGCAGATTGAACGCGCCGGGCCCCACGGTGGCATAGCACACACCAAGCTTGTTGGTGAACATTGCATACCCACAGGCCATGTACGCGGCCGCCTGCTCGTGGCGCGTCGCTATCGCCCGAATGCGCGAATGTTTCAGCGCCACAGTTAAACTGGCGATGTTTTCGCCGTTGCCGCCGAATGCCGTATCCACTCCGATGCTTTCGAGGCCTTTGACGATCGCTTCATAGACGTGCATCGCTTCCTCCTGACAGGTTTGCAACCGCTTACCGCAGACCGGTTCGCCACGGCACCTGCCCGGCGGGCGAGCCATCGAAAACGGCCTGCGCGTCGCGCTGGCCGAGTGCGATCGATGCGTCGATGAACTCCCGATCGAAATACAGGTAGCTGAACAAGTCGCCGCGGCGCGGGCCGTCACCGCCCAGCGCGCGTCCCAGCAGCCGTAACTCCGCCTCGCGCAGCACCCCCGACCCGCCTCCCCACTGGTGGCGCTTCTGCTGGAACACCTCGTCAGCCAGCTGGGCCAGGGTCGCGCGCGCCGCCGGGGCGATCGCCAGGAAAGGAATGACCTTTCGCGGTCGGTCCGTTGCTTGTGCCGGCTCCGTCGAGTCGACCAGTGTGTTGACTTTGGCGAGTGTGCGCAGGTCCTCGACCATCCGGTCGATCAGTGTCGCATCCATCAGCCGTACCACCACGTCGTACACGTCGGGCGGCGCGCCTTCGGCGGGTGCCGGTTTGCTGTCGTCGATTTCGGGATGGGTTGCCACGACGGCGATCGCGTCGGCGCCCAGCGCGAGCGCGGGTTTCAGTGGCGCGTTGAGCCGGATTCCCCCATCCATGTACCAGCCGTCCCAGCTTTGCTTGTCGCCGACGTGAACGGGCGGAAACGCGATCGGAATGGCCGACGACGCGAGCACATGCTCGGGCGTGATCTGAGTGGGGACGTAATCGATCGGCCGTTCGTCGTCGGACGGCGGCACCGTCGCGTCGGCGTTGTCCACGAACACCACGGTGCGGTTATCCGCCCCCGAGGTCGCAACCACCGCCAGACTGGTGCGTCCCTCGCTGATGTTGCGGCGCAACTGCTTCCAGTCGACGGCGGCCTCGGCTGTTCGGCGTAGCGGATGGGTGTCGAGCAGATTGGTGAGCCGGATTCCCGGCACGCCCAACAGCTCCCCGGTGAAGGAGGCCGCCATCCGGGGAAAACCGATGACCGGCGAGCGGAACACGTTGGAAACCGTGATGCCACGCCAGATCTGCAACGCACCTGCCGCCTGCTCGGCCGGTGGCAGGTGCGACAGGGCGGCAAAGATGGCCGCGTTGATGGCGCCAGCGCTGGTGCCCACGAATGTCAGGGGTGCCGCGCCAGCCTCGTATAGGCGCGGCACTAGCACCGAGAGCACGCCGGCCTCATAGCCGCCGCGGGCCCCCGCGCCGGCCACCACGATTGCCACCCGTCCCGGAGGCGCTGACCCCGTGCCCATCAGCGGGTGCCGTGCCAGGCCGCGTCGTGGCTGCGGTGGGCGTCGGTCAGTCCGTCGCCGAAAAACCGTTCGTAGTAGGCGTTCTCAACGTGGTGCACTTGCAGCCAGATGCCGGGGACGTGGATCGCTTCCACGTGTGCCGGAAAACGCCCGTGAGTGTCGTATATGTAGTTGCAGATGTCTCGCGCGCACGCGATCACGTCCTGGGCGTAGGCGCTGGCTTCGGCGAGATACCGCTCGCCGAACTCGCCCTTGTAGATCCGGGCGAACAGTGCGTGATCGGAGTAGATGCCGTCGGGACCGAACTTGTCGGCAATGACGGCGTCGACCGCCTCCGACATGGTCGGGTAATTGGGCGGACAGCTGGCCTTGATGAGGTGTTCGCCCAGGCGGCGTAGCCCCACCGGGTTGGCGCGCAGGTTCGCATAGCGGGGCAGCGGAACCTGCCACCGCACAATGTCTGCCGGTTTCCAGCGTGGGATGTCCCAGTCGAAGCCCAGCATGCTGCCATAGCGATCGGTGAACTTCGGATCGCCCAGCAGCACGGGCGGCGCGAGCGACGCGTGGATCCATGCGCCGAGGCCCATCGCGTCGGCGGTGAGCATGAGATTCTGCACGAGCAGGTCGGCCTCAATTTGGGTGCGCATAGCCCAGAGCGTTCCCAGCGGAAGTTTGATGTCCTTGTTGAGAAAGCCCTGCTTGACCCACTTTTTGACTCCGGCCATTCGGTAGAAGTTGCGGTCGTCGACAAGCGTCGGACGCGCACCCTCCGGTTGGGTCAGCAGGTACATCATTCCGTTGATGTACTGACGAGACAGGTCGACAACGGGGAAAAGGACCGTGGTGCCGGGTAGGTTCGACAGGAACCGATTCGAGTCCAGATAGGCCGGGAAGTCCCGGTCCCCGCCTGGAACATCGATCCGATGGTCGAGGAGTTTCACCTTCGCCGTGCGAGCCCGAGCCACCAACAGATCCGGATCGAGCACGGACTGCCCGTCATCGACCGGCGGCAGCTTGCGCAGATAGTACGTTCCGGTGTCGTTGATGAGAAAGAAGTGGGTGCCCTGCGCGTTGTCGGGGCTACCGGCCGATCTGCCCGCCATGTTCAGGTTCGGCTTGGCCATGATTGGCTTGTGATCGCGTGGATCGCTGAACGGGCGGTCGGGCATCGACAGGCCGGTGCATCCGGTGATCGCGATCAGGAGCGCCTCTTCCAGCTCGGTCAGTGGCGAGCGCGGCAGCGACGAGGTGTAGCTCATCGATCCGGCCTCAACCGAGCTGCCCCTACTGACGCGGTGGGTGCGCCGACGCATGATTGCGGTCAGCAGCGGGCGCTGCGCCAAAGACTGCAGTCCTGACCCCTCTTCGGTGGCCGCTGGGGTGCTCATCGCTTCGGCTCCTTCGCCGCCACGGTGCGCCACGGGGCGAAAGCGCTTTGACCACGAGGTAGCAGCGCCGCGAGGTCTGGGCAGTGCCGCAGGATCACGGTGCTCATGTCGTTCTGCCGCACCCAGTCCATTCCGAGCGGGGAGTAAATCTCTGGCCGGAAGTCCACCGTGAGGAATCGGTCGCTTTGGATGCGTCGCGACGCCATGAGAATGAAGATCCGAAACGCGGTGTCGGAAAAGCCGAATCCTTCGGGGGGTGCCTCGGCGTACAGCCCGATCATGGTGTCGACTTCATCGATGCTGCGGTATACCTCGCGCAGCCGCCGCACCGCCTCCGGATCTTCGCTGAGCTGTTCCCAATGACGCAGCCGCGGCTTGTGCAGACCGGTGCGGAAATCGTTGTAGCGCGGCACCCCGCGGCGGCGGGTCCGCACCAGGTCGACCACCGACAGGTCGATGCGTTCACCATCGCGCACAAAACTCCGCAACGCCTGGGGATAGTTGTTCAGTGTGATCGCGCCCGGATGCGCGATGCCGAACGAGTACAGGGTGCTGGCGAGCCCGAGCGAACGCAGTTCTTTGTCGGCCTGGGCCCCGGTGATCTCGCCGAATTCGCGGGTCTGCACGATGTCGCCGCTCTGGTGGTCGGCAAACCGGTAGTCGTCCGGGATCAGCGGATGCATCCGGTACACGGTGACGAAATCCTCGGTGAGCGAGTACGGCGTGCCGTGGTGATCCGGTGTGGTGGACGGAATGCCCACGCTGGAATGAACATCCATCAGCCAGATCCCGAGTTTGGTGATCCAGTCGCTGGGTGGGCCGTTCCAGTTAGTGTGCAGGCCAACGTCGATCGGCTCCGTCGCCAGGATGGCGGGCGTCCATTCCACG
The DNA here is from genome assembly GCF_001667035.1 of Mycobacterium sp. 852002-51057_SCH5723018. Lineage (GTDB taxonomy): Bacteria > Actinomycetota > Actinomycetes > Mycobacteriales > Mycobacteriaceae > Mycobacterium. Next base: position 170,133 of record NZ_LZIR01000004.1, read on the forward strand.
GTATGGATCTTGGCGATCAGGGCCGAGACAACCAGCCGTGCCGTGTTGAAGACGCGATCGTCGCTCCAGGTGGGGTAGTGAGTTCGCAGCTCATCGCACACGACGTTGTGCTCACGGGCGAACATCGTGTGCAGTGCGCCCAGGCCCAGCCACCAGCTTTCGTTGAAGCCGGTGAGTTCCATCCCGCTGAGATCGGTGGGCAGGTATCCGTCATCGGTGAGGCGGATCTTCGGCCCTTCACGGAGCGCCGCCATCTTTTCCGGGTCGGACCCATACACCTCGGAACCATCCCACCAGTGCGACGTCGCATCGGCGAACAGCCGCTCGGTGCCGTCCGAAGCGACGCTGAGCGCCTTGTTGCCGGCGATCCGCATCTTGGACTCGGGCTCCCCGCCGGGGGTGTTTGCCCACGTCATGCCGGACGGCAGTGGCACCTCTACGTCACGTTCGCCGAGGCGGTAGCGCGCGTGACTGACCCAATCGTGAACCTGGAACTGGATCCATGCCGCCGCGATAACGTTCAAAAACCCCGCGGGCAAGAACCGTTCACGCGTCAGCAACTTCTCGCTCACCACAACAGGATTGGGCTCGTTGAAAAGATCCGGGCGGTAATCGGCGTTGAGGTTGCGACCGAACGTGGCACCGACCGCTCCCATCCGGGGCACGGACATATCGTTGTAACGGCCGTCGGCCGTGCGCGCCGTGCGCACGTCCTCGGGGATAGGCGGGGGCACCGAACGGGGTTGCGGTGGCGCCTCGTGTGGCTCGGTATCGATGAGGTTGTGGGCGCGCAGTACGCCACGAAATGCATCGAGGTTGAGCACCGCCAGCCGTACCGGCAGCCGGTACCACGGGATGGTGGGGTTGATCATCTGGAACGCGGCCCGGGCCAACGCACCGAGTACGACGTTGCGTTCAGGCGGTTCGGTGAGCCAACGCGTTTGGGCTCGGTGGGCGGCGCTCGCATCGTAGGCCGTCTTGCGGGCGCGGTTGAGGTTGCCGAGCGGACGGAAGTCGTCGGTGGTGTTCCATGGATTGAACGCGAGCTGTTCGACCGCTTCCGCGCGGGCCTGTGCGTCGGTGGAGCGGACGTCGGCCCGTTTGATGGTCAGCGTCGCGACCGGCTCTGCAGGAGAATGCTTTTCGCTCCACTCGACGGCCGTGTCTTCGATCGGCGTCAGCTGGTCGTTAACGTAGCGCTGGATACACAACTCAAAGCTGATATCCCCCTCGGCCAGGCGACGGGCCGCCTCGGTGGACAGGTAATTGGGGTCCGTTTTGGACGGTTCCGGACCCTGCGGCGTGCCACCGGCCGGGCGCAGTAGATAGCGCACGGCAAGCTCCTGGCCCCACGTCAGCGCCCCGCGACTCCAATAGGTTTGCGTCGCAACACTTTTTACTCGTTGCTTTCGCGCGGTTTCGACGTTGCGCACCATGCGGACGGTTTCGAACATTCCGAACATGCCCGCCAGCCGGGCCAGCCCGACGATTCGTGAGCCGCCGGCGGTGGCCTTCGCGAACTCGACGAACTGGCGCGCGTTGCGGGCGTGCGAAACGGGAAAGTTGGTGGCGAGCAGGTCGATGGAAGTGTCGTCGTCAATGGCAACCCGTAACGCGATCCCACGCAGGTCCGGCGCGAAATCGGCTGCGGCGCTGCCGGATGCGTTGGACAATCGCACTGTCGCGCGATACCGCGCGCCGGGCTGCGCGCATCCCACCTGCAGGTCGGCTGGCAAGTCGTCGTGGAACCGCAGCTCGGCGTCGTCAACCGCCAGGGTGGCCTTGGCGTGGAAGGCGCGTTGGATTGGATGCGGTACGCCATGGCTGCTCACGCGCTTGCGCACGGTGGCCTGAACCTGCATGATGCCGTGCGCGAGTTGCTGGAATTCCTCGTATTCGGCCTCCGCGCTGCCGCCGCTGTAGCGCTCCTGCCACGCGGCGGGTTGGCTGTGCTTGCGAATGGTGTCCTCGCTCATCGGTTTCGCAGCCTCTCTTCGATCGTCTCGGCAATGCCGTGAATGACACCCTTGGGTGAGGAGCTGTAATGCGGCACGGCCCAGCGGGTGATGTGGGCGTCGATCACGGTGGGCCGCCCGGACGACAATGCCTTGCGGAAGGCGTCTTCGAACTCGTCGAGACTGTCGACGGTGTACCCCTCAGCGCCGCACGCGCGGGCGTGCGCGGCGAAGTCGGGATTCTGGAACTCGACCAGGCCGCTCTCGAAATAGGTGGTCAGCTGATAGATCTTGATCAGCTTGAACTCGCTGTCGTTGAAGATCACCCAGATGACCGGAATGTCGTGCTCGACGGCGGTCATGAGGTCAAAGCCGGCCAGCTGGTAGCAACCGTCGCCGCAGCCCACCACCACCGTCCTGTCGGGATGGGCGAGCTTGAGCCCGATCGCCCCGTTGACATGCCCGGCCATCGGCCCGAATTCGCCGGCCTTGCGGAAGTTCTGGCCTTCCTCCAACTCCACGTAGTAGCCCAGCCAGGCCAGGTGGGCGCCGGCATCGGCGAGCAGGATCGCCCGTGGCGGCAGGTGCCGACCGATAGATTGCGCGAGCTGTCCGGGATGGATCTGGCCGGTCAGGTGCGTGATGCGCCGCGCCTCCCAGTCGCGTCCGAGCGCCTCATGGCGGGCCACCTCGCCGACTTTGGCGTCCAGCGCCGCATGGATCGCGGCGATCGCCGGGCGGGCATCGGAGACGAGTGCGTAATCGGCCTTGTATGCCTTGTCGATTTCCGTCTCGGAGATGTTGATGTGGATCAAGGTTTTGCCGTCGAACAAGCCCTCGTAGTAGTTGAACGTCGCGTGCTGGTTGAACGCATTGCCCACGGCCAGCACCACGTCGGCATCTAGGAACGACTTCCAGGCGCTGCTGTGCCCGCTGTCGCAGAACAGCCCAACCGACAGCGGGTGCGTCTCGGAAACGATGCCCTTGCCGTCCAACGTGGTGAGCAGCGGAATCTGGAAGCGCTCGATGAACTGTTTGACTTCGGCGTAGGCGCCGCTGCGGATGGCCCCGAAACCGGCGAGGACGGCAACCTTGCGGTGGCCGTTGAGTGCGTCTGCCAGCGCCGAGGCGATCTGCTCAACTCTCGCGGCGTCGGGCTGAGGCGGCCGGTACTTGAGATTGATGTCGTGGTACTTCTCGTCGGGCAGCTCTTCGTGGGTCAGGTCTTCCGGCACGTGGATGTGAACCGGCCCCGGCCGTCCACTGAACGCCTCATTGACGGCCTCTTCGAGAACATCGCACGTGTCGTTGATGTTGGTCAGCAGCCACGACTTCTTCGTGGTGGCGGCAAACATCGCGCGTGAATCGGGCGTGTTATTCAGTCCCGAGGTTTCGTTGAGCGACCCGCGTCCTGCCCACTGCATGGCCGCGTAGCCAGAGACCGCCAGGACCGGATAGGAATCCGACATCGCCACGGCCAGGCCAGAAAACAGGTTGAACGCGCCCGGGCCAGCGGTCGCGAAGCACACGCCCAGTTTGTTGGTGTACATCGCATAGCCGCACGCCATGAACGAGGCGGCCTGCTCGTGGCGGGCGACTATTCCCCGGATTTTGCGCGAATGTTTTAACGCCAACAGTAATTGTGCGGCGTTCTCGCCCGCACCGCCGAAGGCCGCCTCCACGTCGATGCTTTCGAGCCCCTTGACGATTGCCTCATAGACCCTCACAACATCAACCTTTCGACGTCAAATTCGGGATTAGGAAGGACCCTATGGTCGGTGACCGCCGCACACATGAGTAGTCGACTACTCGTTTTTTGGACCTGACGATCCCTAACGGCGTCCAGCGTTCGGTTGCCGTCGGTTGTTCTGCCGCCAAAAAGCGGCTCCTGTCCCGGCCCGATCGTTTGCCGCGACACAGTCGTCAGCAGCCGCTGTGTGAGCCGCCGGAGCGCGGCGCAGTGCTGGCCATGCGGCCCGGATATCCCGCTAATACCTTGCGCAGGTGGGCGATTGGACGAAAGAGCCGTTGCGGGCACATTGACCCGTGGCCGTCGTAGTCCGGCGTTGAGATAGCCAGAAATAGCATGGTCATGACCCAGCCTGAGGCGTGCTGCTACACCTATAAGCTGTCCGGCAACATACTCTGGTTCGCCGCTCCCAGGCCCGGCCTCACGAAGAATTCTCAGGCACGCAATGCGATGTTCTCACATGGAATGACGCGCGCTACGAATAGACATAGTTAATATAGGTAATTGCTACGATCTTGATGTCCGGGATCGATAGGTGTGACCGCGGCTCAAACGAGCAGCGCCCTACGCATCTGCGGCCGAATTTGCCGGCATATCGTCGAACTGAAAGTCAGCAATATCCGCAAATCGCGTGTCGCACGGATGTTATTTCGCATGCTCCCTGACACACTCGCGACCGCAGCCCCGGTCGTGCAGATCCATCGCCGCCTAAGCCAGCACCTCGGGGACCGCCACCAGATCCGACATCGATATTCACCCATCCGGAATCAACAGATCGCCGGAAAGCGTACTGCGCGAGCAGATGGGTGTGCGGCAGTCACTGGGGCAAGCTGATCAGGTGCGTCATGGTGGCGATTTCTCGTTGCTGGGCGTCGACGATCAGGGTGGCTGTGTGGATGGCGTCGACACTTTGACCGTGGGCGATCTCGGCCTGCGCCATCGTCACTGCGCCCTGATGGTGGCTGATCATCGACTTCGCCCACAGGGTGTCGAAGGCGGCGCCATCGAGGGACTGGAGCCGGTCGATGGTGTCTTGGTCGACCATGCCCGCCATTCGCATCGCGTCGTGGCCGGCTGCAAACCCATGATCAGCATCGGGATGCTCGTGCCATTGCGCGAGCAGCAGGTTGAGCGTCTGAATCTCTGCCTGCTGGTCGGCTGCGATGTGGGCGGCGATCACCCGCAAGTCGGGGTTGAGGGTATGGGCGGGCACCATCGCAGCCAGGAGCACGCCCTGCTGATGATGGGGCAGCATGTTTGCCGCGAAAGCAACGTCGGCGCCATTGTGCGCGCCCGTCCGCCCATCGTGGTCGGTGCGTGATTCGGACTGACCGCCGTGCGGACCCACCGCGGCGTGCCCGCACGAGGTCAAAGGTATGACCACGGTCAACAAGACCGCTGCGAGGACGCATACCGACTTGGACGGCACATAACCCATTGTGCCGTTCAGCTATCGAGCTGTTCGGACCGCTGTCGACATCCTTGCGATTGGGCGTGATGCCCAAGCCGTTCGCGGCGGGTTCGCCATCCGCGATTGTGAGACCTCACGGCTGACTGCTTCATGGTTTGGTCACGACGTGCCGGGTGCGGTCGTCGCGGACCGGCACACCGTTGCGGCCGCCGAGATCCTGCGCATACAGGGCGACCGTGTACGCTGCGCCGCCGCCGTTAATGTCCAGCGCCGAGCGGTTGATGTGGTCGATGGTGTCGGTTTTCTGGTGATAGTTCGGGTCATACGGCTGATTGGCTGTTCCGCCCCACAACCTGGCTTGCTCAGCCGTCATCTCGCTTTCGGCGCCGGAGAAGATGCCCCCCGATGGGATGCCCGCGCGAGTGAATCCGTCGTGGTCTGAGCGCCCCTCCAAGGAAACGTCCTGGGCGGTTTTGCCGGCGCTCTTCAGGTAGGCGACGAGCGTGCGCTCGATACCGGCCGAGCCCTCGGGCACCCGTGGCGGGGCCTGCTGCGGGTCGCGGGGCGCGGATTGATCACCGTCGTAGGTGAAGTAGGCGGGATTCGGCGAGGCCAGCATGTCGAAGTTGAGGTAGAGCGCAATGTCCTTGAGCGCATCGACATCGAGTGACTGCAAATAGTTCGCGGAGCCCACCAGGCCGATTTCTTCGGCACCCCAGAATGCGAACCTAACGCCGTTGTGCACGGGCGGCGAACCGCCCATCTGTAGCGCGGTCTCGAGTACCGCTGCGACACCGGAACCGTTGTCGTCGATCCCTGGCCCGGCGGGCACGCTGTCCAAGTGGGCGCCCACCATCACCACATCCTGGGCGGAGCCGGTCTTGGTCTGTGCGAGCACGTTTCGACTCTTTTCGACGCGCACGCCGGCATTCAGCGTGATCGTGGTGGTGCCTGGATGGCTGCGCAGTCGGGCCCCGTCAGTCTTGCTGACGCTGACTACCGGGATGGTGACGTGGGTTTGTTCGCCCAGTGTGGCACCCGACTGGTCGCCGTCGACGTTGTCGGCGACGATAAGTGCCACCGCACCACGCGCGGCAGCGGCGAGCTGCTTATCGGCGAACGGGCACTTGCCGCGGTCGACCAGCACCACCGCGCCGGCGACAGTCAGGCCGTCGTAGTCGGCCGCGGTGCAGCCGGGGCTATCGTCGACTCGGGCCGGAACCAGTGGGCCAGTCACACCCGGCGGCCGGGTCCCGACCGTGTATTCCAGTGGTTTCGCTTCTACCCTCGTCCCGCCCACCGTGAGCTCGGGTGGATCGGCGAACGGCAACCGCAGCTCGAATTCGGGAATTCGAACGTCAAAACCTTTGGAGCGCAAAGCATCGGCAACGTAGTCCACGCTGGCGTCGTATCCGGGTGTCCCCACCGCTCGATTACCGCCATTGGCGTCGGCGATCTGTTGGAGCTTGGTCAGGTGGGACATCATCGCGTCGGCGGTCACCCGATGGCGGATCGTCGCCGCGAAGGCGGCGGGAGCCTCCGTGGGGCTCGCGGCGGTGTGCGCGGCGTCGCCCGCTCCACCGCACCCGCACAGCGCGGCCACGCTCACCGCGACCGCCGCCAGTGCCGACAGTCGCCGGGATCTCATCACCACCAGCTTGACGTTAGCGCCATCACGGAAACAAAGATCGCCGCGCAGGGAATGGGCCTGTCCGCACCGCCAGCGTCTGGCCGCTGCCGTCTGCGGCGATGTGTCGGATCAGGATTTCAAGGGCCGAATAGAACCGAACGCCGTCTCGACATAGACGGGTTTCGAGAGTCCAAAAGTCGCATTCCTTGGAATCAGGCATTGCCTGCGCGGTCTGCCGGGTCAAGGCGCGACATCCCCTTTTCCGGGCTAGCATCCCTGTATGAGAAGGGCTTTCGTCGTCACGTTCGCGGTCGGGTTGATCATCGCGCTGTTCGGTCTGATCTGGGCGCTCCAGGGATTCGGAGTGCTTGGTGGCAGCCCGATGAGCAACACTACGACCTGGTCCATCATCGGTCCGATCACGGTGCTGATCGGCATCGCGGTTGCGGTATTCAGTTGGCGGAAACTCTCTTCCAAATAGCACTGAAATAGTGCTTCATGTCTCCGCCACGGTGAAGTCCACCGTGTGCCACCCGGTGGCGCCGTCTGGGACGGTACTGGCCTGATCTGAAGTTTGGACGGCTCCGGTGTTGTCGGTGGCGCGCACGGTGATGGTGTGTTTCCCAGGGCTTTTCGCCTGCCAGGGGAAGCGCCACAATCGCCACGTGTCGTTGGAATAGCCCGCGCCCTGTTGCGCGGGCTGCCATCCGCCGTCGTCGATGCGGACCTCCACGGCCCGCACGCCACGATTCTGTGCCCACGCGACGCCGCCAAACACCACGGGCCCCATCGGCACCTTCTGACCACCTTTCGGCACGTCGATCCGCGACTCGGTCTTGATGGGTGCACGCGGTGCCCAGCCCTGCCGCGTCCAGTACGCCTCTGCTCTGTCGAAGCGGGTCAGCTCCAGCTCGACGACCCACTTGGTGGCCGACACGTACCCGTAGAGCCCCGGTACCACCAGCCGCGCCGGGTAGCCATGCTCGATCGGTAGCGGCTGACCGTTGAGGCCGACCGCCAGGAGCGCGGCGCGGCCATCGGTAAGCGCCTCTAGTGGCGTGCCGGCGGTGAACCCATCGATCGACGTCGAGAGCACCATGTCGGCGTCCGCGTGCACACCGGCTGCCGCCAGCAGATCAGCGACTCGGTAGCCTGTCCAGATGCCCGTCGAAATGAGGTTGCCTCCAACGGGATTCGACACGCAGGTCAGCGTCGTCACCGTTTCGACGACGTCGAAGTGGGCGAGGTCGTCGAAGTCGTACGTGGCTTCGTGGTCCACCATGCCGTGGACGCGCAGGCGCCAGTCGGCGTGGCTGAGTTGGGGAACAATGAGTGCGGTGTCCACCCGGTAAAAATCGGCGCTGGACGTGACAAAGCTCGGAAGCGCAACCCCTTTCGGTTGCACATCAGCAGGTATTGGTGGCGCCGATGTGCGCGGCCGGGCAAGTGCGAAGCTGTTGCGGTCAGCGGACACCGAATGCACCAACCGCGTGATGACCGCACCCGCGACGCCACTCACTACTCCGAATCCGATCAATCCGAACACGACCAACCTGCGCCTGCCGGCATCCGGGTCGCCGTGGACGGCTCTGTCTTCTGAGTCTCCCAGGTCGGCCCAGAACCGGCGGGTGAGCAAGCGCAGGGCCGCCACGCCGCAGGCGGCGCCCGCGACGGTGGGGATCGTGTCGAGTGCCGTCGCACCCGGCCGCGACAGCACTGCGATGCATCCCAGAACGCCCGCCGCGGCGATCGCGGCGCTGCCGAGCGGGCGGCGCTGCGTCTCGAGGGTCCCGGCGATCGCAGCGATCGTAGCGATCACCACGAGCACGACGACGGCCACGAACAGTTTGTCCAGAGAGCCCAGGGTCTGAATCGCCCACTCTTTGATGGGCCCCGGTGTCAGGTCGACGACCGCCGAGCCGATCGCGGTACGCGCATCGGCCCGCGCACCGAACGGGATGCCCACCAGCTGGGCCACCCCGAGCGAGACGCACGCGGCGGCGACCCCGGCGATCATCCGCTCATTGGAAGGGACGAAAGCCATCGGAGCTACTGTACTCGCGTTTCCCTCAACGACTGCAAACGCCTTGCCGCGCAGGCGAACCGGTGGCGCTGGCATGCTGCCATCGGCCCGCGGCACGGTCCTGCGGTTCTCGCCTGCTGCTGAACTGGCAACTAAGCCGGCCGACGGCGCCCCCTCGTCGGCGATGCCGTGACGGCGATGGTCGGGGAGGCATGCCCATCTTGTCTCGAAACAACAGACGACTTACGAGAGTCTCGAAAGTTCGTATCAAGACCAACAACACTAAAGAGCGCATTCCAGCTTCGACAGGTTATCGGCAACGTCACCGCACCCTTGGTGACGACCAGCGCGCCGCGAGAAACCGAATGCTGTACCCCGTTATTGGTCGCAACGTGCACGTGCGGCGATTGCGCTGCCAAAGGCCCAGTCAAGCGAAGAGGCGGGCGATCTCGATGTAGGCCGGAATCGAGACTGTGAGGCTATAGGAAACGACAAACCCAGCGACTCCGGCCAAAGGCAATGCCGGACTCGCCGCACGGATCGCCCCGCCGCTACACCGCCGGGACGGCGATGTACTGCGCCGACGCGCGGAAAACCCGCCGATTTTGTAGATTTGTCTGGTCGATTGCGCAGTTATTTAGTGGATAGTGGAACCGAGCCCGTTCTCTGGTGGCCTGGCGATGACAGTCGCGGTGCCAACTCGTGCCGATCAGGCAGGGCCACAGCCGATTTCGACCAGCACTGGGAGGCACCATGACCGAGCAAACAGGTTACCCGACCGCGAACGGCAAGCGCTTCACCCTGGATGTGGACATTCACGCCGACGTGCCGCCTTACCAGGACTTCGCGCATACCGACCGTCTCGACAATTTCACGGTGATGGAGGTCGCCGGCAAGAGCCGCTGCCACGGCATGCACCTCGAGGGCCTCACCTATCCGATCACTCCGATCGGGATGCACTATCTGCTGATCCACTACGACATCCCGGAGATCGACGAGAAGACGTATCGCGTCAAGGTCGACGGCCTCGTGAAGAACAAACTGGCCCTCGACATGGACTACTTCCGCAGCCGACCAAAGGTCACCCTCCCGGCCACGATGGAATGCTGCGGCAACGGCCGAGCGAGCCAGCGGTGGCGCCTGTGGGCACACGTACCTTGGAACCACGACGCGATCGGGACCGCCGAGTGGACGGGTACGCCGCTGCGCGGGGTACTCGAGGAGGCCGGCCTTCTAGATGACGCGGTGGAGATCCTCTTCACCGGCCGAGACAAAGGGATCCAGGGCCCCCCGGATGGGGCCGAAGTCCAGTACTTCCAGCGCAGCCTGACCGTCGACTACGTGATGAACCCCGCCAACGACGTCTTGCTGTGCTACGAAATCAACGGCCTGCCGTTGCCGCCGCAGCACGGCTTCCCGCTGCGTCTACTGGTCCCAGGCTGGCTGGGGATGACCAACGTCAAATGGATCGGCTCGATCGAGGCGATCGACTGGCGGCTCACCGAGCGCCAGATGAAGTGGTACAGCTACGCGCAAAACGACAATGACCCCAACCGCCAACCCGCCACCTTCCAGCAGACGCGTGCGATGATGATCCCTCCCGGCATCCCCGACTTCCTATGTCGGCTCCGCCACCTGGAGGAGACCGATGCCGTCGAGCTGCGTGGCCGCGCCTGGGCCGGTGGACTTCGCATCACCGACGTGGAGGTCAGCCTCGACGGGGGAAACACCTGGTCGTACGCGAAGCTCGATAACCCGATCGGCAAGTGGGCCTGGGTCGGCTGGTCGTTCACCTGGGAGAACGTCACTCCCGGTCAGTACACGCTACGGTGCCGCGCCAAGGACGAGCGGGGCAACATGTCGAAGGACGACGACTCGGTGCACGACTACTACGCAATGGATATAACCAAGGCGCAATACGTCGATGTCAACGTGTATCCCAAGGACACTCTGAAGGTAGGCAACCGCATCGAGTGCCCGGTCCAATTCCCGTCGCTCTAAGTACTGGTAGTCCGCGGGGCAAGTCCGGGGCGGCTGTGCTTCGGCTTCAAGGTCGATGAGTCCGAGGACGTTGTCTGTTCCCGTCGCTGCCGTCAGCAACTTGCGTGCCCACGAGTGACCGCGCCACCTACTTACGCAAGACGGGCATCTTCGGCTAACACGGCCTTACCCGCGCACAGGGAAAACCTTTTCGGCGGCAAAACTTTTCAGCAAACTACGGTATGTTCGCGGAATCGGCTGTGCGACGCACAGGCAAAGGGCAACGCGGTGAAGAAGGTTCTCATCACCGGGTCGGGTACCGGATTTGGACACGAAGTGGCAATGCGTCTGGCCGAAAAGGGATTTGACGTAGATAGACCACATTCGAGACGTCTCAGACCGGCACCCAGCGTATTGGATCTGCCAGGTCGTTGCGTCTCGAAAGTTCGTCTCACTAGAACCCGTCGCAATATTGCGACACAGCGCTCATTCGGCACCCGCTTCGTGGCCGATTGCCGCCGGCTTATCCCTGGCGACGGTTCAGATGCGCCGTAGCGCAGTCGATTGGCTGAACCGGCGACGCGGCTGCGCCCGCGTCTATCAGTAAGCGCCGCAATAGCTTTCATGGCGCATACGGATATTGTGTCTGTGGTAAATACCGCATATTGCATCAGATGAACAGTGTGCCCGCTGCAATCACTTTCATATTCAGGGGTGCGACGGCGAGCACATAGGTGGTCGAGTGGATCGTACGCAACTGTTTAACCGCTGACGTTTCCGTTGTTACCAGGCGGGAGGGCGCCGCTCATGCACGGCGCAGACTCCTGCGTCCGACCAGCCAGGCGATCGATCCGACGATGCCTTTCACGAGGGTTTGTATTACCACTACCGCAGCGCCGGCGGCTCCGATCAAACGGTGGCCGCACCTCCAAGCGACGTCGCACCATTCTGAGACCCTCAGGTATGGCCTCCCGGCAAAGCGCCGATCCGGCGAAGACGCGGCAGGCGGTGTTAGCCGTCGCCGACTGGCTGCGCGACGAATCTTGTCCGGCGCCCGACCGAGGTGCTTTGGCGGCGGCGGTTCGGCTCACCGCGCGCACCTTGGCCGCGGCGGCGCCCGGCGCCAGCGTCGAGGTCCGCATCCCCCCGTTCGCCGCGGTGCAGTGCATCGCCGGGCCCAGGCACACCCGCGGCACACCGCCCAATGTGGTCGAGACCGACGCGCGGACGTGGCTGCTGCTCGCCACCGGACTGCTGCGCCCCGACGAGGCCGAGACCACCGGTGCGCTGACGCTGTCGGGCTCCCGGGCGGGTGAAATAAGCCACTGGTTGCCCCTGTTCGATCTGCGCGGAATATAACTCTGAAGTGCAGCTTTAGGGTTGAGTGACCCATTTTTCAGCGCCCAACACGCCCGCCGGATTCGGCGCCGGCGCCGCGGTGCCCGTAGACTCCGTTACGTCACCAATCGTTCGCCAGGGAGCCGCCGAACCGTGACCGTCGCTGGACCAGAAGCACCCGAGGAGGACCTGAACTCTCCTCGTGAAGAGTGCGGCGTGTTCGGGGTCTGGGCCCCGGGCGAGGAAGTCGCCAAGCTCACCTATTACGGCCTGTACGCGCTGCAGCATCGTGGCCAGGAAGCCGCGGGTATGGCCGTCGCCGACGGCTCCCAGGTGCTGGTCTTCAAAGACCTAGGCCTGGTCAGCCAGGTGTTCGACGAGCAGACCCTGGCCGCGATGCACGGCCACGTCGCCATCGGGCACTGCCGCTACTCCACCACGGGCGACACCACGTGGGAAAACGCCCAGCCGGTGTTCCGCAACACCGCGGCCGGCACCGGGGTTGCCTTGGGCCACAACGGGAATCTGGTCAACACCGCCGAGCTCGCCGCCCGCGCCCGCGAAGCCGGGCTGATGGGCACCCGATGCCCCGCCCCCGCGACGACGGACTCCGACATCCTGGGTGCACTGCTGGCGCACGGCGCGGCCGATGCCACCCTCGAGCAGGCGGCGCTGGAGCTGCTGCCGACCGTGCGGGGGGCGTTCTGCCTGACGTTCATGGACGAAAACACCTTGTACGCGTGCCGCGATCCGCACGGGGTGCGGCCCCTATCGCTCGGGCGGTTGGACCGCGGCTGGGTGGTGGCCTCCGAAACGGCCGCGCTCGACATCGTCGGCGCCTCCTTCGTCCGCGACATCGAGCCGGGCGAATTGCTGGCGATCGACGCCGACGGCGTGCGCTCGACGCGTTTCGCCAGCCCCGAACCCAAGGGCTGCGTCTTCGAATACGTCTACCTGGCGCGGCCGGACAGCACGATCGCCGGCCGGTCCGTGCACGGCACCCGGGTGGAAATCGGTCGGCGGCTGGCTCGCGAGTGCCCCGTCGAGGCCGACCTGGTGATCGGCGTGCCGGAATCGGGCACCCCCGCGGCCGTGGGATACGCGCAGGAATCCGGCATCCCCTACGGGCAGGGCCTGATGAAGAACGCGTATGTGGGGCGCACCTTCATCCAGCCGTCGCAGACCATCCGCCAGCTCGGTATCCGGCTGAAGCTCAACCCGCTTCGCGAGGTGATCCGCGGTAAACGGCTCATCGTCGTGGACGACTCGATCGTGCGCGGGAACACCCAGCGCGCCCTGTTGCGGATGCTGCGCGAGGCCGGCGCCGTCGAAGTGCACGTACGCATCGCCTCACCGCCGGTGAAGTGGCCCTGCTTCTACGGCATCGACTTCCCCTCGCCGGCGGAATTGATCGCCAACGCCGTCCAGGACAAAGAAGAGATGCTCGAGGCGGTGCGGCACGCCATCGGTGCCGACACGCTGGGGTATGTCTCGCTGCGGGGTTTGATCGCAGCCTCCGAACAGCCCGGGTCGCGGCTGTGCACCGCGTGCTTCGACGGCAAATATCCGATCGAGCTGCCGGGCGAAACCGCGCTGGGCAAGAACGTCATCGAGCACATGCTCACCAATGCCGCGCGCGGCGCGGGCCTCGACGATCTGGCGCCCGATGAAGTGCCCGTCGCGCGCTGACAAAATTCGCCCGCACTACTTCAAAGACGTTTGATACCGACGGTGAGCGCCGCCCGGTAACCTTTATCGCGATGACGGATCCCGGAAAAAGCCCCGGACGCGACCCGGGCAGCCAGGGCATCACCTACGCGACGGCCGGCGTGGACATTGAGGCCGGTGAGCGCGCCGTCGCCTTGTTCAAGCCGCTGGCGACCAAGGCCAGCAGACCCGAGGTGCGCGGCGGCCTGGGCGGGTTCGCCGGATTGTTCGCGTTGCGTGGCGACTACCGCGAGCCGGTGCTGGCGGCCTCCACCGACGGGGTCGGCACCAAGCTGGCGGTCGCTCAGGCGATGGACAAGCACGACACCGTGGGCCTCGACCTGGTCGCGATGGTGGTCGACGACCTGGTGGTGTGCGGCGCCGAGCCGCTGTTCCTGCAGGACTACATTGCCGTCGGCCGGACCGTGCCGGAACGCCTCAGCGCGATCGTGAGCGGCATCGCCGAGGGATGCGTGCGCGCCGGCTGCGCCCTGCTCGGCGGCGAAACCGCCGAACACCCCGGCCTGATGGAACCCGACCACTACGACATCTCGGCCACCGGTATCGGCGTGGTGGAGGCCGACGACGTGCTGGGTGCCGACCGCGTCAAACCCGGTGACGTCATCATCGCGATGGGCTCGTCGGGCCTGCATTCCAACGGATACTCGCTGGCCCGCACGGTCCTGCTGGAGATCGACCGGATGAATCTGGCCGGTTATGTGGAGGAGTTCGGCCGCACCCTCGGCGAGGAACTGCTGGAACCCACCCGCATCTACGCCAAGGACTGCCTGGCGCTGACGGCCGAAACCCATGTCCGCACCTTCTGCCACGTCACGGGCGGGGGGCTGGCCGGCAACCTGCAACGCGTCATCCCGCCCGGGCTGGTTGCCGAGGTTGACCGGGGCACGTGGACGCCCGCGCCGGTGTTCGCCATGATCGCCCAGCGCGGGCGGGTGGCGCGTGAGGAGATGGAAAAGACGTTCAACATGGGCGTCGGCATGATCGCCGTCGTCGCACCGGAAGACACCGACCGCGCGTTGGCCATACTGACCGCGCGACACCTGAATTCTTGGGTGCTGGGCACCGTCTGCAAGGGCGGAAAAGAAGGCCCGCGGGCCAAACTGGTCGGGCAACACCCGCGGTTTTGACGGGCGACCTAGCCGGAACTAACGCTGTGCCGATGCGAAACGCATCGGCACAGGGGGATTGGTTTTAGCGACGCCAGTCGTCGGGATCGTCCCATGAATCGTCCGGGGCACCGTCGTTGAGGTCGTTGGGTTCGTCGGCGCCCGTTCCCGACAGTTCTTGCTGAAGCCGCTTCAAGTCGGTCTGCGGGGAACTGTATTTGAGTTCTCGTGCAACCTTGGTCTGCTTTGCCTTAGCCCGGCCGCGGCCCATGGGGGAACCCCCTCGCGCAATAACGGAGCGGCCTAACGAGTAGGCGGCTCCGATCTCTGGTCTCGTTATTGTCCTGCCGATTAGTTTACCGTGCCTCACGGTCAAGTGTCGGCGACCCCTGCTCGCTGTGGCGCAGCTCATCGCCGATTATCTCGCACCGCCCCGCAACCGTTCAACGGCAAGCCGGCCCGCGCCGACGTGTTGCGAGTTGGGCAGCGAATCGGGGTCGATCACCGCAGCGACGGCGGCCTCTGGGCCGGTCACCAAGGCGGTGTCCGGCGGCAGCCCGCGCTTAAGCAAGGCCAGCGCCACCGGTCCGAGGTCCACATGGTCGACCACGGTTCCGAGGCGTCCGACGGCGCGACCGCCGGCGAGCACCGCATCACCCGTCGAGGGCCGTTCGACCGAGCCGTCGAGGTGCAACAGCACCAGCATCCGGGGCGGCCTGCCCAGGTTGTGCACCCGCGCGACGGTCTCCTGTCCGCGGTAGCAGCCCTTGTCCAGGTGCACGGCGCCCTCGCCGGGGCCACCGATCCAGCCGACCTCGTGCGGGATCGTGCGCTCGTCGGTGTCGACGCCGAGCCGGGGCCGCAGCGCCGCCACCCGGTGGGCTTCGTAGGTCCATACCCCGGCCGGGCGCACGCCGGCCCCGGCCAACCGACCGCGCCAGCCGGCCGCCTCGTCGCGCGGTACCAGCAGATCCAGCTCGATTGCGCCGGCGGGCGCGCCGGGCATCCGCCGCACAAATCCGTCGCCGGTCACCGGAACCGCGCTCGCCTCGCCGGGCAGCGCGTCCAGGCCGAGCGCGTCGAGCACCGCCCGGTCGGCCAGCCGCGGACCGAGCAGCGACAGCACCGCGGTGTCGGCGCCGGCAGGCGTGACCTCCGACCAGAACACCATCTTGCGCAGGTACGCCAGCAGCGGGTCGCCCCGCCACGGTTCGGTGTCGAGGTAGGTCGCTTCGCCCAGCTCCGTCTGGATCCAGTGGTCCTCGACCCGGCCCTGGCCGTCGAGGCTGAGGTTTTGCGTGCTGGCGCCCTCGGGGAGCTCGCTCACGTCTTGGGTGGAGATGCTGTGCAGCCAGGTCTGCCGGTCCTTGCCGGTCAAAGTGAGCACCGCGCGATGCGAGCGGTCGACCACCGCCGCATCGGTTTCGGCCGCTCGCTGCTCGCCCAGGGGATCGCCGTAATGCCATACGGCGCCGGCGTCGGGTCCGGAATCGGGCGCTTCAACTGGGTTCATTTGCGCCGCTCCTCCTCATCGCTGCGTTCTGCATCGTCGTCGGCGCGGTTCACACGTCAACTCTACGGAGTGCATTGGCTAGGCTCATCGTCCATGGCAGGCCAGCTCGGTGTGATCGTCACCCTCGACGGCCAGGTGCATCCGCCAGGTGCGCCGCTGCTGCACGCCGACGATCTGGCGGCGGTCCGCGGCGACGGCGTTTTCGAGACGCTGCTGATCCGCGACGGCCGGGCCTGCTTGGTCGAGTCGCATCTGCAGCGGCTGGCCCAATCGGCGAAACTGATGGATCTGCCCTTGCCGGAGCTGGCGAGCTGGCGGCGTGCGATCGACGCGGCCACGCGACAGTGGGTCGAAGGCAGCGCCGACGAAGGCGCGATGCGCTTGATCTACAGCCGCGGCCGCGAGAGTGGCCCGACGGCACCGACCGCCTACGTGGTGGTCAACCCCGTGCCCGATCGGGTGGCCGAGGTTCGCCGCGACGGGCTCTGCGCGATCACCCTGGACCGCGGACTGCCGGCCAAGGGCGCCGATGCCATGCCGTGGCTGCTGGCCGGCGCCAAGACGCTGTCGTACGCGGTCAACATGGCCGCCCTGCGCCATGCGGCCCGACAGGGCGCCGGCGATGTGATCTTCGTCAGCTCCGACGGCTACATCTTGGAAGGCCCCCGCTCGACGGTGGTGATCGCCACCGAGCCTGGATCGGGGGGCGATCCCTGCCTGCTGACACCGCCGCCCTGGTATCCCATCCTGCGCGGCACCACGCAGCAGGCGCTCTTCGAGGTGGCCCGGGCCAAGGGCTACGACTGCGACTACCGCGCGCTGCGCCCCGCGGATCTGCAGGAGGCCCAAGGCGTTTGGCTGATATCGAGCATGACCCTGGCCGCCCGCGTGCACACGCTGGACGGCCGGCCGCTGCCGCGCTCTCCGATAGCCGCCGAATTCGCCGAACTGGTCGACGCGGCGATCGTCAGCGATCGCTGAGCGCTGAATTCTGTTGTCGGCTCGCGGAATGGCAGGTACGGTCGGCCGTACACAAGGAAGGAGGTGGTCCGCGAAATTGATAGCTTCATGGACATGTGAGGTGGCTACCCGCTAGCTGCATTGGCTCGGAAGAGCCGGCGACACACGCGCGCTGGCGAATTCCCGGTAGCCACCCGGCCCCCGAGTTCCGATCTGTCCAATCGGAGAATCGCTCGGGGGCCGCTCCATGTCAGGGATCGCTACTGCCCTACCTTGCCGGCGATCTGCTCGGCGATGCGCCCGGCCTGACCGGGCTCGGCATCCGGTCCGCACACCAGCACGTCGATGACGACGTTCGAGGATGCGTGCAGCACATGGTGGCAGGCCCGGGTGCTGTCTGTTTGCGTTCGGGCCAGCGCGATCCTCGGCGGGCTGCCGGCGGCGTCCGCGAACTTCCATCCGGTGTTCTTGCCGTTGACGGTGAGCGTGACCGGTTGCCCGGCGCAGGCCCGCCACTTGTCCGCGGACGCCTGCACGAACGCGCTGGCCTTGTCGGCCGACGGGAAGGCCACCACCGATTCGAAGACCCGGTGGGCGGGGTCTTCACCGGCGGTGTGCACGGCTTGGCCGGCCACCGTGGCGTATCCGCTCCCCTGGTAGGCGGCATCGGTGATCGGTTCGTAGGCGCCCAGGCAGGCGGGGTTGGACAGCGTCCACCTGGGATTGCGCATGGCGTCGGTCTTATCGGAGACGACCATGTTGGGGTCGCCCACGACCGTGCCGATGTCGGGCGGACCGAGCAGGTAGGAGTCCAAATTCGTCGCGTTGGGCACGGAATTTGCATTGGCGGTCGGATTGGGGTTCGAAGCCGGATTGGCGGCCTGCTTGGTTTTGCCGCCCTGGGTGACCAGCACGACGACCACCGCGATTGCCGCGATGACCGCCAGGGCGGCGGCGCCGATGATGAGCAGCCGTTTGTTGCTTCCACCGCCGACAGCCGCCGACGACGGCCGGGCCACCCCCGCGCCAGCCTGGGGCGACGGGATCGTCGGTGCCTGTGCCGCGGCAGCGGATGCGCCTGCCGCCGAACCCGATTCGGTCGCCTCGATCTCGGCGAGGACGTTGTCGATCTCGGTTCGGGTGCGGTAGGTGACGTCGTGGCGGAGGCGAAGCATGCGCAGCAGCTGGGCGATATCACTGCGAGCGCTGGGATCGTCACCGTCCTCGTCGAATCCCTGCCGGAGTTCGACCAACAACTGAAGCTGTTGCTGGGGGCTCAATTCCTTTTCGGCGAGGGTGTTGCCCAGCCGCGTTATGTAGCCGAACGGCACCGGCGGCTCCTCGGGGAGCGGGTCGGGCAGCGGCTGGGATTTGGACTGTAGCTGGTGCACCGCGGTGACCAGCTGAATGCCGGCGTCGACCGTCGGGTTCCGGTAGTCGATGATCTGCAACGCCGCAAGGGGATTCACCCGCATGCTGTCGACCTCGCCGATCCGGACCGGAAGGATCGGCCGGTTGAGGGCCTGCGCGTAGCGCAACTCGGACTGACTGGGCTTGGACTGAAGCCAGTTGCTGGACAGCGCGACGATAAACACGTCGCAGGAGCGGATCTGCTCGAGGATCTTGTTCCACCACGAGTCGCCGCCGCCCAGTTCCTGATCGAACCACACCTGTTGTTGGGCGCGCCGAAGGGCGGAGGTGAGAGCGTCGACCTTTGACCTGTCCTGGCTCGAGTAGCTGATGAACAGCGCCATCGCGGTCTCTCCTAGGGTGAGGCGGAGCCAACGCCGGGCCTGCCCGACGCCCG
Organism: Mycobacterium sp. 852002-51057_SCH5723018; assembly: GCF_001667035.1. Classification (GTDB taxonomy): domain Bacteria; phylum Actinomycetota; class Actinomycetes; order Mycobacteriales; family Mycobacteriaceae; genus Mycobacterium. The sequence goes on from NZ_LZIR01000004.1 coordinate 189,334, forward strand.
GCTGCGCCGATAACGTATCAGTGTTGCCCCGGCCAGGATGAGTATTCGTCGCCGCTATTCGGAATGGACTTCGGCGTAGCGGCGCACGAATTCGTCACCGGGAACCGGCCATTGCTCGCCGCCGGATCCTCGCACCACCCAGTCGCCATCCGCTGCCGTCGTGGGGCCCTCCAGGGTGTCGACCGTCTCGCCGGGTTGCGCCGGGCGGGCCTGAACCGTTCCCTTTCTGCGCCACCGGCCGTCGCCGTCCGGCTCGTAGGTGTCCCGGAAGATGTCGTCGCGCACCGACCAAGTCTTTCCGTCCTCCTGCACGGCCCAGTCCCCGGCGTCGGCGCGCATGGTGTGCCCCGAGTCCGACTGCCAGGTCCACGGTGCGCTTCGCTGTTCCGCGGTCACCGTCCCCGCTCGGGTGAAGGTCTGCCACAGCGGGCGCGACCGATAGCCGAGCTGCCGCAGGCTCCACAGGGTGGCCGCCAGGCTGCGTAGCGCCGCGTTGAGCAGGTCGGGCTTGCTTTCCACCACCGACCAGTCCACCAGCTTGTCGTGGATCTTGCGGGTGTCGTCGCGCTTGGGGCCGTACTTCCAGCCGTTGCGGCGGTAATAGCGGCACCAATCCTCGTGTTCTGCCTTCGCCATGCTCAGCGCCGACTGGCGGTCGAAGCCCATCAGCGCAAGTTGTTCCAGCGGCGGCGAATTGGCCATGTCCCGCCCCGATAGCTGCGCCGGTGGGCTGCCCCAGGTGTTCCATGTGTGTCCGGCGATCTGTTCGACCATCCATAGCGCATTGCGCACCTGACGCCGGTTCGAACCGCGATAGAACTCGCTGAGCTCATCCCACGGCATCGCGGCGGGGGAGCGTGGGCCCCCGGGGTCGAGCGTGGCGAGATAACGCTCGTGAATCAGGCGTGCCGCTCGTTCCCAGGCGTCCTGAATCCGGCCCTCGCGGCTGTCCAACACCAGGGAGTAGGACTGCAGCCGGCCGACCACCTGGATCGCGTCGTCGGCGATGCTGGTGTTGAGGTCCGAGGCGTAAATCGGCACATCCGGAAAGCGCGCGGCCAGCCTGGTGCCGATCGTCGCGGCAACGGTTTCCGCCAAAATGACCGCGCTGCTTGCGGATTCGGCGTCGCCCAGCAGTTGGAGCATGGTTGGCACGGTCGGCGCCTCGGCCACCGCGTCGATCTTGGGTCCCTCCGACACGAATCCGGCTTGCTGGCGGTAAAACTCGTGATCGCGCACGTACTCTTCGGCGTCCGGCGCGACGAGGGTGAGCCCGGGCAACGGCGCCGCACCCGCCGGGGTGTAAAAGTCGCGTTCCAAGGCCCGGCGGGTCAGGTCCGCGCACAACGCAAGTGTCAATTGCGAAGTGCCGCAGACGAATACGTGGTTCGTTCGGCCCGTCGCGATGATGCCGTCGAGTAGCCTACCGGCGGTCACCTCGTACTTGCCGACGACATCGGCGGCCCAGCGCGTGTCCGATCCGCCGAATTGCTGGGCGCGCCACGCCTTCGCCAACCAGGGGTCATCGATGCGCACGATCAGGGGCAACCGCTGCTTGTGGTCCAGCTCGGCGAGTCGACGGCTGATCAGGTCCAGCCACAACAGGTTGACAGCCGGGTCGCGGGCCATCAGGTAGAGCCGGCCAAGATGCCGCCACAGCCGCAGCGACACAAGGGTGGCGGGGCTGTTGAAGTCCACCAGCACCACCCGGGCGCCCTGCCTGCGGGCACGCTGGACGCGGTCGTCACCGGCGCCGGTGATCACGACCAGCGTGCTGCGCCGGTCCAGCGTCCGAGCGACCGCGCTGATCATCGACTGGCTGTCGTCGTCGATGCCGACGATGGCGGTGACGTGGTCGGCGAGGTTGGCGCGCAGCCGATCCACCTGGGACCGGAAGAGCCCGACCACGACGCCGCCCAGGCCGGTGAAGATCGCCGCCAGCGCCACTATCCGGGCCAGTTCGAGCCCGACCGGGGTGGGGTTCGGGCACGTGCGTCCGCCCACCGAAAAGTCGCTGGTGCTGCCCTTGACCAGCTGCGCCGTTGCCATCAGCGGCGTGAAGAACGCCGGGTGGTTGGCGTCGTGGCATCCCCAGTACGAGCTGAGGCCCAGCACCGCGCTCATGCTGACGAGCGCGGCGATCACGGTGAACGAAACGCCGACCAAGCGATGGCTGCCGCCGGAGCGGAAGATCAGAACACACGCGGTGACCAGCACGGCGATGACGACCACCAGTGTCGGCATCGATCCGGGGCGGCCGAACCACCCGAGCCACGGCGGCAGCGCATCGATGATCGAGGGCACCAGCGCCAACACGGCGAGATAGCCGACCAGCAGCAGGCCAATCGCCGACACGACCCAGCGCGCTACTTGCCGGGGTGTGCGCATTGGCCGCCCTCCTTCACCCGAGCCGTCGCACGGCGACCTCGTCGGTGATTGCTAGCGACCGAGGTTATCTCGGCAGACGGGCGTGGAGGCGACTATCCGGCGAACCGCGACAGGCGCGCCGACAGATGCGGAACCAGGCCACCGTCGGCGTCCACCCGTTCCTCGACGTAGGCCAGGTCGCCGCCCTCGACGATGCCGTAGAGCCGCTTGGCGCCGCCGACCAGCAGGCCCGATCGGCTGCGGGCCAGCGCGTCGGTTACCAACTCCCACGACGACTGGGTGCGCGGGCGTCCGTAGAACAATTCGACATAGCCGGCCGAATGAGCCAACAACAACTCGATGGTCTGGGATTCGCTCGGGTCGTACGGATCGGGGACGAACCGCCAAAAGCCCGTCTCGCGCAGACCGGGCTCCTGGTACGCGCCGGTCTTATCGAGCCGCCAGGACCGGGCTTCCCAATTCAGGTAGTCGCCACCGTCGTGCGAGACCACGATCTGCTGGCCGAACCGGTAGTCCCCCTCCGGCCCGCGCCCCTCGCCTTCCCCGCGCCACACGCCGACCAGCGGCAGCAGCGCCAGCAACGCATCGTTGAGGTTGGCGCCTTCGCGCAGGTTCGCGGTGTCAGCGGGAAGCGGCAGGTCGTCGAAGGCGGGGATATTGCGGGAGGCCGTGAGCTTGGCGCGTTCGGCGGCGGCAGCCACCGCTCGGTCGCCGGCGCCCGCCGGACCCACCGGTGCGTCGGGGTCCTGGTCCGTCACGACTCGTCAGTGATGAGCCGGTAGAGCGTGTACAGCGCGAACCATGAGATGACTACGACCGCTATGACCAGCATGATCTCGAAGAAGAGCACCACGGGAAAAGAGTCTATTCTTCCCGCGGCGCCCCGGTGACATCCCGGTCGGCGGTTGGGATGTCAGGCGATCTTGACGTCGACCTCGTGGATGCCCGCGCCGGACGGCGTCACCACGGCGTCGCCGTTGCCGACCGGGGACAGGGCGCGCAGTGTCCAGGAGCCCGGCGCCGCGAAGAACCGGAAGTCACCGGTGGCCGACGCGACGACCTCGGCCGTGAACTCGTCCGACGAGTCCAGCAGACGGACGAACGCGCCACCCACCGCCTGCCCGTCGCGGTCCACGACGCGGCCGGTGATCACCGTTTCCTTCTCCAGATCGACGCTGGCGGGCAACGTCAGTCCTTGCTTCGGTCCAGAGCACATATCAGCTTCCCAACTCGATCGGGGCACCCACCAGGGAGCCGTATTCCGTCCAACTGCCGTCGTAGTTTCTGACGTTTTTCTGCCCGAGTAATTCCCGCAGAACGAACCAGGTGTGCGACGAGCGCTCCCCGATCCGGCAGTACGCGATGGTTTCTTTCGTCCCGTCCAGACCGGCGTCGGCGTACAGCTTGGCCAGCTCCTCGTCGGACTTGAAGGTGCCGTCCTCGTTGGCGGCCTTGCTCCACGGGACGTTGATCGCACCGGGGATGTGACCCGGCCGCTGGCTCTGCTCCTGCGGCAGGTGCGCCGGCGCGAGGATCTTGCCCGAGAACTCGTCGGGCGAGCGCACGTCGACCAGGTTCTTGACGTTGATGGCTGCGATGACCTCGTCGCGGAAGGCCCGGATGGTGTTGTCCGGCGGGGCCGCGGTGTAGGAGGTGGGCGGCCGGCTGACGGTTTCGGTGGACAGCGGGCGCCCTTCGAGCTCCCACTTCTTGCGTCCGCCGTCGAGCAGCTTGACCTTCTCGTGGCCGTACAGCTTGAAGTACCAGTACGCGTAGGCGGCGAACCAATTGTTGTTGCCGCCGTAGAGGATCACGGTGTCGTCGTTGGAGATGCCGCGGTCGGACAGCAGCTTGGAGAATTGCTGCGCGTCGACGAAGTCGCGCTTGACCGGGTCCTGCAGATCGGTGCGCCAGTCCAGCCTGATCGCGCCGGCGATGTGGCCGGTGTCGTAAGCGCTGGTGTCCTCGTCGACCTCGACGAAGACGACGTTCGCGGCCTGGGGATTCCGGAGATTGCTCTCAGCCCAGTCCGTGGAGACCAGGACGTCGGAGCGTGCCATGGTGGAGATTCCTTTCGATTGCTTTTGTGGCGTAACGGCTTAAGCGGGAGTGGACCGGAAGCGCGCGATCAGAGGGTAGAGCTGGCAGCCCAGGCAGATGCCGAAGGCCGCGTTCAGGAACGCGGCCACCAGCGCGAGCGCGGTGGCGATGACGCCGACGACGGCAGCGCCGGCGGCGAATCCAATGACGCCGACGACCGCGAAGATCAAGCCGACCAGTTGGGCGAACTTGAGCGGCGCGACCGGCTCACGCTCGGTGACCGGCCCCAGCCGGGGCGCCACCAGGCTGGCAAACAGGCGCCCGTAGGGGTGGCGGCGCGGCCCGCCGGCGGCGCCGATCGCAAAGATCACGGCCTGCACGCCGAGAATGAGCGCGGCCGCCAGTGGGCTGGCGGCCGAAGCGACAAGCGTGAGCACCAGGACCGCGGTCGTGACCCAGGCGGCGAATCTCGGTCCGCGAACGTCGACCTGGTCCCGCTGTGTGGCGGTGTCGCTGCTCGGCACGGTGCTACTCCTAAAAATCTGGTGGCGCGGAAAAGGGTGGACGCACGCCTTTGGGGCCTGGGCAAGGCTCCGAAGCTGCTCCGAGTGCGCGCACGGGCGCGGCTGCTCAGCAGCTACAGCAACAACAACAACCCGCGATGCGGCACAGATCGACTGCGCGACGCTTGGTGAGCGTGGGCTCCAGGCGGGTTGACACGTCGGCCAGCTTACCCAATGACGCCGCGCTCAAGCCAACAGCGGTTCTAGCGCCGACCGCAGGTCGGCCGCCTTGGGCACCCCCGAAGAGCGGTATCGCTGCCGGCCGTCGCCGTCGAAGATCAACGTGGTCGGCAGCGACAGCACCGAAAACCGACGGGCCGCCGACGGATTGGCGTCGAGGTCGATCTCGACATGGGCCACGTCGCCCAGGTCGTCGCAGACCTGGCCGACCACCCGACGAACCCGATCGCAAGGTCCGCACCACGGGGCGCTGAAATGCACGATGGTCGGCCCGCTGGCAGACAGGCCGAGGTCCGCGGCGTCGGTGGCTGCTGTCGGGCCGACTGTCCGAAGTCTTCCGGAGCGGCGCGTCAACAGCCATCCAGCGACGGTTGCCACAGCGAGCGCCGCAACGATCGCGACGATGACGGTGGTGGTCACGACTGCTTAAACCCTTCGAGCGCGACTGTTACTCCTCTGGTGATGCCTTCGATGATCACGTCGGAGCCGCGCGCCCCCTCGGAGGTGGGCGCCACTCCGAACGGGAGTCTCTGATCGGGCAGCCTGGCGGTGAACGCGCGCAGCACCGCGTCGCGCTTGTCGTCGGGAACGGCTTGGTTGGCGGTGTCGGGGCCGGTGAGGACGCCGGTGGGGGTCAGCACCAGCGTCGCCTGGTCGTCGGGGGCGATGGAGAGGTCGACCGACACGCTGACGCGGTGGTCGAAGCCGGCCGATTTCGGTGGTGTGCCGCTGAACACCAGCCCATGGCTGTCGGAGATGCCCGACGCGGTGACGCCACCGGTGGCGGTATTCGTTTCCTTGGCGGGTGCCTCGACCATCAGGTCGGTGATGGCCAGGTACCGGCCCAGGTGAATCGAGTCGATGATGATGCGGCTCTCCAGCTTGCCCACTGGCAACTTCGCTTCGGGTCTGATCAGCCACGACGCGCCGGTCAGGTCAACCGAGTACATGGTGGCCTCGAGGGTGGCTTTGCCGACCATCGCGTGCTCGACCTCGTTGGCCTTGATCTCCAGCTGGCTGTAATGGTGGCGCATCGCCTGCGGGATGAAGGGGAAGGCCAGGATGGCGACGAACGGGTCGGAACCCAGGTTTGCCGCCTTGCGTACGCTGGACGACAGCCGGTATTCGGCGTAGATGCTGGTCCCGTAGTCCACGCCGACGGCACCGACGACGATCACGCCGACGGTGATCGCCGCGGCCGTCAGACCGATCAGAACCTTGCGCATCCGCTTATTGTGGCTTACTTTCTTCCGGGTCCCGCCCGGCCTGTTTCCCAGCGGACCGCCAGGTGGCCGGGCTCACACTGCTGGGCACTGACCGCCAAAAAACCAGGTAGCAAGTTATCGTTAGATGACCTGGCAACTAACGCGTCGTGGCGTTTACGAATTGGGAGATGCCTTTCCCACGAGCTGGAGGGGCTTGTTGGAGCTATTACTGCTGACCTCGGAGCTGCACCCCGACCCGGTCCTGCCGTCGTTGTCGCTGCTTCCCCACACCGTCCGGACGGCTCCGCCAGAACCATCCTCGTTGCTTGAGGCCGGGACGGCGGACGCCGTGCTCGTCGACGCGCGCACCGACCTGTCGTCCGCGCGCGGTCTTTGCCGGTTGCTGAGCACCGCCGGCCGGTCGGTGCCGGTTCTCGCCGTGGTGAACGAAGGCGGCCTGGTGGCGGTCAGCGCCGATTGGGGTCTCGACGAGATCCTGTTGCCCAATACCGGGCCCGCCGAGATCGACGCCAGGCTGCGGCTGGTGGTCGGTCGCCGGGGCGGGCTGGCTGACCAGGAAAGCGCCGGCAAGGTGAGCCTCGGCGAACTGGTGATCGACGAGGGCACCTACACCGCCAGGCTGCGGGGCCGCCCGCTTGACCTCACCTACAAAGAGTTCGAGCTGCTGAAATACCTGGCCCAGCACGCGGGCCGGGTCTTCACCCGGGCGCAGCTGCTGCACGAGGTGTGGGGCTACGACTTCTTCGGCGGCACCCGCACCGTCGACGTGCACGTCCGCCGGCTGCGGGCCAAGCTCGGGCCGGAATACGAGGCGTTGATCGGCACGGTGCGCAACGTCGGTTACAAGGCCGTGCGGCCTGCGCGCGGGCGCGCACCGATCGCCGAGCCCACTGAAGCCGACGACGTCGAACCCGACCCTGAGGGCCTGCCGGACCCGCTGGTCGACCCGCTTCGAAGTCAGTGACCGCGCCGGACTGGCGCGTGACGCTGACCGCCGACGAACAGCGGGAAGTGCGCGAATTGGTCTGGGCCGCAACGGAATTCGATGGGGTGGCGCCCGTCGGCGAGCAGGTGTTACGCGACCTGGGTCACGACCGCACCGGCCATCTGGTGGCTCGGACCGGCGACTCGATCGTCGGCTACCTCAACCTCGGTTCGCCCCGCGACGGTGAGGCCCCGATGGCGGAGTTGGTCGTGCATCCGGAGGCCCGGCGCCGTGGCGTCGGCGCCGCGCTGGCACGCGCGGCCTTGACCAAGACCGACGGGCGCAACCGGTTCTGGGCGCACGGCACGCTGGATCCGGCCCGGGCGACCGCCTCGGCGCTGGGCCTGGTGGCGGTGCGTGAATTAGTCCAGATGCGGCGTCCGCTGCGGGACACCCCCGAGTCGGTTCCGTCGGTGCCCGGGGTGCAGATCCGTACCTATGCGGGCGCGGGCGATGACGGCGAGCTGCTGCGGGTCAACAACGCCGCGTTCGCATATCACCCCGAACAGGGTGGGTGGACCGAAGCCGACCTGGCCGAGCGGCGCAACGAACCGTGGTTCGACCCGGAAGGCTTGTTCCTGGCGTTCGGCGCCCCCGATAGCCCTGAGGCGGGCAGGCTGCTGGGCTTCCACTGGACCAAGGTGCACCTCGATCAACCGGGCCTGGGGGAGGTCTATGTCGTCGGGGTCGACCCATCGGCGCAGGGCCGTGGCCTCGGGCAGGCGTTGACGGCCGTCGGGGTCAAGGCGCTGGCACGCCGACTGGCCGGTACAGAGGACCCCACCGTGATGCTCTACGTCGAGTCCGACAATGTGGCCGCCGTGCGGACCTACCAGCGGTTGGGCTTCGCCACCCACAGCGTCGACACCGCCTACGCATTGGCTAAATCGGACTGAGGCCGGCTGTTCACCCTGCATTCATGTCCACACATTTCTGTGGGTTGCGGGGGCGCATATTTTCGCGGTGTCTTGGCAACCTTCCCTGGGGAGATCGCCGGCTGGCGCCCGCGTGCGTTCGAACTGTGTCAGAAAGCGAGATCGGTGAGGCTCGACGGAACGGCCAGGGCGCTGACAGCGGTGGCGCTCGCGATGTCGATCTGCGCCGCGGCGGTGACCGCCTGCGGCAGCGACGACAACCCCCGCGGCGCGGCGGCGCCGGGCATCGGGGGGCTCGCCGGAACTGCGGGCTGTGGCGGCAAGAACGGCCTGACGGCGGAAGGCTCGACGGCTCAGCAGAACGCGATCGCGTTGTTCAATCAGGTCTGGGGGCAGCACTGCCCGGGCAAGGCTGTGGCGTACAACCCGACCGGGTCGGGCGCCGGCCGCGAGCAGTTCATCGCCGGCCACGTCGACTTCGCGGGGACGGACTCGCCGCTGGTCGCCGATCAGATCAGCCCGGCCGCCAAACGCTGCGACGGGAACCCGGCGTGGGACCTGCCGCTGGTGTTCGGCCCGATCGCGTTGGTCTACAACCTGCCGGGCGTCCAGCAGCTCGTCGTCAGCAGCGACGCCCTGGCCAAGCTGTTCAGCGGCAGGGTAACGGTGTGGAACGACCCGATACTCGCGGCGCTCAACCCTGGAGTGGCGCTACCCGACACCAAGGTGGTGCCGATCTATCGGTCGGATTCGTCGGGAACGACCGACAACGTGCAGAAATATCTGACGGCCGCCGCGCCGCAGAGCTGGACGCGGGGGGTCGGCACGGAGTTTCAGGGTGGCGTCGGTGAGGGCGCCGCCAAATCGGCCGGCGTGATCAACGCCGTGCGGACCACGCCGGGCGCCATCGGCTACGTGGAGAAAGGTTTCGCCGACCAGGCCGGCCTGCCCTACGCCCAGCTCAACACCGGAAACGGCGCGGTTCCGCTGACCAACGACACGGCGGGCAGCGCCATCCAGGCGACCAGCTTCGTGGCCGACGGTAATGACCTGGTGCTGGACCTGAACCCGATGTACACCTCCCAGCGGCCGGGCATGTACCCGTTGGTGCTGGCCGGCTACGAGATCGTGTGTTCCAAGGGCTACGACGCGGACACGTCGGCGGCGGTCAAGTCGTTCCTCGCCGTCGCCGCCACCGACGGGCAGGCCGGCCTTATGTCCGCCGGTTATGTCCCGCTGCCCGATAAAGTCAAGGAGCGATTGGTTACCGCGATCAACGCCTTGCCGTAACCAGTGGGCACGAGGAGCGACGGCCGAACTGTGAAGCGATCACAGTGACAACGCCAAACCCATCCGCTGCGGGTTCGGGTGCGGTCGTTGCTGCGCCCTATCCCGAGTCACCGGTGGTGCCGATCAGCCCCTGGGGCCATGCCCAGCCGCGGTTGGGGGACCGGATATTTCGCCGGCTGGCGCAGGGTTCGGGCGTCCTGATCGTCGTTCTGATCGGCGCGATCGGCGGATTCCTGCTTTTGCGTGCGGTACCGGCCCTGCAGCGCAATCGGGAGAACTTCTTCGGCTACGGCGGTAACTGGGTCACCTCCGACACAGCCGCCATGCACTTCGGGATCTTTGATCTGCTGCAGGTGACGGCGTTCGTGTCGCTGTTCGCCTTGATGCTGGCGATGCCGGTCGCGCTAGGCGTCGCGATCTTCATCACGCAGTACGCACCGCGCCGGCTCGCCGGACCGCTGGCCTACGCGGTCGATCTGCTGGCCGCGGTCCCCTCGATCGTCTACGGCGTGTGGGGCCTGTACGTGCTGGCGCCGCAGCTGCGGCCCATCGCCACCTGGCTCAATCACGCCCTGGGCTGGTCTTTCCTGTTCGCGACCGGCAACGCGTCGGCGGCCGGGGGCGGCACCATCTTCACCGGCGGGCTCGTCCTGGCGGTGATGATCCTGCCGATCATCGCGGCGGTCACTCGCGAGGTGTTCGCCCAGACGCCGCATGACGAGATCGAGGCGGCGCTCGCGCTCGGCGCCACCCGTTGGGAGGTGGTCAAGACGACCGTGCTGCCGTTCGGACGGTCCGGCTACGTCAGCGGTGCGGTGCTGGGCCTGGGCCGCGCGCTGGGCGAAACGGTCGCGCTGCTGATCATCCTGCGGGGCACCCAGGCCGCGTTCGGGTGGTCGCTGTTCGACGGCGGATCCACCTTCGCGACCAAGATCGCCGCCACCGCATCGGAATTCAACGACCCGTACATGGCCGGGGCCTACATCGCCGCCGGGCTGGTCCTTTTCGTGCTCACCTTCCTGGTCGACGCCCTGGCACGCGGCGCCGCCGCCGGAGCCCGCGGCAGGAGGGTCCGCCGGTGACCTCGATGCTGGACCGTCCGCTCAAGGCGCGGACATTCTCGGGAATGGGCCGGCGTCGACGGGTCGTGAACAACGTGGCGACGGTGTTGGTGACGCTGTCCATGGCGATCGCCGTGGCGCCGCTGCTGTGGGTGCTGTGCGCGGTAATCGCCAAGGGCTACAAGGCGATTGCTTCCACCACGTGGTGGTCGCATTCGCAGGCGGGCATGACCGCGTTTGTGGTCGGCGGCGGCGCGTACCACGCGATCGTCGGCACGTTGCTGCAGGGGCTGGTGTGCGCCGTGATCTCGATTCCGATCGGCATCATGGTGGCGATTTATCTGGTCGAATACGGCGGCGGCACCCCGTTGGGCCGGGCGGCCAGCTTCATGGTGGACATCCTGTCCGGGGTGCCATCGATCGTCGCGGCGCTGTTCATCTACGCGCTATGGGTCGCGACGCTGGGGTTTCCCCGTTCGGAGTTCGCGGTGTCGCTGGCGCTGGTGCTGCTGATGTTGCCGGTGATCGTGCGGGCCACCGAGGAGATGCTGCGGATCGTTCCGGTAGATCTGCGAGAGGCCAGTTACGCGCTGGGAATCCCGAAGTGGAAAACGATTGCCAGCATCGTGCTTCCCACCGGGCTGTCCGGCATCATCACCGGCATCATGCTCGCGGTGGCCAGGGTGATGGGGGAGACGGCCCCGCTGCTGATCCTCGTCGGTTATTCACAGTCGATGAACTTCGACATCTTCCGCGGATTCATTGGATCGCTGCCCGGCATGATGTACCACGAGACGTCCGCCGGCGCGGGCGTCAACCCCGTGCCGACGGATCGGTTGTGGGGCGCGGCGCTAACCCTCATTCTGGTGATCGCCGTCATCAACATCGGGGCAAGGGTGATCGCGAGAATCTATGCCCCCAAGAAGTCGTAGGCAGGAGCAATAGTGGCCAAACGGTTGGACCTCAAGGCCGTCAACATCTACTACGGGTCGTTCAAAGCGGTCGCGGATGTGACGCTGTCGGTTCTGCCGCGCAGCGTGACGGCGTTCATCGGCCCGTCGGGCTGCGGTAAGACGACGGTCCTGCGGACGCTGAACCGGATGCATGAGGTAGTCCCCGGAGCCCGCGTCGAGGGCAGCGTCCTTCTCGACGACCAGGACATCTACGGTCCCGGTGTCGACCCCGTGGGCGTGCGCCGGGCCATCGGGATGGTGTTTCAACGGCCAAACCCCTTCCCTGCCATGTCGATTCGCGACAACGTGGTCGCCGGCCTAAAGCTGCAGGGGATGCGCAACCGCAAGCTGCTCGACGAGACGGCCGAATACTCCCTGCGCGGCGCGAACCTGTGGGATGAGGTCAAGGATCGGTTGGACAAGCCCGGCGGCGGATTGTCCGGCGGTCAGCAGCAGCGCTTGTGCATCGCCCGGGCCATCGCCGTGCAACCCGATGTGTTGCTGATGGACGAGCCGTGTTCCGCGCTGGACCCGATCTCGACGATGGCCATCGAAGAACTGATCAGTGAGCTCAAGCAGGACTACACCATCGTCATCGTTACCCACAACATGCAGCAGGCCGCCCGCGTCAGCGATCTCACGGCGTTCTTCAATCTAGAGGCCGTCGGGAAGCCGGGCCGGTTGGTCGAGATCGACGACACCGAGAAGATCTTCTCCAACCCGACCGAGAAGGCGACCGAGGATTACATTTCCGGCCGCTTCGGCTAGCCCGACGTGCTTAGCCCGACGACGATGCGGCCCGTGTAGCGGGGTGAGGAGGAGTCGGGCAGTCGTGCTTAGCCCGACGACGATGCGGCCCGTGTAGCGGGGTGAGGAGGAGTCGGGCAGTCGTGCTTAGCCGGACGACGATGCGGCCCGTGTAGCGGGGTGAGGAGGAGTCGGCGAACTAGCCTGCGCTAGCGGGGGAGGGTTTTCGCGTCTTCGTCGGGCAGGCGCCCGGTTGCCTGGAAGATGACGCGCCTGGCCACCTCCACGGCGTGGTCGGCGAAGCGCTCGTAGAAGCGGCCCAGCAACGTGACGTCGACGGCCGCCGCCACACCGTACCTCCATTCCCGGTCCATCAACACCGAGAACAGGTGCCGATGTAGGTCGTCCATGGCGTCGTCTTCTGCGCGGATGCGCGCAGCTTTGTCCGGGTCGCGGGACAACACCACCTCTTGCGCGCTGTTGCCCAATTCCACTGCGACCCGGCCCATCTCGGCGAAATAGCCATTGACCTCTTCGGGGAGCGCATGTTGAGGATGGCGCCGGCGGGCGATTTTGGCGACGTGCAGGGCCAGCGCGCCCATCCGGTCGATGTCGGCCACCATCTGGATGGCGCTCACGATCGACCTGAGGTCACCGGCGACCGGCGCCTGCAGCGCCAGCAGCACGAAGGCGCTTTCCTCGGCGTGGGCGCTCAGCCTCGCGATCTTCTCGTGATCGGAGATCACCTGTTCGGCCAGCACCAGATCGGCCTGCAGCAGGGCTTGGGTTGCCCGCTCCATGGCGATCCCCGCCAGCCCGCACATCTCCCCGAGCCGCTCCGATAGCTCCGAGAGCTGCTCATGATAGGCGGTCCGCATGCCGCCAAGCCTACGTTCTCGGCACCGAAAAGGGATGCCACCGTGCCACCAAAAATCTTTACTCGCAGGTGGTGTCGGCCGCGTTGGTCACCGTCAGGTCGTCGGGCAGGTTGGTTGGCGCGTTGCCCGACCCCCGCTCGATCGACATGCTGATCGACGAGCCGCTGGGCGCGGGATCGGTGACGGAGTGGAAGTCCGGGCCGAGCACCACCTGAACGACCTGCCCATAGCCCGAGACCCGCTGGATCTTAGCGTTCGCGAACGACGACGCCACGGTGGCCGCGGCCTGCTCGTTGCCGGGGGAGAACAACACCGTCGTCGTGCTCACCGAACTGGGATAGTCATCCGGCGTCATCACGTTGAAGCCGCCCCGCTTGAGTTGGCTCGTCGCCGTCGCCGCCAGCCCGCTCTGCGTGGTGGCGTTGGACACCCGGACCGTGACGTCCTGCGGCGAAGCCGTCGTGACCTGCTGGTGCTGGGCCTCCGGGACCGGGGCGGGCGTCGGCGTCTTTTTGGTGGTGGGCGCCTTCGTCGGCCCCGTGGTCGGGCCCGTTGCCGCCGTCGTGCCCAGATTCTTTGCGTTCTGGTCGTTTTCCTCGGGCAGCGGATCGTCGTTGATGATGGCATCGAAGAGCGCCCGCATGTCGGCCATGCGGGGCGGCTCGTCACCGTTCTGGTCCGTCACGCCGGTCGGCACGGTGACAAACGTCATGTGCCCGGCGGCCAGGCCCTGCAACGACTGTCCGAGTTGCACGAGGTCTTTGGTCTTGACGTTGTCGACGTAGGTGTCGCCGATCACCATGTTGACGACGTTGTTGAGCTTGTTCAGGTCGAACAACGTGTCCTCGGAGATCAAGGAACGCAACAGCGACGACAGGAACAACTGCTGGCGCTTGATGCGGCCGTAGTCACCGTTGGTTTCGGTGGTGACCTGGCGGGCCCGGACGTAGTTCAGCGCGGTGGGGCCGTCGATGACCTGTCGGCCCGCCTTTTCCAGGACCGTGCCCAGCTCGTAGTCGTGCAGCGCGGTGCTGCTGCATACCTCGACGCCGCCGAGGGCATCGACCATTTTCGCGAACCCGGCGAAGTCGACGGCGATGAACCGGTTGATGCTCAAACCCGATAGCTTCTGGATCACCTTGACCAGGCACTTGGGCCCGCCGAAGGCGAACGCCGAGTTGAGCTTGGTCTCGGTGTAGACCATCTTGGGGCCCAACGTCCCCTTTTTCTGGTCGTAGATGGGTCCGTACTTACCGGTGCTCGGATTCCAGGCCTCGCATTGCATCGGCGTGATCGCCAGGTCGCGCGGGAAGGACACGGCGACAACGCGTTTGCGGTTCGCCGGGATGTTGACCAGCATCACGGTGTCCGACCGCGCGCCATCGGCGTCATCGGTGTCGCCGGCGCCCATGTTGGCGTTGTCACCGGCGCGCGAGTCGACGCCGACGATCAGGAAGTCCTCGTCGCCGTACTGCGCATTGGGGTCGCGAATGTCGCCCGATTGCGGGTCGAGCGCGCTGATCATGTTGAGGCGGTTGTTCTTCGACGTGCTCCAATGCCACGCCCCACCGGTCAGGGCCAAGGCCACCACCGCGAACAGCGCGGCCATCGAGCGCGCGGCCAGCAAGATCGGGCGCCGGCGATGTTTGGGTTTGGGCTCGCGGGGCTCGGTCCTCTGCCGAGGGGCGGCGGCCTCCGGCTCGGGTTCGTCGCCGGTGGGGTAGTTGGCGGCGTCGAGGTCGGGAAGCTCCGGGACGATATCGAACGAGTAGGCCGGGGTGTCGATGACTTGCGTTTCCTGCAGGTCGACGGGCACCAGTGCATCCACGTCGTCCGGTTCGGGGTCCGGGGCGGCGCGACGGTGACTGGGCCGGTCGGGGGCGGGGGCGCCGACCTTGGCGATCAAGTCCGCGACGGTCAGTCCGCCGTCGGTGTGGCATCCCCCCTCGTCCGCGGCGTCTGCGGGGGGCTCGGCCGGTGCGGCGGGTTCGGTGGGCTCGAGCAGGGGCTGCTCGGCCTGCCATCGGTGCGCGTTGTGATCGGCCGGGGGTTGTGAGAACCGCTCCCACGGGGCCGCGCCCAGCGTCGTCTGCGGGGTGCGCCGGTGGTCAAGAGTGGCGTCAATGTCGCCGTCACCCATGTCCTATCGGCCTCCGAAGCTTCTGACGTGGACGTGTGGATGTCCGTGCGTACAGGTCAGTGCAGTGCTGCGGCTAATCAGCGCTGCAGTCTGCGGCTAGCCGCGGGTCGTACGGTGTCGTCGCGCCACCGCAGCGGCATCGAACCTACCCCCCACGAAAGCGCAATGCAGCAAGGCCCACATCGTACTGAGTTATCGCCGCAGACGCGATTTCGAGCGAGTTAACGTTCAGCCACCCGAGTGCATGACGTCGGCCCCGGCCGGCACCGTGCAATCGTCGGGGTCGGTCAACCAGCCGTCGGGCAGGGCCACGCGGGCCGGTGAGCCCTGCCGGCCCCGCGGGCCGGTCGCCGCGTCCGGGAAGGGGACGGCGACGTCCAACCGGTCGAGCAGCGCGTCGAGTTCGTCGAGCGTCTTGACCAGCGCCAGCGACCGCCGCAACTCGGATCCGGCGGGAAAGCCGTGCAGGTACCAGGCGATGTGCTTGCGGATGTCGCGCATGCCCTTCTCCTCGCCGAAATGCGCGGCCAGCAACCGGCCGTGCCGTCGGACGATCTCGGCGACCTCGCCGAGCGCGGGCGGCGTCGGTGCCGGGGCGCCGGTGAAGGCGGCCGACAGCTCGGCGAAGAGCCACGGCCGGCCCAGGCAGCCACGGCCGATGACGACGCCGTCGCAGCCGGTGCTGGCCATCATCGCCAGCGCGTCGCTGGCGTCGTAGATGTCGCCGTTGCCGAGCACCGGAATGGTCCGCACATGCTGCTTGAGCTCCGCGATCTGTTTCCAATCGGCGGTGCCGGAGTAGCGTTGCGCCGCCGTGCGGGCATGCAGGGCGACCGCCGCGGCCCCCTCGGCCTCGGCGATGCGGCCGGCGTCCAGGTGCGTGTGGTGCTCATCGTCGATGCCGATGCGGAACTTCACCGTCACCGGAATGTCGGTTCCTTCGGTGGCGCGCACCGCTGCGGCGACAATCTGGCCGAACAGCCGCCGCTTGAACGGCAGCGCCGCGCCGCCGCCCCGCCTGGTGACCTTCGGCACCGGGCAGCCGAAGTTCATGTCGATGTGGTCGGCCAAGCCCTCGTCCGCGATCATGCGGGCGGCCGCATACGTCGTCTCCGGGTCGACGGTGTAGAGCTGCAGCGAGCGCGGCGATTCGTCCGGGGCGAACGTCGTCATGTGCATAGTGACCGGGTGTCGCTCGACGAGCGCACGCGCGGTGACCATCTCGCAGACGTACAGGCCGCTGACCGTGCCGACCATCGACTGCTCCAGCTCACGACACAGCGTCCGGAATGCGACGTTGGTCACACCGGCCATCGGGGCCAGCACCACCGGACTGACGAGCTCAATCGGACCGATACGCAAAGGCCCGCCTACCGACGGCTCATGACCAGCTTGCCTGCGGTCCTATGCAGCTCTTTAGCGGTGACCTTCTTGCCCGTGCGGGCCTCCCGCTCGAGGTAGCGCTGCTTGGACGCGTCGAACTTGTCGCACTCTGCTTCGAGCTCCACCATGAGGTTGCCGAGGTCCTCCTGCATCCAGGCGGCCTCCCCCGTGAAGTCGGTGCGCTCGAGGATGCGCCACTTCTTCAGCACCGGCTTGACCACCTCTTCCAGGTGGATCCGGATGTCGTACACACCGCCGACGGCAATGACCACGGCCTTGCGACGGAACTCGGGGACCAGGAAGCCAGGCATCTTGAAGTGGCGCAGCACCAGGTGCAGTGACTTCATCGCCTGGTCGGGGGCGAGGTCGAAGGCGGCCTCGCTGACGTCACGGTAGAAGATCATGTGCAGATTCTCGTCGGCCGAGATTTTGGCCATCAGCTGATCGGCGACCGGTTCATTGCAGGCCTTGCCGGTGTTGCGGTGCGAGACCCGGGTCGCCAGCTCCTGGAACGTGACATAGATGACCGAGTCGGTGAGGCGCTCGGCGAAATACTCACCCTGGTGGTTCTGGCCGGGGCTGAAACCCCGGTTGACCACCTCGAGACGAAGCAACTCCAACTCGACCGGGTCGACGGCACGCGTCACCACCAGGTAATCGCGCAGCGCCATGCCGTGCCGGTTCTCCTCGGCGGTCCAGCGGTTGACCCACTGACCCCAGGCGCCGTCCATGCCGAAATTCATGGCGATCTCGCGGTGGTACGACGGCAGGTTGTCCTCGGTGACGAGGTTCTGCACCATCGCGACCTGCGCGACGTCGGACAGCTTGCTCTGCTCGGGGTCCCAGTCCTGCCCGCCGAGCGCATAGAAGTTCTTGCCGTCCGACCACGGGATGTAGTCGTGCGGGTTCCAATTCTTGTGCATGCTGATGTGCCGGTTCAGGTACTTCTCGACGACCGGCTCCAGTTCGTGCAACAGCTGTAGGTCGGTCAGCTCGGCTGACATAGGGCCTCCAGTTATCTGTGTCTGCGGGTAGCAGTCAATATATCTGTGTCGGTCGGTAGCATCAAGTTTCGCTCCGGCACGGCATGTCACAGTTCGAAACGAACAAACCAGCCGCGGGAAAACCCCACCCATGCGGCTAACCGATGCGGCGCGGCTGAAAACCGTCAGTCGTGTTTCGCCTGCTCGGCCGGCCGGACATATGGGGCGGCCGTCGTGAACAGCATGTTGACGCAATAGTCGATGAATTGCCTGCGCGTGGCGCCGAGCTGGCCGTTGAGGTAGGCGGTGAACAGGCTGGTCAGCGCGCCGACCAGGCTGGTCGCGATCATCTTCTGCAGCACCGGTTCGCCGATCCGGGACAACTTGTGCTGCAGCAAATCAATGAAGTTGGGCATCCACTCCGCGCCCGATTGGGTCAGTACCGGCTCTACCGCCGGGGCAAGCAGCAGCACCCGCCCGCGCACGGGGTCGTCGACCATCAGCTCGACGAATTGTTCGACGGCTTCCCGCGGGGTTTTCGCCGAAGTGAGGGTATCCATCGCACGTGTGCAGACATCGTCATAGACGGCGCGCACGAATTCGTCACGGTCGGAGAAGCTTTCGTAGAAGTAGCGTTCGGTGAGGGCGGCCTTGCGGCACACCGCGCGGACGGTCAGCGCTGGGCCGGCGTCGCTGCCCAGCAGCTGCACACCGGCGGTGATGAGGTTGTCGCGGCGGAGGGCGAGGCGGCTCTCCAGGGGGACGCCGGTCCAACGTCCCCGTCGTTGACCGGTTTGCACATCGCTCCTAAGCTGGAAAGTGACAACGCATGTAGTCAGAATTGCCGATACTTAACAGGATCTAATAGTGACCCAACATACGTCTGATGCCCGCTCCCGGACCAGCGGCGGAGCCAGTAGCGATGCGACGGCCGTGGCCGGCGAGGGCGTGGCCGGCGGCTGTCCGGTGTCGCCGCTGGGCTACGAAGCGCCGCCCGCACCGCTCGGCCCCGATTCGCTGACATGGCGATACTTCGGGGATTGGCGCGGCATGCTGCAAGGCCCGTGGGCGGGATCGATGCAGAACATGCATCCGCAACTGGGTGCGGCCGTCATCGACCATTCGACGTTCTTCCGGGAGCGCTGGCCACGCCTGCTGCGCTCGCTGTACCCGATCGGCGGCGTGGTTTTCGACGGTGACCGCGCCCCGATAACCGGCGCCGAGGTGCGCGACTACCACACGGCCATCAAGGGGATTGACGAACAGGGTCGCCGATACCACGCGCTGAACCCGGACGTCTTCTATTGGGCACATGCCACCTTCTTCGTAGGCACCATCCATGTGGCCGAACGGTTTTGCGGTGGGTTGACCGAAGCGCAGAAGCGGCAGCTGTTCGACGAGCACGTCGAGTGGTACCGCATGTACGGAATGAGTATGCGACCGGTGCCGGCGTCCTGGGAAGACTTCCAAGTCTACTGGGATAACATGTGCCGCAACGTGTTAGAAGACAACTTCGCCGCACGTGCGGTGCTCGATCTGACCGAGCTGGCCAAACCGCCGTTCGCCCAATGGCTTCCGGACTGGTTGTGGGCCGCGCAGCGCAAGCTGCTTGCACCGTTCTTCGTGTGGGTGACCGTCGGTCTCTACGATCCGCCGGTGCGTGAGCTGATGGGCTACCGGTGGTCGCGCCGCGACGAATGGCTGCACCGGCGTTTCGGCGGTGCCGTCCGTCTCGTCTTCGCCTTCGTGCCAACGCGATACCGCAAACATCCACGGGCCCGCGCGGGCTGGGACCGCGCCACCCGGCGAATCCCGGCCGACACACCGCTGGTGCACACGCCGGTGCGCAACCTGCCCCCGTTGGATGAGCGCGACAACCCGAAGCACTACTGCCCCAACGTTTCCTAGAACACCCGACTCAGCCCGGCGGGCTTACCTGTGGGCGTGGCTGTGCTGGTCTTGCAGCTCGGACTGGTGCACGTGCGGGTGTGTGTGCTCGGTTCCGTCCTCGTGGATGTGCAGGTGCTCGTGCGTGACGTGGTCGTGCTCGTGCGTGGTGTGCTCGTGTGTGTGGGTCACGTCGGCGTGCTGATGTTCGTGGGCGTGCGGCGCCTCGTGGGCGTGCTGTTCGGTCATGGCGTGTTATCCATCCTTGAAATACCGTGTGTTCCTGACTATTCGGTGACTGCCCGCAGCCCGCTCTGGCCGCGGTGATGACGCGGAACCCCGGGACCGGCGTGCTCGGCGTTGCAGACCGCGTCGATGACGAGCTGGCGGACGTGGTCGTTCTCCAGGCTGTAGAAGATGGTGGTCCCTTCCCGGCGGGTGCGGACCAGGCGGGCCATCCGCAGCTTCGCAAGGTGCTGCGAAACCGACGGCGCGGGCTTGCCCACGTGCTCGGCGAGCTCGTTGACCGACATCTCGCGATGCGTCAGCGACCAGAGCACCTGCACGCGGGTGGCGTCGGCCAACATCCGGAATACCTCGACCACCAGACTGGCCTGGTCGTCCGGCAAGCGGCCTTCGCTATTACCTGCATGCATACGCAGATAGTAGCGAAGCGGCGCTGCGGTTGCAATGCCGATCCGTTAGCCCGGCGGGACCACCGTGGACTTGCGCTGCCCGCCGTTGCGTTCGTTCCACAGCCGGTAGACGTCCACCGCGGTCGCTTGGTGTTGGTAGCGCATCGGCAGCCGACGCTGATCCCACGGCTTGGCGAATTCGTCGTAGAACGTGGAGACCTCGAAGTATTTGCGGTCATCGAGGTAGTACTGCTCGTAGGACTCGCGGGTGATCAGGAAGATGACTTCCTTGGGCGAGCAGTAATACAGCGAGCCCAGGCACATCGGGCATGGGTGCGCCAGCACATAGATGGTCACGTCGACCAGGTGCTCGGTGCCCAGTTTCGTGCACGCCTCCCGGATGGCGAGGATCTCCGCGTGCGCGGTCGGATCGTTCGTCTGGGCCACCTTGTTGGCGCTCTCGGCGAGGACCACACCGTCCTTGACGATCACCGTCGCGAAGGGCCGACCGCCTTCGGTGACGTTCTGGCGGGCCAGGTCGATCGTCCGCTGGGCGAAGTCGGTCACAGGTCGCAGGGTAGTACGGTCCGAGCCTTGTTGGCCCTGTGGTAGTAACTAGATTGTCTATATTTCTGTTTCGGGATAGGAAGCATCATGGCTCGCACCGATAGTGATCGTTGGGATCTGGCGACGAGCGTCGGCGCGACCGCGACCATGGTCGCCGCCCAGCGGGCGCTGTCCACCGACGAGAAGTTGATCGACGACCCCTACGCCGCCCCATTGGTCCGCGCCGTCGGAATCGACGTCTATGTCCGGTTGGTCAACGGGCAGATCCCGGTGGGTGGGGATTCCGAGTTCGATCCTCAGCGAATGGCCCGGGGGATGGGCTGCCGAACGAGGTTCTACGACGAGTTCTTCCTCGCGGCGACCCGGAGCGGCGTCGGCCAGGTCGTCATCCTCGCGTCCGGACTTGATTCGCGCGCGTACCGGCTGCCGTGGCCGGCGGGGACCGTGGTCTACGAGGTCGACATGCCGGAGGTGATCGAGTTCAAGACCCTGACGCTGAGCGACCTCGGCGCCGAGCCGACCGCCGAGCGGCGCACCGTCGCGATCGACCTGCGCGACGACTGGGCCACCGCGTTGCGAGACGCGGGATTCGATCCGCAGGAGCCCGCGGCATGGAGCGCCGAAGGCTTGTTGGTGTACCTGCCCGACGCGGCCCAGGACGCGCTGTTCGACAACATCACCGCCTTGAGCGCCCCCGGTAGCCGGCTGGCTTTCGAATTCTTGCCCGACACCGCGGTTTTCGCCGACGCGCGGTGGCGCTCCCACCACGACCGGATGAGCGAACTCGGGTTCGAGATCGACTTGAACGACCTCGTCTACCACGGACAGCGCAGCCACATCCTGGACCACCTGAGCCTGCGCGGCTGGCGCACCTCGTCGCAGACCGTCAAGGAGCTGCACGCGGCCAACGGCTTCGTCTATCCCGACGACGACCTCGCTCAGGCCTTCGCCGACGTGACGTACAGCAGCGCCGTGCTGGGAGCGCCTACCGGCTGAGCAGGTCGTCCTTCAGGCGGCTGGTGAGCATCTCCTGAAACACCGTGCGAGCGGGGTCGTAGAGATCCTGGAAGGTCGTCGCCACCGCGTTGCGGTCGAACTCGGGGATGGAGCCGGTCGGCGTCCAGAAGCTGTCGATGTCCAGCAGGAAGAACGGCCCCTGCTGGGCCGGCAGCGTGCGGCGCAGGTGGTAGCTCGCGTCGAGCGCCTGGCCCACGCCCGGGCCGTAGCGCACGATCATCGACTTGCCCGGCTGAGCTTCGCGGTAGACCGCGGCGCCCTGCCATTCGGTCAGGGTCAGCCCGGCGGGCGCGATGCGCTGGGGTCCGAGCAGCGGTTCCGCGATCCAGTTGCCCCACTCGATGCGGCCGTCGACACCCACGGGGACGCGGACCTCGAGGACATAGCGCAGACCGAGGCGCTCCACCCCGACGATCTCGGACACCTGTGAGCGAGCTTCAATGACCCGCATCGCAACCTCGAGCAGCGTCTCGAAGTTCGTGTAAGCGGTGGTCTCGATGACGACCGCCTGGGTCTTGATCGAGGCGGCAAGTGTGTTGTCGCGGTTGACGTAACGGACAAAGCGCTCGGCGGCCGGCGCCGGGCTTCCACCGGCACCCATCGACCAGGCGACATCTTGCGCCTGGCGCTCGATGGGCAGGAGGTCGGCGAACGCGCGTCTGAGATCTGCGCTCGATGAATCGGCGAGGGAATCCGCTGCCGGGTGACGGATTTCCATGGTCACCAGGGCTACGGGAGCGTTAGGGGAGGAGGCCGCTTCGACAGTCATCTTGCGAAGCATAGCCAAGCCGTTTTGCGGCTAAACCACGGCCATCCCCAGCCGCTGTCGGTGCCCCCACTAGGACTCGAACCTAGGACCTGCGGATTAAAAGTCCGTAGCTCTACCAACTGAGCTATAGGGGCGCGAAGACTCAGAATACTGCGTCCGAAACGTCGCTCGAATGTCGCTCGAACGTCACTCCAACGGCGCTCGTTTGAGGATTCGGGCCGCGGTAACCTAAGCTGACGTGGCTCCCAACGCTACCTGCGTTGCGAGTGCCCCCGGAGAGATTCGGTTCTGGCCCCCTTCGTCTAGCGGCCTAGGACGCCGCCCTTTCAAGGCGGTAGCGCGGGTTCGAATCCCGTAGGGGGTACTCTGCGACGCGGATGACGCGGAGCAGCAGCATGGCCCTGTGGCGCAGTTGGTTAGCGCGCCGCCCTGTCACGGCGGAGGTCGCGGGTTCGAGTCCCGTCAGGGTCGCCCAGCACGGCGAGGCACTCGCTGCCTTCCGGCCAGGTAGCTCAGTCGGTACGAGCGTCCGCCTGAAAAGCGGAAGGTCGGCGGTTCGATCCCGCCCCTGGCCACCAGTTTGAGCTGCACGGACGCGGTGACAGCACTTCCTGTCCGTTCGCCTGGTTCGCGGCGGAGCTATGGAGCCGGTCAAGGTTCGTGGCTACGTGGTCGAGTTCATCCGAGTAGAGGTCGCTGTAGATATTCGCTGGTCCGCGTGCGGCTCGCTTGCCAGGCTGTATCGGATGGGTAGGTGTTTGAGTCCGCCCACGAATGTGGTGGCGATGTGTTCAGGAGCGCCGGCCAGCTCGATGTCGGTCAGGCGCGGTAATAGGGTGGAGAAGAAGCTGCTGATTTCCATGCGAGCCAGGGCGGCGCCGAGGCAGAAATGTACTCCGTGTCCGAAGGCTATGTGGCGGTTGGGGTCTCGGGTGATATCGAAGTCGAAGGGGCGGTCGAATACCTCTTTGTCGCGGTTGGCTGACACATAGGAAAGTAGAACCGATTGTCCTTTGGCGATGGGGACGCCGCGGACGGTGGTGTTGCGTGCGGCGGTGCGCATGAACGCCTTGACCGGGCTGACCCAGCGGATCATCTCTTCGGTGGCCAGTGGTTGCAGTCCGGGATCGGTTTGCAACCGCCGGTGCTGCTCGGGGTGATCGATGAGGGCGTGCAGTCCGCCGGAGATGACGGCGCTGGTGGTGTCGTGGCCGGCGGTGGCCACGATGAGGTAGTAGGAGACGGTGTCGATGTCGGAGAGGGGTTCGCCGTCGAGCCGGGCGTTCGCGATTGCCGAGCCGAGGTCCGGGGTGGGGCGTTTGCGTCGCTGGGCGGTCAGATCGGTGAAGTAGCTGAACATTTCGAGCAGTGCGGGGCCCTGTTCCTCGATCGTGGGCCGCTTGTATTCGGCATCGTCATTGCCGAACAGCTCTTGGGTGAGTTTGAGCATCAGCGGATAGTCCGATTCGGGGATGCCCAGCAATGACATGATGACGTAAAGCGGAAACTTGACTGCGATGCGTTGAACAAAGTCGCACTGCCCGCCGATCTCGGCCATTTCGGTGACGTAGCTAGCGGCCAGCTCGTCGATACGGGTCTGAAGGGCGCGCATCGCCTTGGGCTTGAACCAATCCCCGGCGATCGCGCGGACCTTGCGGTGCTGTTGGCCGTCGAGGTGGATCAGTGTGTTCACGCCGCTGTTGGCTGCCAGCTCGTCGGCTTCGGCGGTGATGAGGATGGGGCGCGGCGCATTGGTGAAGGTGGTGTTGTCGCGTTCGATGTCGGTGATGTCGACGTGCCGGGTGATCGCCCAAAATGGTCGGTAGTGGGGCTGCTCTACCCATGCGACGGGCGCGTCGCGGCGCAACCGGGTCAGCGCGGTGTGCAGCGCAACCTCGTCGGTGTAGGAGTGCGGGTCGGCCAGGACGTGGGCGGGGTTTGCATTGATGGGGGCTGACATTGGGGTCTCCTCCTCTAGCCGGGGACGGTGCTGTAGACGGCTGGGCGTTGGGCGCGATGGTGGTCACCCGACCGCGATGGTGACCGGAGTCAGGTCGGGGTTGCCGGGGACGCACAAGGTGCCCAGTCCGTAGAACCGCTCGGCGTCACCAATCGCGGATCCTTCGGTGGGGCAGGCCATCTGCGCGGAGGCCTTGAAGGCTCGAGCGGCCGCGGTCAGACGGTGCTCGATCGCCATCAAATGTGGACGCATGTCCGCGGGTGGATCGCCCCACAGGGTGATCTCGGCACGACCACGGCGTATACGCGCCAACGTGTCATCGTGGACCGCATCACGCCTGGCCACAGCCGTGCTGGACACCGCTAGCGCGGTACGCGACGACCAGGGCGCCACGCCGTCGGATCCGTCGTAGTATGCGCAGTCGGCGCCTAGAATCTGCAGCGGACGCGGGTGGAGGTCGTCGAGCACGAAGACGCGCACCGTCCAGCCTTCGCGCATGCGGTCGAACATCAGCCCTCCTGCGGCGTGCACGGCGTCGGTGGTGTCGGCTGCTACAACGTCGAGGGTGTAGCCACACGGATCCCTGGTCGCGAGCCTGGCCATGCTGAGATGAGCGCGCCGCGGCGTAAGAGTCTTCATTGGTGTCGAACTCCTTCTTCGGACGCCGGCTACCGACCGAGAGCCTGGGCGGATGCTGTCATGGCCGGGCCCGAACGGGAACGCTGGCCCAGCCGGCGACGCTGGTCATCCGCACGCGGGTCAGCCGGGCGTAATCCACGTCGTAGTCATCGAAGAGATCGAGCAGATACTCGAGGGCGATGGCGCTTTCGGCGCGTGCCAGCGCCGCACCCAGGCAGCTGTGGACGCCGTAGCCGAACCCAAGGTTTTGAGCCTCGCCGCGGTCGCGGTGGATGTCGAAGGAGTCGGCGTTGGTGAAGGCGCGTTCGTCGCGGTTGGCCGAGGCCTCGATCAGCAGAACGGGTTTGGCGGCCGGAATGGTGACGTCGTGCAACCGGACCGGTTTGTGGGTGTAGCGCACCGCGTACTGGGCAGGCGCCTCAAAGCGTAATGCTTCTTCGACGGCGGCAGGAATCGAGGCACGGTCGGTCTGCAAATGGTGCCATTGATCGGGGTGTCGAGATAGCTGCACTATTGCGTTGCCGATCAGCTTGGTGACGGTTTCGGCTCCGGCGCCGCCCAATAGGGTGCAAAATGCGGCGATCTCGATGTCGGTGAGGCTGGTGCGGCTACCGGCCTCGCGCTCGACCTCCACCGTCGTCAACGCGGTGATCATGTCGTCGCAGGGTTGGGCGCGGCGCTGCTGAATGAGTTGGTAGTACAGCATGCCGGTGTTGCGCATCGCCTCGATGCCGGCGCGCGACATTCCGAGCTTGCCGGCGCGGCGTTCCAGCGAGGTGTCGAGCCATAGCCGCACGTGTTGTCGGTCGGATTCGGGAACTCCGAGCATGGTGGTGATCACCTCGACGGGGAACAGGCCGGAGAAGTCGCCGATGATGTCGAACCCCATAGCGGGGTTGACTCGACTCAGGTAGTGACGCACCGTCTTTCGGATCAGCGGGTCCAGTTTTCGGATGGCGCGCGGGGTGAAGACCTTGTTGACCAGGCTGCGCATCCGGCGATGCTCGGGAGGGTCCATCGTGATGATCGAGGCGCCGGGGTCCTCGCCGAGCAGGATCTGGTCGAGGGTGACGCCTTTGGCCGAGGAGTAGGTGTCGGTGTCCTTCAGTGCGGCGGCGACGTCGGCGTGGCGGGTCAGGGCGTAGAAGTCGTACTGCGGGTTGTAGTAGACGGGTGCTTCCTCGCGCATCCGCCGGTAGGTGTCGTAGGGGTTGCTGAAGTATTCCTCGGAGAACGGGTCGAACGTCACCGGCGGCGGGCTCGTCACCTGGTCGTCTCCGCACGGGTTCCCGCGGTAGGGCTCTTTTGGCGCTGCTGCGGCCTGTCCCAGCAGTGGTCACCGAAGACACTGTGCGGCAGCGGGTTCGGGGGCGGCGCGGCGTGGTTGATCACGTGTTCTTCTCCGCCGGAGCTGCGTAGGCCGGTTTACCTAGTCCTAGGACGTATTGGGCGATCATGTTGCGGAACACCTCGACGGTTCCGCCGTAAATCGCGACCAGGGGCGCGAACCGGAATAGGTATTCGGCCGCGCCGTCGTCGGCGGATCCGTGCGCGCCGATCGGCAATGCCGCCGCTGATCCGAGGGTGTCCATCATGTCGGCGGACACCTCGCGCAGGGCTTGGGCGATGGCGACGCGTCCCAGGATGTTCGGTGTGGATAGGGCCGCTTCCACGCGGGCGTAGTCGCGGCCCAGCCGGTATCCGACGGACTGGTCGTCGGCCAGGCGGCGACCGTGCCGGTCGGGCCGGTAGGCGCGTGCAATGGCGTCGTCGAGGGCTTGGGCGAGCATGTCGGCCTGCTGTTGCATCACGGCGATGTCTTGTAACCCGTCGGCGTTGGCGTCCACCGCGCCGTGTTCGGCGTTGAGGGGGTCGCGCAGCACTGTCCAGCCGCCGTTGACCTCGCCCATGCGGTACTTGTCGGGGACACGCACGTCGTTGTAGTAGGTGAGGTTGGTGCGGTCGCCGTCGACGCAGCGCACAGCGTGGATGTCGATGCCCGGTAGATGCAGGGGTACCAGGAACATGGTCAGGCTGTCGCGTTTGGGAGCGTCGGGGCTGGTGTTGGTGATCAGGAAGACGTACTGGGAGATGTGGGCGCCGGTGGTGAACATTTTGGCGCCATTAATGACCCAGCTAGATCCGTCGCCGTCGCGCACCGCGCGGGTCTTGCAGGTCATGATGTCCGAACCGCCCTCGGGTTCGGTGTATCCGAGGCAGAGTCGGATGCGACCGGTGCACACTCCGGGTAGCACCTCGTCTTGCAGTTCGGGGCGGGCGAACTTGCGCACTGCTCGCGCGACCATGGCGGTGGTGCCCCATGCGATGTAGGGGGCGCGGGCGCGGCGCTTCTCCAGTTCGAAGATGCGCCGCTGCAGCCGAGTGAGCCCGCCCTCGGCGTGTGGGGTGAGCTGCGCAGCCAGCCAGCCGTGCGCGCCGAGCGCCAGGTGCACCGTCTCGTCGAAGCTTTCGCCGGTGTCGTGCACCCGGCGTTTGACGTCGTCGGTGACGTGGGTCTGCAGGAAATCGCGGGCTCGGGCAGCGAAAGCGGCCTCCTCGTCAGTGAGGGCGATGCGGGAGAAGTCCATGGGCTGTCCTCCTAGGCCGGGGTGGGTCGGGCTACCGGCGGGGTGCTCAGGAGGTGGGCGCTGGACTCACGGTCGTTGACCAGTTCGGTGATGTGCCGGGCGGTGTGGGCTGGATCGCCGCCGGCTAGCGCCCACCCGCGGACGCGCACCAGGTAGGCGCTGGCGGCGGCTTCGGCGGATACCCCCAGCCCGCCCTGAACGTGTACTGCGACCGCGGCGGCTCGGGGGGCTTCGCCGGCGATGTAAACAAAGGCGCAGCTGGGCAGTTCGGGACGAGCGTGGGGCTCGTTGTCGGCGAACCATGCGGCGCGTCGATTCAAGTTCCTTGCGCCGGCGACGATGATGGCGATGTCGGCCAGCGGGTGGGAGATCGCTTGCAGGGAGGCGATCGGGACGCCGAGGGTGTAGCGGGTCTTGGCGAATGCGGCGGCGATGAGCATCGTCGCCTCGGTCGCGCCGGTCAGTGCCGCGGCGGTCAGCAGGCGCCATTCGTCGAGGGCGTGTTGATAGGCCTCCAGCGCGGCAGGCCCAGAAGCCAGCACCTGGCGGTCAGCGGCCGCGGCGGGGTCCACCCAGGCCATCGGCATACAGCCGACGTTGTCGACCGCGGCGGGTTGGGTGTCGAAGCGCACGGCAACCACGTCGTGGCCGTCGCGGACGATAAGGTGCTCGGCGATCGCCGCGGCCGGCAGCAGTCGGGCGCCGACGTTGTTGTCCTGGTGGGGATCTAAGCCACAGATCTGGTCACCGCAACGGACCTCGGCAGGCACGTCGGTCAGCTGGCCCCACAACCGCGACGCGGCGACATGGTCGATCCACGGTACCGATGCGAGCGCACGACCGATTTCCTCGGCGACCAGAGTCAGGTCGACCAGGGTGGCGCCGTCGCCGCCGACAGTCTCGGGCAGCGCCATGGCGGTAGCGCGGGTCGCGCACAACTGACGCCAGAGACTGGCGTCGAAGCCGAGGGGTTCGGCCGCGCGGACCGTCTCGATCGGGCAGTGCGCGGTGAAGAATTGTCGGTAGAGCGACTGCAGGTCGGTGTGGTCCCGCGACAAGCTGTAGTCCAGTCGACGCAACTCGTGGCGGTCCATGACTCAGACGTTCCTAACGGCCGCGCCGGTGCGGGGCGGGGCGGGGCGCGGGGCGAAGAAGAAGTCTTCGGCGTTGTCGTGCAGGTACTTCCGCAGAACCTCGGCTGGCAGGTCCAGCGCGGTAGCTTCGGGGATGACGCGGTGTTGGCGCAACACCGGGTAGTCCGAGGCGAAGATGACCTTGTCGGGTCCGCGGGTGCGCATGTAGTGCAGCAGTGATTCGGGTAAGCGTTTCGGCGACCACGCCGAGGTCATCAGTCGCAGGTTTTGATACTTGATCAGCATCCGGATCGCCACGTCCCACCACGGGTCGGCACCGTGGATCATGCACAGCCGCAGTTCGGGGAACCGCACGCACACCCGGTCCAGATGTATGGGGTGCTGCACCTCGCCGGGAATGGGGGGTCCGGGAATCCCGGTGTTGACGCATAGCGGCAGGTCGATCTCGGCGCACTTGGCGTACAGGGGGTAGTACACGGCGTCGCTGGGCGGGTAGTGGCCATCGCCCCAGAAGCTGGGTCCCACCACGGCGTAGGCGACGGGCAGATCGGCTGCCAGTACGGTCAACTCGCGCAACGAGGCCACCGGGCGCAGCAGGTTAACCCCACCCAGCGCCAGGGCGAACCGGTCGGGATTTTGCTCGACGAACGCGCGCGCGGTCGCCGAGGGTTTGGCGATGTTGTCCATCAGAATCGCCTTGGTGACGGCGTGGGCGTCCATTTCGTCGAGCAGCGCAGGTAGTTCGACCTGCTCGTAGAGCGAGGCGGGGCCTTTGAAGTAGTCGTCGCGCACTTTCAGCATGAACTGCGGTTGTTGGGCGGTTTCACCGAAGTGGACATTGACCAGACAGTCGATCACGTTGGGGCTCATACCATCTCCGGGTCGTGGGTCGCGCCGGCGGCGTGTTCGGAGCCGGCGGCTGCCGCGCGTGCGGCCCACCGGTAGTCGGCCTTGCCGGTGCCTAGGCGGCGCACGGCGTCAACGAAGACGAACGCCTTGGGGGTTTTGAACCCGGCCAGCTGACTGCGACAGTGGCCGCGCAACTGATCTGCATCCACCGAGTGCCCCGGGATGGTGGCGATCACGGCGGTGACTTCGTGTCCCCACCGGGGGTGAGGCCGACCTACAACCACCGCGTCGGCGACGCCGGCGTAGCCGCGCAGGACTTCCTCGACCTCTTCGACGAACACCTTCTCTCCGCCGGTGTTGACGACCAGCGAATCGCGGCCCAGCAGCTCGATGGTGCCGTCGGATCCGATGCGGGCACGATCGCCCGGGATCGACATCCGGTGCCCGTCGACGATCGGGAAGGTCGCCTCGGTGGCGGCCGGGTCGTTGAAATAGCCCATCGGGATGCGGCCCGTCTTGGCGGCCCACCCGATCTCGGTGTCGCCGGCGCCCAGCACGCGGCGGCGGTCCTCGGAAAGGACCACTCCTCCCGTCCAGGCCGCGAAGGTGTGCGACTGCTGACCCGAGCGGCTCTGCCCGTAGCCCAGGCCGCCGGTTTCCGACGATCCGTAGCCGTCGATGATCGACAGCCGCGGCAACCGGTCCACGAGTGCCCGTTTGTGCTGCGGGTGGGTGGCCGCGCCGCCGGTGGCCAAGATGGACAGTTGGGTCAGGTCGTAGTCGGCGCGGCCCAGTTCGGCGGCCAACGGTGCGGCGTAGGCGTCACCGACGATGCTCATCATCGACACCTGGTGGTGTGCGGCGGTGCGCCACACCGCCGCGGGGTCGAAGGGCTCACGGTCATCGTGCAGCACCACGGTGTGGGCGCCCAGAATGGCGGCGAACGCGCTCCACAGGCCCAGGGCATGCATCAGCGGTGAGACGGGAAACCACGTTTGTCCGCCCGCGCGGGCGAGTTCGGCGATCGCCTCGATGTCGGGGTGGTCGGCGCCGCCCATCGACGAGACGTACATGTCGCCTTGGCGCCACAGCACCCCTTTGGGTCGGCCGGTGGTCCCGCCGGTGCAGATCATGACGAGGTCATCCGGGGACGTCTCGGCCGGCCGGTGGGAGTCGCCCCGTTGCACCGCGGTGTCGTAGTCGACCGCGTCGGGCAGCATCGGCGTGTCGCTGCCGTCATCGACCGAGATCAGCAGCGAGGTGATGGCCGGGTCGACAGCTTGGGCAACGACGGGTCCGAAACTGCGGTGATAAAACACCGCGCGCGGCTCGACGTAGGACAGCAGATCGGCGACCTCGGCGGCGGTGTAGTTGTAGTTGACGTTGACCGGGGCAGTGCGCGCCTTCGTCGCGGCCAGAAACGCCTCGGGGTATCGGTCGTTGCGCATCAGCAGCGCCACCCGGTCCTGGCCGCAGTGCCAGCGCTGCAGCGGCCCGCTCTGGTCGACGACGCCGAGTCCCTGATCGATCAGGAAGTTCGCCAGCCTGGTGGTGTCTTGGGCCGCGGCGCCGAAAGTCCTGACGCGGGAGCCGCAACGGGTCATCGTGCGCTCCGGCACGCTGGCGGCGATGGCATCGAGGACCGCCGCGAAGGACCATTGGGTCATGGCTGGCCTTTCGGGATGAGCGGCGGCGGGAAGGCGTCGCGGACCCGTCGCCGGGCCGCCGCGTCCCCCGTTGCCGCCAAGATGTCGTGACGTGGTGTCGTTAGGCGAGTACCGACGCGCCGAGCAAGGTGAGCGCGTTGTCGCGCATCACCTTGCGGGTGTCTTCGGCGCTGAATTCGGGGAACTGCGGGATATCGGCGGTAAAGCTCATCGGGTCAGCGAGACCTTCGCCATGGGGCCAGTCCGACCCGAACAGGATTTTGTCGATCCCGATGGTGTCGGCCAGGACCTTGACGTCGTCCTCGTAGTACGGCGTGACCCACACGTTGTTCTTCAGTTGCTCGACGGGGTCCTCTTTGAAGTGGTACGGCGCGCCATTAGCGGCCTTCTTGAGCCGCTTGATCAGCCGGTAGACGAAATACGAGCCGTTTTCGATACTGGCGACCTTAAGCGTGGGGTGGCGGGTGAAGACCTGGTGCACGATCAGCGAGGCCATCGTGTCGTGGATGGCGCGGTCGTCGGCCAGCAGCATGTCGAGCGGATCGCGCTTGCCGAACCCTTCGAAGGTGCCCGTGCCGCCCCACATCGCCGAGATGGCCAGATAGCCGCTGTCGGACAAGTGGAAGATCACCGGCACCCCGGCTTCGGCCAACCGCGCCCATATCGGATCGTGTAGCGGGTCACCCAACGAGCGCGGCTTGGCCACCCCGGGCACCGGCGCCGGACGCACCAGCACCAG
Organism: Mycobacterium sp. 852002-51057_SCH5723018; assembly: GCF_001667035.1. Lineage (GTDB taxonomy): Bacteria > Actinomycetota > Actinomycetes > Mycobacteriales > Mycobacteriaceae > Mycobacterium. Next base: position 221,437 of record NZ_LZIR01000004.1, read on the forward strand.
CTTGGCGCCACGATCGAGCACGAAGTCGACCTCATCGATGGCCTTCTGTGGATCGGCCAGCGAAATAATCGGCCCGGCCAGAATCCGGTGATCTGGGCGGTCGAAACCCCAGTCCTCGTCAAGCCACAGGTTGAAAGCGTGCACTGACGCCATGGTGGCCTCGACGTCGCCCTTGAGCGCCTCCTCCACACCGCAGGCAAAGGTCGGCAGTATGAAGACGGTCTCGAGGTTCTGCGTGTCCAGGACCTTCACCCGGGCGTCGCGGTTCTGGTATTCCGGGTGATCACCGATCCGATCGACCTTCATCAACGACGCCGGATCCACCCCCTCGGGAATCTCCCCGCGAAACAGTAAGTCCAGGCAACCGGGCTCGATGATCGGGTCGAACGTCGGGTTCGGGATGAAATGGTTGGCTCGCTCGCCCATCAGCGCGATCGTGCGCTTGCCGTCCTGCACCATCTGCACCCCGCGGCGCTTGAACTCCTTGGGAAGGTGGCGAGTGAAGGCGTCCACGGGTTCGTAGTAGTGCTCATCGACGTCGATCGCCCGGTAGCCCAGTGTGGCCATGGCCAAAACCCTTCATCGAGGACGCGGTAAGCCGGCCGAGCTGATCGGACGACACAGAATACGATTCTGAAGAATAAGATTCTTACTCGGCGAAATCAAGGTGCGGCCCCCGCAGCGTCGACTCCAGCGCCGCATGGTCCCGTCCCATAGGCGTCTCACATGGGCGATTTACCTGCGGGGGTCGGCAGCGACAGAACGGCGGCCGACAGAATAGAATTCTGGGCATGCAGAACGTAATGCCGTCCCACGACGGCGTGGCCGCCCGTATCGCCGCCCAGACCGCGGCACGACGGACCAACTACCACAGCGAAGTGCGGGCTCTGTTGGACGCGGCACTGAAGGTGATCGTCGACGGCGGCACCGACGCGCGGGCGCGGGTCTCCGACATTGTGGCGGTCGCCGGGCTGTCCAACGACACGTTCTACCGGCATTTCCCATCCAAGGATGCGCTGATCGCCGCGCTGGTCGAGGACGGATCCGAGCGTGCCGCGGCACACATCGGCCGCCGGATGGCCCAAGAACATGACCCTGGGGCGCAGGTGAAGCGGTGGCTTGACGGGGTGCTGGCCCAAACCGAAGGCACCAACGCGGAAACGACGCTGGCCGTGTTATGGAACAGCGTCAACCTCACCTCGGCGATCCCGATCGGCAGCCAGGTCTCCAAGCGGCCGCTGGCCAAACTCCTGCATGCGCCCTTCGCGGAACTGCGCAGCGCCGATCCGGAGTTGGATGCCGAACTGGTCACGCAAGCCGTGATCGGCCGGGTAGCCGGGCACTTATGGGCCAAGACCACCCCCAGTCGCGCAGAGGCCGAGCACCTGCTGCAGTTCTGCCTCTCGGTGCCGCGCGCGTGTGTCCCGTAAGAGAGAAACACCCCGGCAGCTCCCTGGATGAGTGGTCCGGGGACCGGCTTCGTGAGACGCCCAACTCCGGGTGGGCGCGGCGTCCTGAATCCCGTCGTTAGGCAGGTATGCGGTGCAACGCGGCAACGAGATCAGCAACGTCCGCCGCGTCGGGGGTGTAGCTGGAGAAATAACAGCACACGTCGCTGGCGTGACCACCGAAGCGGGTACCGATCTGCTCTGCGCATTCCTCGGGTGTGCCGACAATGCCGAAGGTGCGCACCATGTCATCGCTAATCAGCGCCCGCATCTCGGCGAACTTGCCTTGCTTGGACAACACATTGAGCGCGGGATGCACGTCGGCAAAGCCCTCCTGCTCGAGCACGGGCAAATAAGCCGGCGTCGAACCGTAGAACCCGATTTGAAAGGCCACGCCGTTGACCGCGCTTGCCAGATCATGCTCAGTGCGGCCCATGGCGATCATGGCCTGGGCCATGATCGCACAGTCATCGGGCACCCGGCCCGAGCGCGCGAGCCCATCGGTGTAGGAGGACAACGTCTTCTCGGTGAAGAACCGGTTGCTGGTTAGAGGGTGGATCAGCAGTCCGTCGGCGACTTGTGCGGCCGTGCGGGTCATCAACGGACCCAGTGCACCCAGCAGCACCGGCGGCGACCCGAACGGATTAGGCCCGGGGTCGAACGCCGGCGTCATCAGGGTGTGGGTGTAGAACTCACCACGAAAGCTCAAGGGCGCGTTGCCCTCCCACGCCGCGAAGATGGCCTTGATGGCCTCAACGTTCTCAGCCATCCGCGCCGCAGGCTTGCCCCACTGCCCGCTGTAACGCTTAACGATGTGCGCCGGGGTCTGCGAACCCAGCCCGAGACGGAACCGGCCCTGACTATAGAGCTGCAGATCGTTGGCGGCATGCGCCAGGTGCAGCGGGCTGCGCGGACCAGCGACAGCAATGTTGGTCATCAATTCCAGATCGCTCACCCCCGCGGCGGCCACCAATGGCAGGAACACATCGTTGGGGCCTTCGAAGCTGAACAGCCCGTCGGCGCCCACCTCAGCGATCTCACGCGCCCGCGCGGCCGCCTTGTCCGGTCGACCGTTGCCCTGCAAATGAACCTTCATGCCAACACCTCATGTCTCCATGACCGGCAACGATGTGCACCGTCCGAAACCGCGGCGAGCCCAGGGACACCCCACGCTGCCGATAGTCTTCTGCGCAGCAAGAATATTGTTCTTAAGAGCCAGAATGCAATGCCGCCCGCTCCGGGACCCAGGAACCGCCGCGACCGGGTTGAGGCCGACGCCCCGGTCGGCGTCCGGCCGACCACTGTCGCTCTCGCGCCCTGCGGCAGGGCGGCCTCGGGCGCTCGTGACCTCCCGCCGCCCGGGGCGCGGCAGAACCGTGCCGTAACGACGTTTGACGTGATGCCGATCCCGGGCCGTGCGTCGACGGCGTCGGTCCGGTGCTTGATGAAGCGATGCCGGGCATCGGGCAACTTCTCCCCGGGAGCCCCCAGCGCGCATCACTGAGTGACGGGCGACGAAGGGTCCCTTGTCGTGAGTGCTGTCACTGTGTCCGGTTTGTGTCCGATCGTCGGACGGGCAGCCTGCGTCAGGCGCGCTCAGCTCGCCGTATTTGGCGTATGGACGTCGTTAACTCGCAGGTCAGCGGTTCATTCCGTCCGCCTGAAAAGCGGAAGGTCGGCGGTTCGATCCCGCCCCTGGCCACCTTCGTTGAACGGCTTCGCGTGGTGGTGTGCGGTCGGCCTGACCGACGGGGAGACTATTGCCGTGGCATCCGTCCCGGTCGCCCGCCACCTGCTGCGCGCGAAAGACCTTGTCGACGCGCGTTACTTCGATCGGCTCTCGGTTGCCGACATGGCCGCGGCCGCCGGATTATCACCGGCACACTTCAGTCGGCGGTTCAAGGAAACGTTCGGCGAGTCGCCCCACCAGTACCTGCTGACCCGGCGGCTGGAACGCGCCGCCGCGTTGCTGCGCACCACCGATTGGGCCGTCGCCACCGTGTGCTTTGAAGTGGGTTGGGGAAGTGTCGGCTCGTTCACGACGAGCTTTCATCGCATATTCGGTGAGACGCCGCAGAGCTACCGCGCCAAGTTTCCACCCGCCGAGCGTCACGTCCGGATCCCCCGCTGCGTCGCACTGGCCTACGGGCGGCCGCAAAACCGCACGTTTCGAGAAGACGGCGGCTCGCCGACGTCCGTAGCTTGAAAGAGCCAACGAAGTCGGGAGGACCCATGATCAAGATCGCCAATGCGCAGTTCTGGGTGCACAACCAGGACGCGGCGCTGGAGTTCTACACCAAGACGCTCGGCTGGGAAGTCCGGGCCGACGTGACCATGGAGGCCTGGAACTTCCGCTGGTTGTGCGTCGGACCGGTGGGCCAGGAGGGCGTCGGGCTCGTCCTCATGCCCGTTCCCGGTCCGCCCATGCTCGACCTCGCTGCCAGCGCACAGCTGGCCGAATTGGTGGCCAAGGGCGCGGGCGGCACGTTGTTCCTCGAGACCGACGATTGCCAGGCCGCCTACGACGAGTTGTCTTCCCGCGGAGTCACTTTCAACGATCCGCCCACCGCGCAGGCCTACGGTATCGACACATCCTTCCGCGACCCCTCCGGCAACAACATCCGGCTGACCCAGGTGCTGGAGTTCGATCCGACGAGGAGCTGACCTCGCCGTCATACGACGCGCGATCAAATATCCCCTACCCGGCGAGGGGCCGGATACTCTTTGATGGAGCTGCTTGGCCTTGTTCCGGCGACGGCAGCCACTCCCGACCTCAGTGACATCAAGGGCGCCAACACCATTCAGCATTCGATCACAGTGGGCGATCTCGACAATCCGTGACGATACGGCTCGCGCCCTTCCGCGGCCGGATGCCACTGACGAAATTGCTATCGCATGTGATAGCGCTTTTCAGAACCGGTCATGGCCGCTTTGGCAGTGGCTGGTGTGGCTCATGTGATCCCCCGTGACGAACGGCGACAATGTGCAGATGCCTCGGGTGGGACGGTTCCTTCGCCTCGCGGTCGCCTTTGGGTTGATCGCCGTTGTCGGTGCGGCGCCGGCCGATGCCGACGTGCCGCCAGTCAGCGACGCGGCGCGCGGCGCCGGATTCGTCGACGTCCGCACTGTAGTCCCCGACGCCATCATCGACCTGCGCTACGCGACCACCAACAATTTCACCCACACTCAGCTCTATCCCTCCGACGCCCGATGCCTTGTCCATCAGTCGATGGCTCCGGATCTCGCGGCGGCGGCGGCGGTGCTCCGCCCGCAGGGCCACGTCCTGGTGTTCTGGGACTGCTACCGGCCGCATGACGTTCAGGCCAAGCTGTTCGCCGTCGCGCCGAATCCTGCCTGGGTGGCCCGGCCCGGCCCGTATGCGCACAGCCACGAGTCCGGCCGGTCGGTTGACGTGACCTTCACCAGCGTCCAAGAGCAATGCCCGGGCGATCGGCAGGTCGACGGGTTGTGCCTGGCCGACATGGGCACCGACTTCGACGACTTCTCCTCGCGCGCAACGGCATACGCGACCCAGGGCGTCAGCGCCGACGAGCAGGCCAACCGCGCCCGGCTGCGCGACGCGATGACCTATGGCGGGCTGACGCCGTACTCGGGCGAGTGGTGGCACTTCGACGGCCCGGGCGCCGCCGTTGACCGGCCGATCCTCAACGTCCCCGTCGACTAGGCGTCTCAGAATATGAGATTAGGATCTCATATTACGAGTCGGCGCGGTAGGCTTCGCGCCATGGACCACGAAGGCCCGGGCAAGTACACGCACGGACATCACGAGTCGGTGCTACGCAGCCACCAGCGACGCACCGCCGAGGACTCCGCGGCCTACCTGCTGCCCCACCTCAAGCCCGGGTCATCCGTGCTGGACATCGGATGCGGTCCCGGCACCATCACCGTCGACCTCGCCGAGCGGGTCGCACCCGCGCCCGTGCTGGCCGTCGACCAATCTGCCGACGTCCTCGACGTGGCGCGCGCCGAGGCCCAGCGGCGCGACCTGACGAACGTGTCCTTCGCGACCGCCGACGTGCACCAGCTCGACTTCCCCGACGACACATTCGATGTCGTCCACGCCCACCAGGTGCTACAACATGTCACCGATCCGGTGCGGGCGCTGCGGGAGATGAGGCGGGTGTGCCGGCCGGGCGGACTCGTCGCCGCCCGCGACGCCGACTATGCGGGCTTCATCTGGTTCCCGCGCCTGCCGGCCCTCGACCTATGGCTGGACCTCTACGACAAGGCGCATCGCGCCAACCACGGAGAACCAGACGCCGGACGGCGGCTGCTGTCGTGGGCTCTCGAGGCCGGCTTTGACGACATCACGCCGACGGGCAGCGTGTGGTGCTACGCGACGCCCGAGACCCGCGAATGGTGGGGCGGCATGTGGGCCGACCGGATTCTGCATTCCGGCGTCGCTCGCCAGCTGCTGGAATCGGGCCTGGCCACCGCCGCGCAGCTCGAGGAGATCTCCGCGGCGTGGCAGGCCTGGGCCGCGGCGCCGGCCGGCTGGCTATCGATGCCGCATGGTGAGATCCTCTGCCGCGCGTAGGGTCGCCAACCTAACACCGCAGGTCAGCACTACGGTATTGGCATTCTCTTTTTTTGCAAGTACGTTATTCATCGATGGATAACGCTGCTCAGACACCGTCGGGCATCCCGCTGCAGCCCGTCTACGGACCGGCGGACAGAACCGCCGAACCGCCGCCCCCGGGGGAGTTCCCGTTCACCCGGGGCAACTTCGCGTCTGGCTACCGGGGCAAGCTGTGGACGTTTCGGCAATACTCAGGCTTCGGCACCGCAGAGGAATCCAACCGCCGCTACCGCTACCTCTTGGAACAAGGCGGAACCGGACTGTCGGTCGCGCTCGACCTGCCCACCCAATGCGGCTACGACTCCGACGATCCCGAGTTCGGCGAGGAGGTCGGCCGGGTCGGCGTCGCGGTGGACACCCTGGCCGACGCCGAGATCCTGTTCGACGGCATCCCACTGGACAAGATCAGCACCAGCATGACGATCAACGGAACGGCGGCCATCCTGCTCGCGTTCTACGTCGCCGCCGCCGAGCGAAAAGGAATCCCGCGGGCCAAGCTCACCGGGACCATCCAGAACGACATCCTCAAGGAGTACGCCTCCCGCGGGACCTGGATCTGGCCGCCGGAGCCGTCGCTGCGCCTGATTGCCGACACCATCGAGTTCTGCGCCGCCGAGGTGCCCAGGTTCAACGCCATCTCGGTGGCCGGGGCGCACTTCCGCGACGCCGGGGCCAACGCGGTGCAGGAAATGGCGTTCACCCTGGCCGACGGCGTCACCTACTGCGACACCGTGGTCGAACGCGGCCGGATGACCATCGACCAGTTCGCGCCGCAGATCTCGTTTTTCTTCTACACCCACGGCGATTTCTTCGAAGAGATCGGCAAATACCGCGCGGGACGTCGTCGTTGGGCCACGATCGTTCGGGAACGCTACGGGGCGACAACGGACAAGGCGTCGATGTTCCGCTTCGGGTGCGTGTGCGGCGGCGCTTCGCTGTACGCCCCGCAGGCGCAGAACAACCTGGTGCGGGTGGCTTACGAGGCGATGGCGGCGGTCTTGGGCGGGGTGCAGTCGATGTTCACTGCGGCCTGGGACGAACCGTTCGCGCTGCCCACCGAGGAGTCCACCACGCTCGCGCTGCGCACCCAGCAGATCCTGGCCTACGAGACCGGTGTGGCCAGCGTCGCCGACCCGCTGGGCGGCTCCTATTTCGTCGAGGCTCTGACCGATGCCACCGAGGCCCGCATCGTCGAGATCATGGACGACCTCGAACGACACGGCGGAATGGTCAGCGCGATCGAGGACGGCTATCTGCAAGGGCTGATCGCCGACGAAGCGTTCCGGATGCATCAGGACATCGAAGCGGGCGCCCGACCCGTCGTCGGGGTCAATCGATTCGTGTCCGAGGAGCCCGAGCCCGACGTTGTGACCTACGAGCTCGACGCCGAGGGTCGCGAATTGCAGCTCAAGCGGCTCTCCAAGGTGAAGGCCGAACGAGACACGGCCGCGGTGCAATCCACACTTGCCGCGCTGTCCCGCGGCGCCGAGGGCACCGACAACCTGATGCACAGGCTGATCGACTGCGCCAACGCGTACTGCACGGTGGGTGAGATGGTGTCCGCCCTGAAAGCGGTGTGGGGCGAATTCCAGCAACCGGTGGTGTTCTGAATGGCCGCGCGGATCCTGGTCGCCAAGCCCGGCCTCGACGGACACGACCGCGGCGCCAAGATCGTCGCCCGCACCCTGCGTGACGCGGGTTTCGAGGTGATCTACACCGGCATCCGGCAGCGCATCGAAGACATCGCGTCGATCGCCGTGCAGGAAGACGTGGCGGTGGTCGGCCTGAGCATCCTGTCCGGTGCCCACCTGGCGCTCACCGCGCGCACCATCGAGGCGCTGCGCGCCGCCGACGCCGCCGACATCGCCGTGGTCGTCGGCGGCACCATCCCGCACGCCGACGTGCCCAAGCTGGTGTCCGTCGGCGCCGCCGCGGTGTTTCCCACCGGGACACCGCTCGACGTGCTGGTGCGCGACATCCGCGCGCTAACCGGTAGCCCCTAACCCGTCCCGAACGAAACAGAGGAATCGTGCGCATCGGAGTGATGATCGGACCCGAGCGCGGGGACTCCGCGCGCAAGGTCACCCGGATGCTGGCCGACATCGACTGGGCCGAGACCGCCGGCCTGGACAGCGCCTGGATCCCGCAGATCCCCAACGACTTCGACGCACTGGTGGCGGTCGCCCTGATGGCGACGCGCACCAGCCGGATCGAGCTGGGCACCGCGGTCGTCCCCCTGCAGGCTCAGCATCCAATTGCCTTGGCGCGCCAGGCCTTATCGGTGCAGGCTGCCACCGGGGGCCGGCTGGTGCTGGGGGTCGGGCCGTCGCACCACTGGATCGTTGACGACATGCTCGGGATTCCCTACGCGCGGCCCGCGGCCTACACCCGGGACTTTCTCGAAGTGTTGCACGCCGCCTTCGCCAACCCCGGCCCCATCGACGTGGAAAACGACACCTTCCGGGTGCACAATCCGCTCGACCTGGGACCGGTCGCGCCGTTGCCGGTGCTGGTGGCAGCCCTCGGACCGGTAATGTTGACCATCGCCGGAGAGCGCGCCGACGGCACCGTGCTGTGGATGGCCGATGAGCGCGCCGTGGCCGAGCACGTCGTGCCGCGCATAACCAAGGCCGCCGACAACGCCGGGCGCCCGGCGCCCCGCATCGTCGCCGGCATCCCGGTATGCCTCTGCGCGGCAAGCGAAGTCGATGCCGCGCGCGAGCGGGCCAACCGGATCCTGGGCGAGGCCGAGGTCTCGCCCAACTACCAGCGGCTGCTCGGCTACGGCGACGCCAAAGACGTCGGCGACATCTGCGCGGCCGGTGACGAGGACGCGATCCTGGCTCGATTCCGCCGATTTGCCGACGCCGGAGTGACCGATCTGTCGGTGCGCCTGCTGCCGATCGGCGAGAGCCGGGACGAACTCGTCGCCTCCAAGCGCCGGACGCGTGAGGTGATCGCCGCGCTCGCAACGGAGTTGCGTTGACGACCGGAAACCCAGGACCGCTGGCGGGAATACGCATCCTCGAGGTTGGCACCATGCTGGCCGGCCCCTACGCCACCATGCTGCTGGCCGACCTCGGCGCCGAGGTGACCAAGATCGAGCCCCGGGGCGGGGAGATCTCCCGGGGGGTCGGTCCCAGCTACTTCGCGAGCCTCAACCGCAACAAGTCCAGCGTCTGCCTCGACCTGAATTCCGAAGCGGGACAACGACACTTGGGCGAACTGGTCGCGGAATCACACGCCCTACTTGTCAACCTCAAACCGTCGGCCATCCGCCGGCTCGGGCTGACCTACGAACAGTTGCGGCAGCACAACGAACGGATCGTCTGCGTCGCGATCACCGGCTTCGGCCTGAACGGCGGCGACGATCCGGCGTTCGACTACGTCGTCCAGGCGTCGACCGGGATCGCCGCCATGACGGGCGACCCGGACGGACCGCCCACACTGCCCGGCTATTCTTCGGCCGACAATTCCACCGGAATGTGTGCCGCACTCGGGCTTTTGGCCAAAGTGGTCTCCGGCACCGGCGGACAAGTGGATGTGTCGCTGCGCGACGTCATGCTGTCGCAGCTCAACTACCACGCGTCAGCCTACCTCAACAATGGGGTCGAGCCGCAGCGCCGGCCGAACGGGGCGCACTCCTATTACGTTCCCGCCCAGCTATTTCCAACCGCAGACGGATATCTCGCCCTCTTCATCACCCACGACGGATTCTGGAAATCGTTTGCCGCCGAGGCGGGCATCGGCGGTTTCGAAACGATGGCCGAACGGGTGAGCCGCCGCGACGACGTGCTGGCCGTCGTCACCGCGATGCTGGCGACCGACACGGCGGCCGGCTGGGAACGGCGACTGCGTCCACTCGGTGTTCCGGCGGCGGCCGTGCGGACGCTGCCCGAGGCGCTCAAAGCGACCCCGGAAGTTGTTGTGACGGCGGGTGATTTCCGCCTCGTCGGCAACCCGATCCACGTCTCCGGCTACGAGCCCGCCTACCGGCCGCCCCCTGAACTGACCGAGGGCTAATCTCCGATGGTTGGCGTCAAGGGTTGAGGTGGGCTTCGGCGAGCTTGCGGAACGCCGCCACCAAACGACTGCGGTCCCCGGCCCGGGTCGCCAGCACGACATGACTGGGCTCGACGCCTTCCAGCGGGACCGTGGTGATATCCGGCCGCAGGCTGTTTCCCTGAAAGCCGGCGGTGATGGCCACCGCCTGCCCCGAGGCGATGAGTTCGAACTTGTCCTCGAGCGCATCGATGAACGGACCGTCCGGTGCCCGGCGCCCATCGGGACGAGGATCTATGCGCCAGAAGGCGCTCCAGGCCGGATCGGAGTGCCGCACCCGCGGCATGGGTTCGTCGGCTATGTCGTCGAGGGTGACCGATTCGCGGCCGGCCAGGCGATGGTCTACCGGCACCGCCAGTACCCGGGGCTCGTCATACAGGACCGTCACGTGCAGCTGGTCGGTGGGGAACGGCAGCCGGGTCACGACCGCGTCCACCCGATGGTCGAGCAGCGCGTCACGGGCTTTATCCCAATCCAGGTGTGTGACTTGCACATCCGCGTCGGGGTGCTCGCGGCGTAACTGGCGCACCGCCGGCGTGACGATCATGCCCGATGTGTAGCCGATGGCGATCCGGCTGGGCTGGGCGGCGGCACGGGCCTGCGCGGCGGCTTGAGCGGCCGAGCGCAACACCGCCCTGGCGCGAGGGAGGAACACCTCACCGGCCTCGGTCAGCCGGGTGCCCTGCGGCGTTCGATCCAGTAGCCGGACGCCCAGCTGCTGCTCGAGGCGACGGATCTGGCGGCTCAGCGACGGCTGCGCGACGCGCAGCACGTCGGCCGCGCGCCCGAAGTGTCGGTGCTCGGCCACCGCCACGAAGTACCCGACCAGGCGCAGGTCGAGATCCACCGCCGGCGAATCAGCCATGCGCGCATCGTAACTTAATCGCCCTGCGTGCTGCACCTACCGGCGCAACTGAACTGCGGTGATGCCTAAATCGCATCGCGCTATCCGGAATAGGACTTGGACGCCGGGCCCGAGTCGGTCATTGACTGGATGGCAGCGACACGAAGGGAGATTTCAGCCATGCACGTCTTTGTAACCGGCGCCACCGGCCACATCGGTTCCGCCGTCGTCGACGAACTCGTCGCCGCCGGGCACCGGGTCACGGGATTGGCACGCTCCGACCAGGGCATCGCGGCCCTCGAGGCGAAGGGCGTGACGCCACACCGCGGCGACCTCGAGGACCTCGACGGCCTGCGGAGCGCCGCCGCCGCGGCCGACGGCGTCATCCACCTCGCGTTCCGCCACGACTTCGACGATTTCGTGGGCGCCGCCGAGACCGATCTGCGCGCCGTCGAGGCGATGGGCGAAGCGCTCGCCGGCTCAGACCGGCCTTTCGTCAGCACCTCGGGAACGCTGCTGCTCGCGTTGTTCGGGCAAGGCGGCGTGGCAACCGAAAACGACACGGCGCCCGGCGGGCCGCGGGTCGACTCGGAGAACGCGGTGATCGCGCTGGCCGACCGGGGGGTGCGGTCGTCGGTTGTCCGGCTCGCGCCGTTGGTGCACAGCGACCTGGATCACCATGGCTTCGCCCACCAACTCATCAACACGGCCCGCGATACCGGGCGGTCCGCCTACATCGGCGACGGTTCGAATCGCTGGCCGGCGCTCCACACGCTCGACGCGGCGCACCTCTACCGGCTGGCGCTCGAAAAGGCGCCCGCGGGAACGCGTTTGCATGGGGTGGCCGACGAGGGCGTGCCATTCCGTGACATCGCCGCGGTCATCGGCCGCCACCTGGGTGTGCCGGCGGTCGGCATTCCCGCCGAAGAGGCCGGCCATTTCGGCTTTCTCGCCATGTTCGCATCTCTGGACAACCCGACGTCGAGCGCGCTCACCCAGAAAGTGCTCGATTGGCATCCCGAACGGCCCGGGCTGATCGAAGACCTCGGCGCCGGCCACTACTTCGGCGAGTGAGCGGCGCCGTGGCTGACGCCGTGGTCGACGCGGCGCGCCGGACGCTGGGACCGGTTGGCGCGTGCCTGCCGGTCTCCTTCACCGGCGCCCCGCACGCCGAGTTGCAACGACAGGCCGTGGGCCGGTTGGAACGCGCCGGCTACGGCGCCATCTGGACCAACGAGGTCATCGGCAAGGACGCCTTGGTCCAAGTCGCCACGCTGTTGGCCGCGACCGACCGGATGGTGTTCGGCACCTGCATCGCCAACATCTGGGCCCGGGCGCCGCAGACCATGCACGCGGCGGCTTCCCAACTGGCAGAGGCCTATCCGGGCCGGTTCGTGCTCGGGCTCGGGGTCGGCTACCCCGAGCAGGCGGCCAGCACCGGCCAGGAATTCGGGAGCCCGCTGGCCACCATGCGCAACTACCTACACCGGATGGATAGCCCCACCTGGCCGCCCGCGCCCGACGCACCGTATCCGCGCATCATTGCCGCCAACGGCCCGAAAATGCTTGCGCTGGCAGGTGATAGCGCCGATGGGGCGCTGCCGGCCACGCGGCCTCCGGAGTTCACCGCCCAGGCGCGGCAGGTGCTCGGGCCGGACAAGCTCTTGGTTGTCGGGATGTCCGTCGACGCCGACAGATCGCAGGCAGCTGCACAGCAGGCCGTGCGAGAGCAGCTGGCCGCCGGGGCGGATCACGTGACGCTTCTGGGGCCCATCGGCATCGAGTTTGACTCGGGCATAAGCCAACTCGAACAGCTGGCTCCCGCGCTGGCCGAACTTGGCTAGCCGCTGCACTCGGCGGTCACCTCGAGCAGCCGGGGGATCGGCGGCGGATCCAACTGCAGCGCGTCCGACATGTGCAGCGCGCCCGCGCTGGCAATCATGTTGTCCAGGATGGCCTGCAGATCGTCGCCCTCGATTTCATAGATGGCCACATACGGGCCCTCGCCGTTGACCGGACGCATCCGCCGGGCCGAGACGAATCCTTCGAGGGCCACCAGCTCGCCCAAATGGACGTCGTCGTACCAGGTGTTGTACTCCTGCTCGCGCTCGGGCGAACTGGGCCGGCTCTCCACGAGGATGATGCCCTTGGCCATCGCGGCCACCTCTCTGTGACGACTACTCGTAGCGCACCGTGATCGAAGCCGTGTCGGGTACGCCCTGGCACGTCAGAATGTAGCCCTCGGCCACCTCGTCGTCCTCGAGAGCGTCGTTGACGCGCATGGTGGCGTGGCCTTCCTCGAGCCGGGCCATGCACGTACCGCAGTTGCCGGCCTCGCAATTGAACGGCGGATCCAGGCCGGCCCGTCGCGCGCTCTCCAATAAGGTCTCACCGGGGACCAGCGGCACCGATACCTTCTTGCGATCGAGGTGGATCGTCACCGTGCCGGCCTGGCCACCGTTTGATGCGGGATCTGTCACCCGTCGGGTCTCCTCGATGGTCCGGGTGAGCGTCACCATGACCGCTCCCCTCCGTACTTGCGTTCTTCAGTATAGAGAATACTATTCTCGCTAGGCGATAGGATCTTCTCAAGACATCGGGACTGCTGGGAGGGACGGACGTGACCGAGCCGCCCGCGCTCGTGTTCGAGGAGCGGCCATTCAGCGGGCCTCAGCTCGACGCGTTGGCCGACGGGCTGGCGGGCGCCCTGATCACGAGGGGCGTCAGCGCTGGTCATCGGGTCGCGGTCATGGCGTCCAACCGGCCGGAGTTCGTGGCCGCGGTGCTGGCGATCTGGCGGCTGGGCGCCACGGCGGTACTCATCAGCCCGGCGTGGAAGCGCGACGAGGTCGACCACGCACTTGCGTTGACAGACCCGGCGCACGCCGTCGGTGACCATCCCGTGCTGGCCGGCCTGATGCCGATGCTGCACCTGGATGAACCGATTCGCCCCGGCGAGCCGGTGGTCTCCGTCCGGCCGCCGGTCGGGGCCGACGCGGTGCTGGTATTCAGTTCCGGCACCACCGGCCTGCCGAAGGCCGTCCGGCACACCCACGCGGCGCTCGACGAGGCCGTGGGGCACTGGCGCGATGCGTTGCACCTGACCCGGCGCGACCGCATCCAGATCGCGACGCCACCGTCACACATCCTTGGCCTGCTAAACATCCTCACCGCGCTGCGGACCGGCGCCCGGGTGCGCCTGCATCCGCGGTTCGACATCGACCGAGCCTTGCACTACATCGAAAGCGACCGCATCACAGTCGAAATGGCGGTCGCGCCCATCGCGCTGGCCATCGCCTCACACCCCGAGCTTGAGTCCTACGACCTGTCCTCGCTGCGGTTCATCATGTGGGGAGCGACACCGGTCAGCCCCAGCGTCGCCGAAACCGTGACCCGGCGAACCGGCGTCGGATGGGTGCCTGCTTACGGCACAACGGAATTGCCCGTCATCGCTTGCAATCCCGTGGAGGGGGCCAGGCTGGACTCCGTAGGGCGCCCGGTGCCCGGGGTGGATCTGCGGGTGGTCTCGCTCGACTCTGGCGAGCGGGTCTGCCCGGGGGAGGTGGGCGAGATCCAGGCTCGGTCGTTGTCGCTCATGGCCGGCTACCTGCCGTCCGGGGCGACCGCCGAGGCGATCCGCGACGGCTGGTACCGCACCGGTGACGTCGGCTGGCTCGACTCCGACGGGTGGCTGCGGATCACCGATCGTCTCAAGGAGATGATCAAGGTGCGCGGCTTTCAGGTCGCGCCGGCCGAAATCGAGACGGTGCTGCACGGACATCCGGCCGTCAAGGACTGCGCGGTGTTCGGCGTTCCCGACGCCATCAACGGCGAAGCGATCGTCGCCGCCGTCGCCACACGGGATCCCGCGGAGAGGGAGCGGCTCGCCGCAGAGCTGTCCGCCAGGGTGGACCAGAGGCTGGCGTCCTACAAACGACTGAGCCGAGTGGTTTTCGTGGACGATATTCCGCGCCTGCCCTCGGGCAAGGTGCTGCGTCGAGTGCTCAAGGAGAGCTATGGATGTACGTCTGACGTCTGAACAGCAGCAACTCCGCGACGCCGCCGCCAAGCTGGCCGACGATCTCGGTCTGGGGGCCGTGCAGGACCTCGACGATGCGAGCCGAATCACGCGGTTGGACAGGCAGATTGAGACGACGGGCTGGCGGGCGCTGCGTTCTGACGGGGCCTCCGGCGTCGAAGTGGCCATCGTCGCCGAGGAATTCGGGCGCCGACTGATCGACGCGCCGTTTCTGGGCCCGGTGTTGGCCGACGATCTGGCACGCCACATCGATGCCGACGCCCGCGCAGCGACCTTCGCGGAGGGCGGTCTGGCAATCGACTCCCGGGGCGCCCAACGGGCTTTATCGCTTTCCGGCACCACGGTTTTGGCGAGCGACCTGGGCCCGGGTCGAGTCGGTGCCGACCTGACCCGTGCCGAAGCGGAGACGGTGGGCTCGCCGCAGCCCCTCGGCGAGGTTGACCCCGAGGTTGCGGCGCGATGGCTGGCCTTGGCGCTGGTCACCACCGCTGCCGACCTGGTCGGCACCGCCCGCGGCGCGCACGGCGTCACATGCGACTACGCGAAAATCCGCGAACAGTACGGCAAGACGATCGGCTCCTATCAGGCGGTAGCGCACATGTTGGCGGAAAGCCTTGCGCTGATCGAGGGTTCGGTCAGCGTGCTGCGCCATGCCGCGTGGGGGATCGACGAGCTGACGCCCGTCGAGGCCATTCGGGCCGCCCAAATCGCCAAGGTCTACTGCGCGCGCGCCACCCGCACCGTCTGTGAGAGCGCCGTGCAGGTGCACGGCGGCATCGGCAATACCTGGGACTGCCTGATCCATGTATACCTACGCCGCGCACTGACGTCGACCGAACTGTGGCCGATAACGCTGAAGGAGATCGACTTTGGACTTTCGTGATTCACCCGAGGAGGCCGTCTTCCGGGAGCGGCTGCGCTCGTGGCTTGCGGTGCACGCCAAGGAATATTCCGGCTCCGGTGACGAATACTGGCAGCGCATGGCCGACTGGCATCGCGCCTTGTACGACAACGGCTTTTTCGGCCTGTCCTGGCCCCGCGACTACGGAGGCCAGGAATTGCCGCCCGTGTACGACGTCATCGTGGACGAAGAGCTGGTTCGCGCCGGCGCCCCGCCACGACCGAGCGTCGGCTACCTGGTCTACGGCATCGGCCGCCACGCCAGCGAAGAACTGCGCAAACGCTTTGTGCCCGGCATCATCAACGGCACCGAGCGATGGTGCCAGGGCTTCAGCGAGCCCGGTGCCGGCTCGGATCTGGCATCGCTGACCACCACCGCCACCCGCGAGGGCGACACGTATGTGGTGCACGGGCACAAGATTTGGACGAGCTACTCCGACGTCGCCGACTGGTGCTTGTTGCTGGCCCGCACGGACCCCCAGGCCAAACGCCACCGCGGATTGTCGGCGTTCATCGTCGAAATGAAACAGCCCGGCGTGCAACAGCGCCCGCTGCGCATGATGAATGGGGTCACCAACGAATTCGGCCAGGTGTTCTTCGACGGCGCCAAGGTGCCCGCGGACCGGATGGTCGGCGCACCCGGCGAAGGCTGGGCCGTCGCCATGACCGTCGTCGGACACGAGCGCGAACCGTCCACCCTCGGCTACGCGGCCCGCTATGGCAAGCTTGTGCGAAACCTGTTCGAGCGCTGGGATTATCGCGAAGGTCCGGTCCCGGAGGAGCTCGCATGGGCGGCCGTCCAGTCGGAAATGCTGACACATCACGTCCGGCGGCGGCTCTCCGAACAGCTGGACGGCGTGTCGCACGGGCCAGAAGGATCGCTCGACAAGCTGCTGATGACCTGGGTCGAGCAGTCCGTCGGGCACGCCGCACTGGCAGTCGCGGGGACCCGCGACCCGGACCTGCTCAGCGCCTACCTGTATAGCCGCGCGCAGAGCGTGATGGGCGGGACATCGCAGATACAGAAGAACATCATCGCCTCGCGAATATTGGGACTGGGAGTCTGACATGTACGACATGCCAACCGAAATCGATGTCCGCACCGACGGTGCGCTGCGGATCATCACCCTGAACCGCCCCGAGTCGCTCAATTCGGTCAACGACAATCTGCACGTCGGGCTGGCGCGGCTGTGGCAGCGCTTGACCGATGACCCCACGGCCCGCGCGGCCGTGATCACCGGCGCCGGGCGGGCATTTTCGGCCGGCGGTGATTTCGGGTATCTCCAGGATCTGGCGAACGACGCGGACCTGCGTGCCAAGACCATTCGAGACGGGCGCGAGATCGTGCTGGGCATGGCGCGGTGCCGAATTCCGGTGGTGGCGGCGGTAAATGGGCCGGCCGTCGGGCTGGGCTGCAGCCTGGTCGCGTTGAGCGACATCGTCTACATCGCCGAAGACGCCTATCTCGCCGACCCCCACGTGCAGGTGGGGCTGGTCGCCGCCGACGGTGGGCCGCTGACCTGGCCGCTGCACATCAGCCTGCTGCTGGCGAAGGAGTACGCGCTAACCGGCACGCGGATCCGTGCCCAACGTGCCGTCGAACTCGGCTTGGCCAACCACGTGGTCGCCGACCCCGTCGCCGAGGCGATCGCTTGCGCCAAAAAGATTTTGGAGCTGCCCCAGCAGGCGGTGGAGAGCACCAAGCGGGTGCTCAACATCCATCTGGAACGCGCGGTCCTCGCCAGCCTGGACTACGCGCTTTCGGCCGAACACCAGTCGTTCACGACCGAGGACTTCCGTTCGATCATCACCAAGCTGAACGCCGGCAAGAACTGACCCGCCGAACCGCGGGCGTAAACCCCCCGCCGAATTAGCCGGGCGTATTTTCCGGGGGGGTTATCCCCCCGGGGGGTGGGGCCCAGGACC
>NZ_LZIR01000005.1 GCF_001667035.1 Mycobacterium sp. 852002-51057_SCH5723018
CCCCCGGTGGGGGCCCGCGGGCCGCCCCCCCGGGCCCCGCGGGCGCCGCGGGGCCCCCCCCAACGGGGGCCCCCGCCGCGGGCGCGGGCGCCGCCGCCGGTGGCGGTGCCGGTCACGGTGGCGGTGTCGGTAGCCAACACCTCGGCTTTACCGGCGGTGCCGTAGAAGCTGCTGATGGCGTTGCTGCCGCCATTCCCGCCGTAGGCTCCGGTGCCGCTGTTGCCGCCGTGGCCACCGGTGGCGGTGCCACTCGCGTTGGGCGCATCGCCCTGAGTGGTGCTGTGGGCGATGATGTTCGCCCCGCCGCCGGCGCCGCCCAGGTGGCCGTCGTAGCCGGCGCCGCCGCTCCCGCCGGTGGCGGTTCCCGAGGCGTAGCCGCCGGCGTTGCCCTCGATCTCGGCCCACCCGCCGGCGCCCCCGGCACCGCCACCGCTGCCGGCCCCGCCGACCCCACCGGTCGCGTAGCCGCCGGTGACGGTCGCGCCCCCGGCCGCCTGGACGGTCGCGAAGCCTCCGGTGTTGCCAAGGCTGCCGGCGTCGGTGCCGCTGCCGCCGGCACCGCCGATGGCCGTGCCGGTAGTGACGGAGCTCCCGGTATCCGAGGCCGCAACGCTGGTGAAGCCGCCGACGCCGCCGGTGCCGCCGCCACTGCCGGCCCCGCCGACGCCGCCGGTGGCGGTGCTGTCAGTGATGCCGCCGTCGAGGGCTTGGATGAGGGCCTGGCCGCCGGTGCCACCGGTGCCGCCGCCACTGCCGGCCCCGCCGTCCCCGCCGACGGCCGTACTGTCACTGACGGTGCCACCGAACTGAGCTTGGAAGATGGCGTTGCCGCCAGCGCCGCCGGTGCCACCGGTGCTGCCTGCCCCCCCGGCCCCGCCGGTGGCGGTGCCGTCAGTCATGCTGGCGCCGCCGTTGAAGTCTTCGGCGGTGCCGACGCCTCCGACGCCGCCGTGGCTGCCGAGGCCGGTGCCGGCCCCACCGGCGCCGCCCGTAGCGGTGAAGTTGCCGATGGAGCTGTAATTGCCGGCCTCAACGATGCTCTTGCTGCCGTCACCGCCGTAGCCGCCGGTGGTGCCCGCACCGCCGGCGCCGCCGGTGGCGGAGCTCGCACCGACGGTGCTGTGGTTTATGGCTTCGACAGCGCCGTAGCCGCCTACGCCGCCTACGCCGCCGTCGCTACCGGCCCCGCCGGCGCCGCCGATAGCGGTGCCGCCGACGGCGGAGTAGCCGATGGACTCAACAAGCGCCTTTGCGCCGGCGCCGCCCGTGCCGCCATTGGTGCCTGCACCGCCGACCCCGGCGGTGGCGTAGCCGTCAGTAACGGAGCTGCCAGTGGTTGCGGACACCTTGGCGTAGCCCGCGTCGCCGCCGGTCCCGCCGCTGCCGTTGCCGCCGGCGGCGCCGGTGGCGGTGCCGGTAGTGATGGAGCTGCCTGCGCCGTCGGCGGAGACGATGGCGTGGCCTCCGCCGCCGCCCTGGCCGGCGGCGCCGATGCCGTAGCCGCCGGCGCCGCCGATGGCCGAGCCGGTCGTGACGGTACCGCCGTTGGTTGCGGTGACGGTGGCGTAGTTTCCGGCGCCGCCGATGCCGCCGCCGCTGCCGGCCGCGCCGGCGCCGCCGGTGGCGACGCCGTGACTGATGGTGCCCCCGTCAACGGGGGGGTTGCCAAGGGGCAGCCCGGCG
Organism: Mycobacterium sp. 852002-51057_SCH5723018; assembly: GCF_001667035.1. Classification (GTDB taxonomy): domain Bacteria; phylum Actinomycetota; class Actinomycetes; order Mycobacteriales; family Mycobacteriaceae; genus Mycobacterium. The sequence continues at coordinate 1,684 of NZ_LZIR01000005.1, forward strand.
TCGAGATTGGCGTAGCCCCCGGCGCCTCCCACGCTGCCGGCGCCGCTGCCGGCACCGCCGACCCCGCCGACCGCGCTGCTATCGGTGACGGCGGCGATGTTGCCGGGGGTGGTGCCGAAGGCTTGGGCGCCGGCGTAGCCTCCGGCGCCGCCTGTGCCGCCGCCGCTGCCGGCGCCGCCGGTACCGCCGGTGGCGTCGACGTTATTGACGGTGCCGTAGTTGATGCCTCGCACGCGGACGTAGCCTCCGTCGCCGCCGTGGCTTCCGGCACCGGTGCCGTAACCGCCGCCGCCGCCATGAGCGGTGGTGTTGCCGACGTAGCTCGCCACGCCGTAGCCATAAGCTTTGGCCAGTCCGCCGCCACCGCCTGCGCCGCCGTTGGCGCCCGCACCGCCGGCGCCGCCGGTCGCGGAGACGTCAGCCATGGTGCCCTCGTCCCCGCCGACCAGGCCGAGGCCGCCGGCGCCGCCATGGCTGCCGGCGCCACTGCCGGCGCCCCCGGCGCCGCCGGTGGCGGTGCCTGAGACGGCCCCGTATTGGAAGTGGCCAAGTTGGGCAGCTCCGCCGTAGCCGCCGATGCCGCCGGCGGTGCCGTTCCCGCCGGCGCCGCCGGTGGCGGTGCCGGTAACGGTGGAGGTGTTACCGCCGTACAACCCGACATTGGCAGTGGAGTCGATGGCGGCGCCGCCACCGCCGCCGCCCTGGCTGCCGGCGCCGCTGCCGTAGCCGCCGGCGCCGCCGGTGGCCGTGCCCGTCGTGGTGTTGGTGGCGCCGCCGCCAGCGTTGGCGGAAACGCGCGCGTCTCCGCCGGCGCCGCCGATGCCGCCGCCGGTTCCAGCACCGCCGGCGCCGGAAACGGCGTAGCCGTCGGTGATGGAGGCGCCCGCGCCGGACGCGTGGATCCTGCTGTAGCCTCCCTCGCCGCCCTGACCGGCGGCGCCGCTGCCGGCGCCCCCATCGCCTCCGGTCGCGGTGGAGCCGTCGATGGAGCCGGTATTGGAGGCGTCGACGGCGGCGTGCCCGCCGGCACCGCCGATGCCGCTGTTGGCGCCGGCCGCGCCAACGCCGCCGAGGGCGGTGCCGTGGGTGATGGTGCTGCCGCTGTTGGCGGCGACGGTGGCGTAGCCTCCGGCGCCGCCGAGCCCGCCGGTGGTGCTGCCTTGCCCGCCTTCCCCGCCGGTGGCGGTGCTGCCGGTGACCGAGCTCCTTACGTAGGAGCTGTTTGCGCCGTTGGCGGAGATCGTGGCCTGGCCTCCGTAGCCGCCGACGCCGCCGGGGCCGCCGTCGCCGCCGACGCCTCCGGTGGCCGTGCTGCTGGCGACGGTGCCGCCGTAATAGCCGCTGGTGGCGAACGCCTTGACCTGGGCCCCGCCGCCGTCACCGCCGAATCCGCCTCCGTTGCTGGCCCCGGCCGCGCCGCCGATGGCGGTGCTGTCGGTGACGGTGCCGCCCGTCTTGGCGGCGTCGACATAGGCGTAGCCTCCGGCGCCGCCGTGGCCGCCGGCGGTGCCGGCCCCGCCCATCCCGCCGGTGGCGCTGCCGTTGATGACTGTGCCGGTGTTGTTGGCATAAACCTGCGCGTCTCCGCCGGCGCCGCCGATGCCGTTGTTGGTGCCGGCTCCGCCGACCCCGCCGGAGGCGGTGCTGTCGCTGATCGTGGAGGCGAATTGGTTGGCGTCGATGCTGGCCGAGCCCCCGGCGCCGCCGAAGCCGTTGTTGGTGCCGGCGCCGCCGGCGCCGCCGGTCGCGGTGCCATCCGTGAGGTGGCTATAGGCCCCGGAGAACAAGGTGGCGTCACCGCCGCGCCCACCGGTGGCGCCGTTGGTGCCGCCGGCTCCGCCGTGCCCGCCGACTGCGGTGCCGCTGACTGAGCTGGGTGTTGGGTTGATCGGGGTCGTGCCGATGAAGCGTTCACCGTTGGCGAAGAGGGAAGCGTCGCCGCCGGCGCCGCCGTCCCCGGCAGTGCCACCGGTGCCGCCGGCCACGCCGCCCTTGCCGCCGGTACCGCGGGTGCCGCCCGCCGCGCCGGCGGCCGCGAGCCCGCCCTGCCCGCCGGTGCCGCCGCCGCCGCCGTTGCCGGCATCACCCGTCGCACCAGCGGTCCCGAAGATTCCGCCGGAGCCACCCGCCCCGGCCAGGCCGCCGGCGCCGCCGACGCCGCCGTGCCCGCCGGTGCCGGCGGCTGACAAGGCCGTGCCCTGTGCGCCCTGCGCGCCGACCCCGCCGAGGCCGCCGGCCCCGCCGACGCCGCCGACGCCGCCGGTGCCGCCAAGCCCTGCTGCGCTGCCGCCGATGCCACCCTGGCCACCTTGGCCGCCCTGACCGCCGGCGATGCCGGGCGCGGCCAGCGCGTCGGTCGCCGCGTCATAGCCGGCACCGCCCTGGCCGCCGGCGCCACCGGTACCGGCGGCTCCGCCCAACAGCTGATGGCTGGCGCCGCCGGCCCCGCCCTGACCGCCCATCCCGGCGGCCGCGGTGGCCGTGGCCGCGGAGCCTAGTCCGCCGGCACCGCCCGACCCGCCGCCGCCGTAGACGATCCCGCCGGCACCACCGGCGCCGCCGCTACCGCCGGTCGCGCCGCTGCCGGCGAAGGAGGTCCCGCCCGCCCCGCCGTTGCCGCCATGGCCCAACAGGACGGCCGACCCGCCGGCCCCGCCGGCCCCGCCGGTGGGATTGGCCGCGGTACCGGGCGTGCCGGAGCCACCGTTGCCGCCGTTGCCGATCAACCACCCGCCGGGCCCGCCGGGCTGCCCGGTCCCCGCCGGGCCATTGGTGCCGTCGCCGATCAGCGGGCGCCCGGTGAACTGCTGCACGGGCCCGTTGACCGCACTTTCCGCCCCCTGCGCCGCGGCCGCGATCGGATGCAGCGGCGAGGCGTTGGCGGCCTCGGCGGCCGCATACGCGAACCCGCCCGAACTCAGCGCCTGCACGAACTCGTCGTGAAACGTCGCCACCTGCGCGCTGAGCGCCTGATACCGCTGGCCATAGCCGCCGAACAGCGCCGAGATCGCCGCCGACACCTCGTCGGACGCCGCGACCACCACCGACGTCGTCGAGCCCGCCGCGGCCGCGTTGGCGGCCTGCAGCGTCGACCCGATCCCGGTCAGCTGCTGGGAGGCGGACGCCAGGACATCCGGCGAGGCGAAAACGAATGACGACATGGCGGCTCCAGTCACCTAGGGCACATCGAAGGCTGATTGTCAGGCCCGTGAGCGCCGGTTGGATCCGGGAGGGACTACTGCAATTTCCGGGTGGGTTGTGGGTGACTACTGCAATTGCGTCATACGACGCGCAGCCCGGCCGGAATCCGCTGCGGGTCGCGCCAGAACGCGTCGTGAAGGAAGCGGTTGAACAGATCCGGTGGCAGCAGCGTGTCGCGGGGCTCGGCCTTCACGGTGCCCCGCACCGTGTGCAGGCCGGGTGTGCCGGCCCGTTCGTCGAATTCGGTGACGTCGTAGTCGACGTGGCCGAAGTCGTGGTCGAAAGCCTGCTCGCCGAGAAACCCGTAGATGGCGTCCATGGTCTTGGCCGGGTCGGTGGTCAGGGTTTCGTACTGCATCAGCATCAGGCGGTCCCGTTGGGCGCCGTAGGCTGCTTGCTTCAGGGCATCGTAGGGGCCGCCGACCATGCCTTCGGGCGCCACCACCTGTTTGGCGCGGGTGTAGACGGTGCCGCCGGCGCTGTAGTTGAAAATTGACGACGGGCTGAAGACGTTGCGTTGAATCAACCGCTCGATGCTGTCGACCACCCACGGCAGATCACGCACGCAGGCAATCACTTTCGCGTCCGGGAACAGCCGCGACACCGCGGGCATCCAGCCACACCAGAAGCGGTTGGTGTCAAAGATCACCTCGGCGGTGCAGTCGGAATAGAAGTCGTCGAACAACCCGCGCAGGATGCGTTCGCGCTTGGCGTCGTCGATAAACACCGAAAACTCGTTGCGTGCGCTCATTTCGCCGAGCAGGGCACCGAACAGCCCGGCCAGCGGACCCGACATCCCGGCCTGGAACCGCGGATTTTGCCGCAGCAACGCGGCCAGCAGAGTCGAACCGGAACGCGGCAGGCCCGAGATGAAGTGGATGGTTACCATGGCACGCTCCCGATCTACCGCCGCGGCATGAAGTTGCCCGCGGACATCCGGCTCTGTGATGGCGGCATAGTAACCGACCGCAGACCGGCGCGAGCGCCATCGGCCAAGAACTAGCCGCGGGCAGAAACCGGCGTCACGATCGGCACGACGAACTCCTCGATCATCGCCCGCTCGTCGGCTTCGTCCCGGCCGGGGTACAGCAGCAGCGACGTGATCACCCGCACCACCCAGCGTGCCCGGCGCTCGACGACGGCGGGGTCTTCGGCGCCAAGCGAGTTGACGAAGGCGGCGGCCAGCGCGGTGATCACGTCGGACTGCCCGGCAAGCTCGCCGCCGATCGGCGGGCGGCTCACAGTGAACCACGCTGAGAGCGCGGGGCTTTCGCGAACCATCCGCAGCGCGGCGATGACGCTCGCGACCAGCCGTTCGCGCGGGTCCGCGATGCCCCCGATCCGCTCGGCGATCGCGCGGCCGAGCCGGTGGGTCTCGCGGTGCACGTAGGCGGTGCGCAGCGCGTCCCGGTTCTCGAAGTAGCGGTACAGCGTCGCACGGGAACAGCCTGCGGCCCTGGCGATGTCGTTCATGCCGATCGATGCCTGGTCGCGCTCGGTGTAGAGCCGCTCGGCCGCGTCGAGTATCCGATCCGCGGCCACTTCGCCGCGCTGCGCGCCCAGCCAGTCGTTGCCCGGCATCAGGCGTTCACCCGGATCGGTACCGACAGCGGCCGGCGCACGTAGCTGCCGCCCGACCAGACAATCTCGGCCTCGTCGACCTCGAAATCCGGGCAGCGGGTGAGCAATTCGGTCAGCGCAACCCGCGATTGCATGCGGGCCGCGGCCGCGCCCAGGCAGTGGTGCGCGCCGTGGCTGAAGGTCAGGATATTGCGTGGGCACCGGGTCACGTCGAATTCGCCTGCGTCCAGCCCGTATTGGCGTTCGTCCCGGTTGGCCGACCCATACAGCAGCAACACCTTGCGGCCGGCCGGGACGGTCGTGTCGCAGATCGTCACGTCGCGGGTGGTCGTGCGGGCGAGCCCCTGCACCGGCGACGTCAGTCGCAGCAGCTCCTCGATCGCGTCGGGTATCAACCCCTGATCGTCGACCAAAAGCCGCCGCTGGTCAGGGCGTTCGTGCAGCAGCGGCATTGAGCCACCGAGCATCCCGGTGACGGTGTCGTTGCCGCCGGTGACCATCGTGAAGGTGAACGCCAGCACCGACAGCGTCCCGGCCAGGTCGCCGTCAGCGCCCACTCCCGCGGCCACCAGATGCGAGATGGTGTCGTCTTCGGGCTCGGTGCGGCGCCGCTCGATCAGCCCGGCGAAGTAGGCCATCATCGACCCGATCGCGTCGCCGGCGGTCTGCATCGCGCCGGCAACCCCGCCGTCCGCGGTGTTGGCCGCGACGATCGCCTGGGTCCAGCCGTCGAACTGCGCCCGGTCCTCCTCGGGCACCCCGAGATAGTGCGCCACCACCATCGACGGCAGCGGCTTGAACAGCTCGGTGACGATGTCGCCGCCGCCGTCGGCGCGCAGCCGCTCGAGGCGCTCGACGACGAACTCGCGCACCTTGGGCTCGACGGCCTCGACCTGTCGCGGGGTGAATCCGCGCGACACCAGCTTGCGAAACTCGGTGTGCACCGGGGGATCCTGCATCACGAACGGCGGATTGTCTTGCAGTCCAATCATATCCAGTTCGCCATAGTTAACGGTCAGCCCCTGCGCGGAGGAGAACGTCTCGTGATCGCGGGCCGCCGACCACACGTCGGCGTGCCGGGACAGCACGTAGTAGTCGCGGTCGGGTCTGCCTTCGGGGGCGACGTGGTGCACCGGGTCGTGGTCGCGCAGCGCGCGGTACATCGGCCACGGATTGGGCCAGGTGTCGGCGGTGGCGAGCTGGAACCCGACCGGCACATTGTGAGACACAACCGCAGTCATGTCTCATTCGTACGACAACGATCGCGACCTGTCAACCGTGAAGCGGCCGGCCGCGCACTCGGCGCCAAACGCCAAAGAACTAGATCGCCGCGCCCGGGTTCAGGATCCCGAGCGGGTCCAACGCCCGCTTGATGCGCTGGGTCAACTCCATCACCTCGGGCCCCAGATAGCCGTCCAGCCAGGGCCGCTTGAGCCGGCCGACGCCATGCTCACCGGTGATCGTGCCGCCCAGGCCGACGGCAAGGTCCATGATCTCGCCGAACGCCAGATGCGCGCGCTCGGTCATAGCGGCGTCGGCGGCGTCGTAGACGATCAGCGGGTGGGTGTTGCCGTCGCCGGCGTGCGCGATCACCGAGATCATCAAGTCGCGTTCCGAGGCGATGCGCTCGATGCCGGTGACCAGCTCGCCCAGCCTGGGCAGCGGCACCCCGACGTCTTCCAGCAGCAGCGACCCCTTGGCTTCCACGGCCGGAATGCAGAACCGCCGGGCGGCGACGAAGGCCTCGCCCTCGTCGGGATCGTCGGTCGAAAAGACCTCCGTCGCACCGCTTTCCGAGAATACCTCCGCGATCACCGCAGCGTCCTGGCTGCCGGCCCGCCCGCGTTCGTCCGAGCCCGCCACCAGCATCGCGGCCGCCCCGCGGTCGAGGTCCATGCGCAAGTTGTCCTCGACGGCGTTGATCGCCACCGAATCCATGAACTCCAACATCGAAGGCCGCAGCCGCGCAACGACTCCCAGCACCGCGTCGACGGCCGCGGAGACCGACCCAAACGACGCCACCACCACGCTCGACGAGTTCTGCGCGGGCAGCAGCCGCAGCGTCACCTCCGTGATGACGCCCAGCGTGCCCTCGCTGCCGACGAAAAGCTTTGTCAGCGAAAGCCCCGCCACATCCTTCAAACGCGGACCGCCCAGCCGCACCGCGGTGCCGTCGGCCAGCACCACCTGCACGCCCAGCACGTAGTCGGTGGTGACGCCGTACTTCACGCAGCACAGTCCGCCGGCGTTGGTGGCGATGTTGCCGCCGATGCTGCAGATCTCGAACGACGACGGGTCGGGCGGATACCACAGACCGTGCTCGGCGACGGCCTTCTTGACCTCGGCGTTGAACAGGCCCGGCTGACACACCGCGGTGCGGGTGATCGGGTCGACGGAAATGTCGCGCATCTTTTCCGTCGACAACACGACGCCGTTGTCCAGGGCGGTCGCGCCCCCGGACAGGCCGCTGCCGGCGCCGCGGGTCACCACCGGCACCCCGTGCGCGGAGGCCCACCGCAGCACGGTCTGCACCTCCTCGGTGCGCCGCGGCCGGACCACGGCCAGCGGCTTGCCGGCCGACGGGTCGAAGGCGCGGTCCTGCCGGTAGCCCTCGGTGATGGTGGGGTCGGTGACCACCATGCCGTCGGGCAGGCCGGCGATCAGCTCGGCCAACACATCCACACCCCGATCCTAAGGCCCGGAATCGGCAACGAACTCCGGCGCGCGGTCCAGCTCGCGCAGCGACGGCAGGCCGCAGGCGATCAGGCCGACCACCAGGATCGGCACCGCCAACGCCAGGAAGGTGACCTTCAGCCCGGCGGCGTCGGTCAGCGGACCGGCCACCAGCAAGCCCAAGGGACCCGCGGCGTAGGTCAGGCCCGTCATCACCCCGACCACGCGACCGCGCAGGCGGTGCGGCGCCCGGGTCTGCATCACGAAGTTGTAGATCGGCTGGATCGGCCCGTAGACCAGCCCGATCACCCCGCACAGCACCAGGATCACCGGCAACGGCGGCAGGAACGCGATGCCGACCGACGCCGCACCGAAGGTGAGGATCCCCGTCAGCAGGGCCGGTCGTCGCCGGGTGAGTTTGGACAGCGCCGCATACCCGAGCGCGCCCGCCACGCCGCCGAACGCGAGCGCCATCAGCGCCCAACCCAGTTGGGCGGGTTGGTGATGGTCGGAGAAGTACTTCGGGAACAGCACGCTTTCCATCGGTAGGTACAGCGCCGTGACGACCAGGTCGAGCAGCCCGAGCGTGCGAAGCACCCGGAGGCTCCAGACGAATCGCAGGCCTTCGGCGATCCCGGACACCCACCCGTCGGGTCGGGTCGCGGCCAGTGGCTTGCCGGCGCCCTCGAGGCGCAGCGCCGCGACCGTGAGGATGGACAGCCCGAAACACCCCGCGGTGATCCACATCGTGTTGACGCCGCCGACGGTGGCGATCATCAGCCCGCCGATGCCCGGACCCACGATGAATCCCAGGTTGAGGATCGCCTCGTAGACGCTGTTGGTGCGGTCCAGCGACCAGCCCGCGCGGGCGGCGGCCTCGGGCAGCATCGACTGGCGCGCCGTCGTCCCGGCCGGGTCGAAGGCGGCCGAGAAGACGGCCAACACGGCGAGCAAGCCGACGCTGAGGGCATCCGCACCGAACCGCCCGGCGATCAGCGGGACGGCGGCCACCGCCGCGCCGGACAGCGAATCGGCGATCAGCGAAACCCGGCGGCGCCCGAAGAAGTCGACCGCGGCGCCGGCGACCAGGGTGGAGAGCACCAGCGGCACCGTCATCGCGGCGGCCACCACCGATGCGTCGCGCGCGCTGTCGTGGTGCTGCAACGCCAGCCACGGGAACGCGACTATCGAGATGCCGGTACCCGCCGTCGCCATCAGCGTCGCAATGAGGATCAGACACGCTGGGCCGCTGCTTTTCATGGGATATCGCGGCTGAATCTAACGCCAAAGCGGTGTGGCAAGCGACCGAATTTCTGCGCTCGTGCACGATGTTCACGTGCTCGCTCACCCAAACACCGGCCAGGCGTTCGGTTCTCCGGTTCCCCCCGGCACCGGATGGCCGGGTGATTCGGCGACGCCGCGGACCCCGGTGGCCGCAGATGCCGCGCAGGTCGCCGCGCTTGCGGGCCGGGCCGGATCGATCCCGGAACTCGACGCGGTGATCAGCGTGTGCCGGGCCTGCCCGCGGCTGGTCACCTGGCGCGAGGAGGTCGCGGTCCTCAAGCGCCGGGCCTTCGCCGACCAGCCGTATTGGGGCCGGCCGGTGCCGGGCTGGGGATCGGAGCGGCCATGGCTGTTGATCGTCGGGCTGGCGCCCGCCGCGCACGGCGCCAATCGGACCGGGCGGATGTTCACCGGCGACCGCTCCGGCGATCAGCTGTACGCGGCGCTGCACCGGGCCGGCCTGGTGAACCAGCCGACCGCCGTCGACGCCGCGGACGGGTTGGCCGCCAAGGCAATTCGGATCGCCGCTCCGGTGCGCTGCGCGCCCCCGGCCAACGCGCCGACCCCCGGGGAGCGGGACACCTGCTGGCCCTGGCTGCAGGCCGAATGGCGGCTGGTGTCCGAGCATGTCCGGGTGATCGTGGCCCTGGGCGGCTTCGCGTGGCAGATCGCGCTGCGGATGGCGGGCTGGTCCCCGTCAGCTTTGAAGGTGCCCAGGCCGCGGTTCGGCCACGGCGTCGTCGCGGAGCTGGGGTCTGGGGTGCGTTTGCTGGGCTGCTACCACCCCAGCCAGCAGAATATGTTCACCGGTAGGTTGACTCCGGTAATGCTCGACGACATCTTCGCCGAAGCTAAGAGGCTGGCAGGGATCAAGTGACTGACGTGTTGGTGTCCGGCGCCAGCGTGGCCGGTATAACGGCGGCGTATTGGCTTGCGCACCACGGCTATTCGGTCACCGTGGTGGAGCGCCATCCCGGGCTGCGGCCGGGCGGCCAGGCCATCGATGTGCGGGGTCCCGCGCTGACGGTGCTGGAACGCATGATGCTGCGCGCGGCCGCCGACCACCGCAGGACGCGAATTCGCGGCGCCTCCGTCGTCGACCGCGACGGCAACGAACTGTCCCACGACACCGAGGCCGCGCTCTCTGGGCCCCCTGGGGGCCCTATCGCCAGCCCGGATATCGAGCTGCTGCGCGACGACCTGGTCGAATTGCTCTACGACTCAACGAAACTCGTCGCGGAGTTCGTATTCGACGACAGCATCACCGCGCTGCAGGACGACGGCACCTCGGTCAAAGCGACGTTCGAGCGCGACGGCGAGCGCAGCTTCGACCTGGTGGTCGGCGCCGACGGGTTGCACTCCAACGTGCGCCGATTGGTCTTCGGCCCCGAGGCCCAATTCGCCGAGCGGCTGGGCACTTACGCGGCCATCTTCACCGTGCCGAACTTCCTGGACCTGGACCACTGGCAGACCTGGCATTACGGCGACTCGACCATGGCCGGCGTCTACAGCGCGCGCAACAACACCGAGGCCCGCGCCATGGTGGGGTTCATGGAGCCCGACCTGCGCATCGATTACCGCGACACCGAGGCGCAGTTCGCCGAGCTGGAACGGCGGATGGCCGACGACGGCTGGGTCCGGCCGCAACTGCTGCAGTACATGCGGAGTGCGCCGGACTTCTACTTCGACGAGATGTCGCAGGTCAAGATGGACCGCTGGTCGAAGGGCCGGGTGGCGCTCGTCGGCGACGCCGGGTATTGCTGCTCGCCGTTGTCGGGCCAGGGCACCAGCGTCGCGCTGCTGGGCGCCTACGTCCTTGCTGGTGAGCTCAAAGCCGCGGGCGACGACTACGAACTCGGCTTCGCCAACTACCACAAGGAGTTTCACGACTACGTCAAGCGCAACCAGTGGCTGGTGATCGACAACATCCCGGGGGGTGCGCCGATCCCGCAGGATGTGTTCGACCGCATCGTGGAGTCCCTTGCCCTCAAGGATTACTGACCGCCGGCACTACACCGCCTCGGCTTTGACTGTGAATCCTGGGCAAAAGATGGCCGAAATCCGCCCTGCGATCACACCGAAAGCCGTGAGTGCACACACCGGCCGGGAACGTTCGCGTGCCAAATGGCGTTGACGGCATCGTGCGACTTTCCGTCCTTGACCTTGTCCCGGTGCGCACCGACCAGACCACCGGCGACGCCCTCGCTGCCACCGTGCAGCTCGCGCAGACCGCCGACCGGCTGGGATTCACCCGCTACTGGGTCGCCGAGCACCACAACATGCCGTCGGTGGGCGCCACCAGCCCGCCGGTGCTGATCGCCTACCTGGCCGCGCAGACCACCCAGCTGCGGCTGGGGTCCGGCGGCGTCATGCTGCCCAACCACGCGCCGCTGGCGGTGGCCGAGCAGTTCGCGCTGCTGGAAGCGGCCGCCCCGGGCCGCATCGACCTGGGCATCGGCCGCGCGCCCGGCTCCGACCCGGTGACGTCGTATGCCCTGCGCGGCAGCCGCGGCGACGAAGACATCGAGCGCTTCCCCGAATACCTCGACGACGTGGCCGCACTGATGGGCGCGCGCGGCGTGGTGGTGCCGCTGCGGTCGGGGGACTACCGGCTCAAGGCCACCCCGGCGGCGGCGAGCGAGCCGCGGCTGTGGCTGCTGGGCTCGTCGATGTACTCCGCGCATCTGGCCGCGGCCAAGGGGCTGCCGTATGTCTTCGCGCATCACTTCTCCGGCCAGGGCACCGAAGAGGCGCTTGAGGTCTATCGCTCCCGGTTCAGGCCGGGCAAGCTCACGCCGGAGCCGGTGACCTTCCTCACCGTCAACGCCGCGGTGGCCGAAACCCGCGACGAGGCAACGGCTTTGATGCTGCCCAACCTGCAGATGATGGCCCGGCTGCGCACCGGGCAGCCGCTCGGACCGGTGCCGCTCGTCGAGGAGGCCGAAGTCGCGCAGCTGACCGAACAACAGCAACACATCGTGGAGAGCGGGCTGCGCCGCGCCGTTCTCGGTACGCCGGAAGAGGCCGCCGAGCAGGTGCGGGCGCTGGCCGAACGGTTCGACGTCGACGAGGTGATGGTCCACCCGGTCGCGTCGGCCCACCTCGGCACCGATCCCGCCACCGCGCCCTCGCGGGTCGCGACGCTGGAGCTGCTGGCCAAGGAGCTGTTCTAGGGCTCAGCCTGTCAGGACGCAGACGCGCCGGTGTTGCCAGCGGACCCCTGGGTGTTCGCGCCGCCGTCGCCGCCGCCGGCACCGACGACGCCCGCAACGCCGCCGGCGCCCCCGTCGTCGTTGTAGCCGCCGGAGCCGCCTGCGCCGCTACTGCAAATTGCGGCTCGCTGGCGGCCGCATCGGCCGCTGGCATCGGTTACGGAGTCGGAGTCCCGTCGGCGCCACCGTTGCCGGGCTGGCCGTCGACGCCGCCGGGTGCGGTGCCGGTGCCGGCATTGCCACCGGTGCCACCGAAGCCGCCGACGGTCCCGACGCCCAAGCCGTCGCCGCCGGTGCCGCCGCTGCCCCCGTTGCCGCCGTCGCCGCCATTGACTGCGCCGGCCCCGCCGGTCCCGCCGTCACCGGCGTTACCGCCGTTGCCGCCGATGCCCCCGATACCGCCGGTGCCGGCCGCGCCGCCGTTGCCGCCGTTGCCGCCGTTCGAGCCGGATCCGCCGGCGCCGTTGTTGTACGCGTGGGTCGGGTCGCCGCTGGCGCCGTTGCCGCCGTTGCCGCCGAGCCCGCCGGCGCCGCCGTTGCCGTTGGTGCCCGTGGCGTCGCCGGCGTTGCCGCCGGTCCCGCCGGCACCGCCCGGCGCGCCCGAGGCGTTGCCACCGCTGGAGCCGGTGCCGGCCACCACGTTGCCGCCGTTGCCGCCGTTACCGCCGTTGCCGGCGTTGCCGCCGTTGCCGCTCACACCGCCGGTGCCCGCGTTGCCGCCGTTACCGCCCAGGCCGCCGTACGAGCCGGATCCGCCGGTGCCACCCACACCGGTGTAGTCACCGCCATCACCGCCGTTGCCGCCTTGGCCGCCGGCGCCACCGTTGCCGTTGGCGCCGGTGCCGGTGGCGTTGCCGCCGTTGCCGCCGTCGCCGGCGTTGCCGCCGACACCGCCGGGGCCGGCAGTGAGGTCCGGGCCGCCGGGATCGGTGCCGCCGCCGCCGGCGTTGCCGCCGTTGCCGCCGGCGCCGGCGTTGCCTCCCGAGGCGTTGACACCGGTGCCGTTACCGCCGTTGCCGCCGGTGCCGCCGCCCCCGCCAAAGCCGCCCACGTTGAAGTCACCGGGGGCGGCGTTGCCGGCGTGGCCGCCGTCGCCACCCTTGCCGCCGGTGCCGCCGCCGGTCGCGCCGTCGCCGCCGTTGCCGCCGTTGCCGCCTCCGCCGGACACAAAGGCCTGGCCGTGGTCGCCCGTGCCGGCGTTGCCGTAGCCAGCGCCGGCGCCACCATTGCCGCCGTTACCGCCAGTTCCCGTGATGCCCACGCCGCCGTCGCCGCCATAGCCGCCGTACCCGCCGGGGCCCGCGGTGCCGCCGCCACCGCCTGTGCCGATCTGATCGCCGCCATCGCCGCCGGCACCGGCCGCGCCGCCGTTGCCGCCGTTTCCGCCGTTGGTGGCGCCGAGGCCGCCCCGACCGCCGTTGCCCCCGTGACCGCCCTGCCCGGCGGGCGCGAAGGTTCCGTATTGGCCGTCTCCGTTGTTGCCGCCATTGCCGCCCGCACCGCCGGAGCCGGCGTTGCCGCCTGCGCCGCTGGTCCCGGTGCCGCCGTTGCCGCCGACGCCGCCGTGGCCGGCGGTGCCGCCGAAGCCGCCACCCTGCGAGGCGCCGGTGGTGCCGCCGTCACCACCATTGCCAGCGTTGCCGCCGGCGCCACCGGCGGCGCCGATGGGCCCGCTGCCGCCGGCACCACCGGTGCCGCCCCAACCGCCGCTGCCGCCGTTGCCGCCGACGAAGCCGGGGTCGGCGTTGCCGCCTGCGCCAGCGTCGCCGCCGGCGCCCCCCTGCCTGCCGAGGCCGGCGGAGCCGCCGGTGCCGCCGGTGCCGGCATTGCCGCCCGAGCCGCCGCCGCCGCCGACGCCGCCATCGCCGCCATTGCCACCGTCGGTGGCGGTTCCGTAGACACCGCTGCCGCCCTTGCCGCCGTTGCCGGCCAGGCCGCCGTTGCCACCGTTGCCGTTGGTGCCGGTGGCACCGCCGCCATCGCCGCCGGTGCCGCCGTTGCCAGCTGAGCCGCCGAAACCGCCGCTGGCGCCACTCTGGGCCGCGGCGTCGGCGCCGGTGCCCCCGTTGCCTCCGGCGCCGCCGTTGCCGCCGCTGCCGCCGACACCGCCGGTGCCGGCCGCGCCGCCGTTGCCGCCCTGGCCGCCGTCATAGCCGGATCCGCCGGCGCCGCTGTTGGTCGCCAGGGTCGGGTCGCCGCTGCCGCCGCTACCGCCGCTACCGCCACTGCCGCCGTTGCCGCCGTTGCCGTTGGTGCCCGTGGCGCCCCCGGCGTTACCGCCGGTCCCGCCCGCACCGCCCCGCGCGCCCGAGGCATCGCCACCGCTGGAGCCGGTGCCGGCCACCACGTTGCCGCCGTTGCCGCCGTTACCGCCGTTACCGGCGTTGCCGCCATTGCCGCCCACACCGCCGGTGCCCGCGTTGCCGCCGTTACCGCCCAGGCCGCCGTACGAGCCGGATCCGCCGGTGCCACCCACACCGGTGTAGTCACCGCCATCACCGCCGTTGCCGCCTTGCCCGCCGGCCCCGCCGTTGCCGTTTGCGCCGGTGCCGGTGGCGTTGCCGCCGACGCCGCCGGTACCCCCGGCGCCGCCCCGGCCGCCACCGCCGGCCACAAGGTTGGGTCCGCCGCTGTCGTTGGTGCCGCTGGCGCCGTTGCCGCCGACGCCGCCGTGGCCGCCGGTGCCGCCGCTGGTCGCGCCGTCGCCGCCGTTGCCGCCGGCACCACCGTTGCCGGCTCCGGCGATCCCGGCTTGGAAGCCCGTGCCGTTGCTGCCCGAGGCGCCGCCGGCGGCACCGTTGCCGCCGTTGCCGCCGACTCCGGTGGTGCCCACGCCGCCGTCGCCGCCCGAGCCGCCGGTGCCGCCGGTGCCGCCGGTGCCGGCACGGCCGCCGACGCCGATCTGGTCACCGCCATTGCCTCCGCTACCGGCCTCGCCGCCGTCGCCACCATTACCGCCGTTGGTGGCGCCGAGACCGCCATTGCCGCCATTGCCCCCGTGACCGCCGTGGCCGCCGGTGTGGTAGTCGCCGTATTGGCCGTCGCCGTTGTTGCCGCCATTGCCACCCGCACCGCCGGAGCCGGCGTTGCCGCCCGCGCCGACGGTCCCCACGCCGCCGTCACCACCGGTGCCGCCCCTACCGCCGTCGCCGCCGAAGCCGCCACCCGCGCTGCCGCCACTGCCGCCGTCAGCGCCGTTGCCGCCCGTGCCACCGGCGCCACCATTGGCGCCGGTGGGTCCGCTGCCGCCGACGCCGCCGTCACCGCCGGCGCCGCCGTTGGCGGAGGCGAAGCCGGGGTCGGCGGTGCCACCCTCACCGCCGTTGCCGCCGGTACCGCCGGCAGCGCCGCGGCCCGCGGTGCCGCCGGGGCCGGCGCTGCCGGCGCTGCCGCCGTTACCTCCGTGCCCGCCGTCGCCACCCCAGCCGGCGTCGGCACCCAGGCCGGTTTGGTCGAAACCGTTGCCGCCGTCGCCGCCGTTACCGGCGAGGCCGCCATCGCCGCCGTTGCCATTGATGCCGCCGGTGCCGGCGTTGCCACCGTTGCCGCCGTTACCGCCGGCGCCCGCGTAGCCGCCGTAGGTGTGAATGCCAGATGGGTCGGTGCCGTTATCGCCGTTGGCGCCGTTCGCGCCGTTGCCGCCGTTGCCGCCGTTGCCGTTGATGGCGCCGGCGCCGCCGGCGTTGCCACCGGTGCCGCCATTGCCGCCGTTGCCGCCCCAGCCGGCAATCCAGCCGCCGGGGCTGTCGGTGCCGGTGCCGCCGCTGCCGCCGTTGCCGGCGTTGCCGCCGTTGCCGGCGCTACCCGCGTTGCCCACGCCGAGGCCGGCGGCCCCGCCGTTGCCGCCGTTGCCGCCGTTGCCGCCGGTGCCCGTGCCGTGGGAATCGTAGGTGTTGTAGCCGTTGGTCCCGCCGTTGCCGCCCAAGCCACCGGCCCCACCGGCCCCGCCGCCGCCGTTGGTCCCGCTCACGTCGGTGGCCGCACCGCCTTGCCCGCCGTTGCCGCCGCTGCCGCCGTTGCCGGCCGGGCCGGCCCAACCCTGCCGAGCGGTCGAGGAACCACCGGCGCCGGCCGCCCCACCAGCGCCGCCGGTGCCGCCGCCGCCGCCCGTGCCGCCCGTGCCGGCCGCCCCACCGTTGCCGGCATTGCCGCCGACGCCGCCGTCGCCGCCGATACCGCCGCCGCCCCCGTAGCCATCGGGGCGGGCGGGGGCCGCGCCCCCGGCGCCGCCGGCGCCGGCCGCCCCGCCGTTGCCGCCCGCGCCGCCGTCATAGCCG
>NZ_LZIR01000006.1 GCF_001667035.1 Mycobacterium sp. 852002-51057_SCH5723018
ACGAATTGCGCACCCCGCTCGCCGCGATCCGCGGCTACACCGAACTCACCCAGCGGATGGGCGACGACCGCGAGGCGGTGGCGCACGCGATGAGCCGGGTGGCGTCGGAGACCCAGCGGATCACGCGCCTCGTCGAAGACCTGCTGCTGCTGGCCCGCCTGGACTCCGGCCGGCCGCTGGAACGCGAACCGGTGGACCTGTCTCGCCTCGCGGTCGTCGCCCATCCGCTGGGTGAGTTCGGTGTAGCCGCGGATCGCGGCGAGCGGGGTGCGCAATTCGTGGCTGGCGTCGGCGACGAACTGGCGGACGCGGGTCTCGCTGGCCTGCCGCGCCGACAGCGCGGCCGCGATGTGATCGAGCATCCGGTTGAGCGCCGACCCGAGCTGGCCGACCTCGGTGGACGGGTTCGCGTCGGTTTCGGGCACCCGCACCGGCAGCTCGACCTCTCCGCGGTCCAGCGGCAATCCGACTACCTGGCTCGCGGTTTGGGCGACGCGGCGCAGGGGCGCCAGCGCGCGCCTGATGATGACGATGCCGGCGCTGGTCGCGGCACCCAGCGCGATCACGGTGACGACCCCGAGGATGACCAGCATCCGGATCATCGTGGCGTCGACGTTGGCCATCGACAGGCCGGTGACGATGACGTCGCCACCGCTGCGGCTGGGGGCGGCGACCACCCGGTAGCGACCCAGGCCGTCGAGGTTCACCGTCTGCGGCGTGCGGCTGCCGGCGATCCGTTCCAGTTGATCCTGGGCGGTCGGCGTCAACGTCGCCCGGGAACCGGCGCTGGTGAGGTAGCCGGCGTCGACGGCCTTGCCATTGCTGATCACCGCGGCCACCATGCCCGCGGGCTGACCCGGTGCATCGAGGAAACGGGGACCGGGTCCCGGCCTGGGGTAGAAGTGCCCCTCGCGGTGCCAGCCCGGGCGTTTCGGCTCGGGGTACATCAGCGCCGAGCGATACGACGTGCCCGCGAGTTGCCCGTCGAGCTGCGCCACCAGGTGATGCAGCAGAGCCAGCTCGGTGGCCGCGGTTATCCCCACACACACGGCGGCCAGAACGACGATCTGCCCGACCAGCAGCCGCAGCCGAAGAGACCAGACTCGCCGTTTCTTAGCGGGCTGGCTTGAGGACATAGCCCGCGCCGCGCAGCGTATGAATCATGGGTTCCCGACCGTTGTCGATCTTCTTGCGCAGGTAGGAAATGTAGAGCTCGACGATGTTGGATCGGCCGCCGAAGTCATAGCTCCACACCCGGTCCAGGATCTGGGCCTTGCTCAGCACCCGCTTGGAGTTGCGCATCATGAACCGCAGCAGCTCAAACTCGGTGGAGGTCAACGAGATCGGTTCGCCGGCACGCGTCACCTCGTGGCTGTCCTCGTCGAGCACCAGGTCCCCGACCACCAGCTGCGCCCCGCTGTCCACCGTCGTCACCCCGGTGCGACGCAGCAACGCCCGCAACCGCAGCACCACCTCTTCGATGCTGAACGGCTTGGTCACATAGTCATCGCCACCGGCAGTCAACCCGGCGATGCGGTCTTCCACCGCATCCTTGGCCGTCAGCAGCAGCACCGGCAGCTGCGGGTTCTCCTCGCGCAACTTGTGCAGCACATCGAGGCCACTCATGTCGGGCAACATCACATCTAGAACGACCACGTCCGGGCGCTGGGCGCGGGCCGTAGCGATCGCGGCCGCTCCGTCGCCGGCGGTCGAGATGTTCCAGCCCTCGTACCTCAGTGCCATGGACACCATTTCGGCCAACACGGCTTCGTCATCGACGACGAGCACGTTGATCGGGTTGCCGTCGGCACGGCACATCACAACGCGCTCGACCGAGGCTCGGGACTGCGTCACAGATTCCAGTATCGCCAGCCGACTGAGCCGACGCTATGCCATTGCTTTGCGTGTCCTGTGAAAAGATCGCGTGACTGCTCGGCAGTCACGCGATCCCGTTTCGGCTGCTGCCTAATACCAGTACCGCCTGCCCGCTACCGGACGGCCCACCGAGCCCATGATCCACAGCACCGCGCCGATGACGAGCAAGATGATGCCGAGCACCCACAACAAGTGAATGCCGAAGATAAATCCAAGAACAAGTAGGACAATTCCTAAGATGATCATTTCGATTTCCTTTGTGTGAGGGGTTAGAGGTTGATCGCCTGCATTGAGCTGGGCTGCGGAACGTGGCAATCCCCGACTTTGGGATTAACCCCCGCATAGTTCAACGGTCCCGCGATCACTGTCAACGCAATGTTTCCCGCGGTGACACAACTTTGTGACCCACCCTTGAAGTAGTCGCGCTGGTAGGCCGCGAAAACTCCGATGAGCAACCACACCAGGACAACCGCGCCGATCACTCCGCGACCACGCATGGTGACCTCCATTGTGTTCGAGAAAATTTCCCGTGCGCCTAGCGTTACCCCTTCGACTCGTGTCTAAACACTCTAAACACGTTGATGCCCGCCAACGCGTGCCCGTTTGAATAGCGCACGACGCTAGGAATGGTCGGCGAGCCACTTCTCGGCGCGCCTCTTCGACGCGCGCGACAACCACGCGTCCTGGATCAGCTCGGTCAATTCCGTGGTGGTGATCTCCGACAGTCGGCTGGCCCGCACCAACACCGAAGGATGCCCGTCGAAGTGGCTCGTGGTGAAGAACGGTGACCCGGGATCCTGGATGAGCGCCAGCTTGTCGCTTTCCGATTCCACCCAGAGCATGATCACGTCCGCGTAGCGCTCGCCGGTGTCCGGATCGGTTGCGTCGGGCTGCGGAGTGCGGAAGAACACGAAGGACTTTCCGCCCACCTGATAAATCGCGTTGCCCTTCGGACCTTCCAGACGCGTGACGTGCGGCATGGACGCTGCGATCCGATGCACGTCAGTTACCCGGGCCGGCCGATCAGCCATGATCGCGACCTTACCGCGTTGCCGATGCCCTGGGGCTGTCAGCCCGAATGGGTAGCATGGCGAGTGACGTTGCGGTAAAGGGGGATTGAAGCGGTGACCGACACCCTGTTCGCCGACGTCTCCGAATTCCAAGTGCCCGTGGATGATTCGTACCCGTACCAGGTGCTTTCCATCCGAGTCTGCGACGGGACCTATCAAGATCACAACTTTGCGGCCAACTACGCGTGGATGCGCCGCGCCTTGGGCAGCGGACGATTGGCGTTCGGCATCGTGTACACCTACGTACGTCCGAACTGGTTGGCGAACGCCAATACCGTGCGCTCGATGATCGACGCCGGTGGCGGACTCCACCCGCGGGTGGCGCTGATGCTCGACGTCGAATCGGGCGGCAACCCGCCCGGCGACGGGTCGAGCTGGATCAACAGCCTGTACTGGAACCTGGCCGACTACGCCGGCTCGCCCGCGCGAATCATCGGATATGCCAACGCCTATGACTTCTTCACCGTGTGGCGGACGCGGCCGGACGGCTTACGGGTCATCGGGGCGGGGTACGGATGCAATCCGAATCTTCCCGGCCAGGTCGCGCACCAGTACACCGACGGGACGGGTTACAGCTCTAGCCTGCCGCAGGGGTGTCCACCGTTCGGCAGGTGCGACATGAATTCGGCCGACGGGCTGACACCGCAAGAATTCGCCGCCGCCTGCGGCATCACGACGAACGGGGGATGGTTGATGGCGCTCACCGACGACGAGCAAGCCGAACTGCTGAGCAAGGTCCGCGACATCTGGGACCAGCTGCGCGGGCCGGACGGTGCCGGCTGGCCGCAACTCGGCCAGAACAGCCAGGGGCAAAACCTCACCCCCGTCGACGCGATGGCGGCGATCAAGAACGACGTCGAAAGCCTGCGAGCGCCGGCCGGAAGCTAGTCGACCGCCCGCCGCAGGGTCGAAATCCCGAGCGGCGGTTGCCCGTTGGCTTAATCGCCCCGACGCTGCGCGGACACGTACAGGGTGGGCGGCATCGCGGCGTCGGCGCCGTGCGGAATGCGGCGGTCGTAGCGGGTCATCAGCTCCGTAAACGTCGCCGTCGACACCTCCCAGCCGTGGTCGCGCAGCCAGTCGTCGACCGCCCTGCGTTCCTCCGGATACCAGAGGTCCTCGAAGTCGGTGATCTCCGCGTCGACCAGCTTGGCGGCGGCGGCCCGCATCCGCTGCATGTCCTCACGCTGGCGCCGCACCAGGTCGGGATCGGTGAAGCCCTCGCCGGGCACGTTGGAGGCCACCCAACTACCCGGCGCGCTGAGCGCGTGGATGCGCTCGAACAGCAGGTCTTGGGCCTGCGCAGGCAGGTAACGCACCAGCCCCTCGGCCGACCAGACCGCCGGTTGTGATGCGTCAAACCCCGCTTCCTGCAGCGCCTTCGGCCAATCCTGGCGCAGATCGATCGGCACGTTCACCAGCCGCGCCCGGGGTTCGGCGCCGTGCTGGCGCAAGGTGTCAGATTTGAATTCCAGCACCTTGGGCTGGTCCAGCTCGTAGACGACCGTGCCTTCGGGCCATGGCAGCCGCCAGGTGCGCGCGTCCAGCCCGGCGGCCAGGATCACCACCTGGCGAACGCCGGCCTCGGCGGCGCCGAGGAAGAACTCGTCGAAAAACGCTGTGCGCGTCGCCATGAAGTCGATCATCAGCTGCAAACGGTCCCGCACGCCCGGTTCCAGCTCGACTACCTTGGCCAGCAACTCGGGGTCGGCGTAGATGCTCCACATCCCCTCGCCGGCGGCGTCGACGAACACCCGGGCGAAGGGGTCGTTGATGAGCGGATTCGCGCTCTCGGTCTCAGCGGCGCGCGCCGCGGCGACACCCAACGCGGTGGCTCCCACGCTTTGGGTGATCTCCCAGGAATCGTTGTCGGTACGCGGCATCGCCATTTCCTCCCAGCCCGATAGTCAGTTAGTTACGCACACTATTGTTCCACCCTCCCGACGGCCCCGGCAGCTCGCCGTCGGTGACTACGCTTTTTCCCAGAACGCCCACAGGGGTTCCGAAGGAGTGCCATGACACGTACACCGCAGGAAGTATTCGCCCAGCACGTGAAGGCCGTGGTCGAGGGCGACCTCGACGCGATCGTTGCCGACTACACCGATGATTCCGTGGTGATCACTCCGGCCGGCGCCTTTCATGGCAGGGACGCCATACGCGCGGCCTTCGTCGCGTTGCTCGACGACCTGCCCAACGCGGCCTGGGACATCAAAACGCAGATCTTCGACGGTGACCTGCTGCTCCTCGAGTGGGCCGCGGAGGCGGCGGTCAACCGGGCTGACGACGGTGTGGACACGTTCGTGTTTCGTGACGGCATGATCTGGGCGCAAACGTTCCGGTACACCCTGAAACCCAAGCGATGACCGTGGAACCCGTCACCCTCGAGGCCGTCGCGGAATGGATGTCTGGCCGAGGCCTGGGCGAAGGGCCGCTGGAGGACATATCCGCCGTCACCGGCGGAACGCAGAACGTCATGCTGCGCTTCACCCGGTCCGGCCGACCGTATGTGCTGCGGCGCGGGCCCCGGCATCTGCGACCGCGCAGCAACAACGTGATCCTGCGGGAGACCAAAGTCCTTGCGGCCCTGGCCGGCTCGGATGTGCCACACCCGCACCTGATCGCGACCTGCGATGACCCCGGTGTGCTCGGCGACGCCGTGTTCTACCTGATGGAGCCGGTCGACGGGTTCAACGCCGGCGAGGGGCTGCCGCCCTTGCACGCCGGCGACGCGGGCGTGCGGTTCCAGATGGGGCTGTCGATGGCGGACGCGCTCGCCAAGCTGGGCGCGGTCGACCACGTCGCCGTGGGCCTGGCCGACTTCGGCAAGCCGGACGGCTTCCTGGAACGCCAAGTGCCGCGCTGGCTTTCCGAGCTGGATTCCTACCGGCAGTACGAGAACTACCCCGGTCCCGACATCCCCGGAATCGACAAGGTCGCGGCCTGGCTGGAGCGCCGCCGGCCGAGGATGTGGAAGCCGGGCATCATGCACGGTGACTACCACGCCGCCAACGTCATGTTCTCCCGCACCGGGCCCGAAGTGGTCGCGATCGTCGACTGGGAGATGTGCACGATCGGGGACCCGCTGCTGGACCTGGGCTGGCTGCTCGCCACGTGGCGCCAGCCCGACGGGTCCGCTGTTTTCAGCCACGCCCTGGGCGGCCAGGACGGACTGGCCAGCACCGACGACCTGTTCCAGCGGTACGCCGCCAACACCACCCGCGACCTGTCGCACATCACCTGGTACACCGTGCTGGCCTGCTTCAAGCTCGGCATCGTGATCGAGGGCACGCTGGCAAGGGCGTGCGCGGGCAAGGCCGAGAGAGCGGTCGGCGACCTGCTGCACGCGGCCACGGTGCACCTGTTCGAGCGGGCGCTCGGACTGATCTGTGCGCAGCCATGACCGGCCCAATTAGCTTGGCACCTCGGCAAATCCCGGTTGTCCCGCGTCGACCACGGAGTTGAATCGGTAGCGGGTTTCCAGGCGCTCGTTGATCTCCTGGATTGCGCTGTCGGGCAACGCGGTGATGTCGAAGTTCTCGCTGATGCGAGCCGGCTTCACCGACGAGGTCAGGACCGCGGTGCCGCGCTGGATGCCCCAGGCCAACAGCACCTGAGCGGGGGTCTTTTCAAAGCGGCGCGCCAACGAGACAACCAGTGGGTCGTCGAGCAGGCGCGGTTCGAGCGCGTGGCCCAGCGACGCGAATGCCAGCAGGACGATGCCTTCCTTTTCGCACAATTCGTGCAGGTCCCATTGCGGGTGATAGGGGTGGGCCTCGACCTCGACGACCGACGGCTTGATGCGGGCAGTGTCGACGACCTGACGGGTGCCTTCGGCATCGATGTCGGACAGGCCGATCGACCGGGTGAGTCCCGCGTCGACCAGGGCCTCCATCGCGGCCCACGTTTCGGTCAGGGTGACGCCGTCGTCGTAGATGACGGCGCCGTGCGGGTCGCGGGGATCCTGGTCGTCGCCGGGCCGGAACGCGAACGGCGTGTGCACGAGATACAGATCCACCGCCTCCAGCCCGAGTCTGTCCAGGCTGGCCTGCAGCGCGGGCCCGACCCGTTCGGGTCGATGGTTGTTGTTCCAGAGCTTGGTGGTGACGAATAGGTCCTCGCGCCGGACCGCGCCCTCGGCGAACAACTCTTTGAGCGCCGCGCCTACCTCGGCTTCGTTGCGGTAACGCTCGGCGGCGTCGAGGTGGCGGAACCCGACCTCCACCGCGGCCTTGACGGCAGTGCTCGTCTTGAGGCGATCCGACAACGACGTCCCGAACCCCAGCGCCGGAATGTCACCGCTGCCGTCGTTCAAGGCAAACCTGTGCTGATACAGCTTCTCGTTCGACGTCATGATGTTCGGCCTCCCTACTCGTGGATCTACTTGTCAGCCACCCTGTTTGAGCAGGGCGACGGCCTCGGCGGTGGTCCACACCGCACTGGCGAGGAACCGGAAGTTGACCAGCGCGGCCAGGTAGCCATCGCCTTCGGGCAGGCGCGGGCCCGCCGTGGCGTCCTGGACATCGGCGACCTCGAAGCCCTGCTCGATGAGTTCGCGCAGGTGGCCCACGACGCACAGGTTGGCGGCCATCCCTGCGAGGACGACCTGGTTCACACCCCGCTTGCGCAACTGCAGCACGAGGTCGTTGGACTCGGGGCCGACGATCTTGTGCGGCGACGCTGCCCGTCGCGGATTCTCGTTGGTTCGGTAATAGATGACCGGTCGTCTGTTTAACGAGTCTGCGGCGTGCCGCATTCCTTACCCACCAGAATTCAGCGGAGAAGCGCCGGGACGGTGACCGCTTCGAATCGGTCGTAGGGGAAGCGATCGCGGGTCACTTTCCCGCGCAGGGCCGCGCCCTCCCACGCTTCGATCAGCAGCGAAGCGAGCTCCCCGGCATCGAGGTCCGTCCGGATACCCCCGTCGGCGTCCTGGCCGGAACGCACGCACGCGGTGAGGGCGGCGTTCCAGATGTCGAGGATGCGGACCAGTTCGGCGCGCACCGGTTCACTCGAACCGCCGAGCTCGAGTGACAGTTTTCCGATCAAGCAGCCGAGCAGGAAGTCGCCGGCCTCGTGTTCGTTGGCGAGCGCATGGAAGAAGCGGGTGATTCGGTCCTGCGGCGATCCCTGCGCGTCGAGGAGGGGCAGAAGTCGCGTCTCGATGTCGGACCAATAGTGTTCGAGAATCGCCGCGGCGAGGGCCTCTTTGCTGGGGAAATACGCGTAGAAGGACCCTTTGGGCACGCCGGCCGCGTCGGTGATGTCTTTGACGCCACTGGCGGCGAACCCGCGGGCGTGCACGAGTTGAAGCCCGGCTTCGAGCAGGCGGCGGCGCACGTCCGGATTCGGGGGGCGGGGCATGTGTCGATAATAGTCGACCGGTCGCTTATCGAAGAGGGCCAGCCCTATACGGCCGCCCCATAGAAACCACAACTAACATCTGCCCTCGTGCCGCCCTACCCCGAGAACCCCGACTTCTACTCCGAGCCCACCCAGGCCGCATACGGCGGATATGGGTATGAGTCGTATGAGGCTGCGCCGGAGCCGCCGGAACCACCGGAACCACCGGAACCACCGACGCCGTGGTACCGCCGGCCGGTCGCGCTCGTTGCGGCCGGCGCGCTCGGAGTGATCCTGCTCGCTCTCGCGGCCTACGCGGTGGTCAAGCTGGTCTCGGGTTCGCCGTCGCCGGCCCCCACACCCACCACCACAACGACGACCACGCCCGCTCCGACCACCACGGTGACGACCACGGCAGCGGCGCCGCCCCGGCACCACGGCGGCGGAGGTGGCGGGCAGCCGACCCAGACGGTGACTGAAACGGTCCCGCCGCCAAGCACCGACACTCCCACGACGACGGTCCCGCCGAGCACCGACACTCCCACGACGACCGTCCCGCCGAGCACCGAAACCAGCACGGTCACCCAGACCGTGACGATTCCCCCACGCCGGCCCTTCGAACCACGCCCGTAGCAACGCGTGGGCGGATAGCCTTCCTGCGTGGATGTCGGGGATTCGGTCAGGCGCTCACTCGATCTGTGGGAACGGCGTGAGTGGGACTCGGCCATGGTGCACGCCTGCAACGCCGTGGAGGGGACCGCCCGAAAGCGGTATCCGCAGCTCGGGGTCGCGACTCGGTTCAAACGCACGATCCGAGACTCGCTGGACATCTTCCGTGTGATGGCAGCCCCCGGCATCGACTTTGAGCAGAGCCGCTTCCCCGTCGCGGTCAGGTCGGACTCGCCCGACAGCCGTCCGGACATCGCCGACGTCCTCTACGGCATACACCGGTGGAGCCACGGCCACGACGACGAGCTGCCCGTGGGATTCGAGCTCACTCCGCACAGCGATCGCCCCGCCGGGGTGCACATCTGGCGAAGCGGCAAGATTCAGCTTCCCGCCTCGGTGGTGATCGGCCTGCTGGCCGTGGCGGTGTTTTCTCCGGAGAACAAGGGCGAAGTCATACCGGACGGCTATCAGCTCAGCTGGTACCAGCACGTCTTTCACATCTGCATGTGGTGGGGCTGGCAGGATCACTTTCGCGAGATCATCGGCACCGCCCAAATCCCGCAAGTGACCCTCGATTTCGCCGAGACCTGGGACGACTGGACGCCGGTTTAACCGAACCACGCGCCCACGGCGTCACTCGGGCGCTGCGGGGCTTTGGCGGCGGCGCGGCCCGACCGGATAGCCACCCCGTTCGGCCAGCGACCGCAACTGCCGCAACGCGAACCTGCGCCGGCGCCCCGACTCCGGGATCACCACGCCGGCCCACAGCCCCTGAGCGGCCGGCGTTTGGCAGGCCTCGCGCGCGCACTGCCAGCGCCGAGGACAGGCCCGGCACAGCGCGACGGCCTCCGCGTCGGGCTCGGTGGTCGTCCACCGATCCGGTTCGCCAGTGCAGGCCGGGGCATGCTCCTGCTCCGCTTCCGAGCGCCGCACCGCCCATGCAGTCATCGCTTTCCTCCCACCTCAGGCACAGAGCGTCACGAATGCAACGACTGTAACCGCAGCGGTAGGCATAGCGCAACGATTAACTCGTCGCGCTATGCATGAGCTAGGCGTTCTTCGCTGGTATGCGACGCCTTGACGGCGCGGGAAAGATGTAGCATCTGGACGGAAGGCGCTCGCGGAATGCTGTAGCAGAGAACAGGTCAGAGCCCGGAGGAGGGTCCGAGGTGACACCCGAACAAGCCGGATCGGCGCCCCGCCTGGCGGTCCGGGTCGGGCAGCGCTCCTACACCCTGGACCCGGCGGCCGGCGTGGCCGTCATCGGTAGGGATACCGCGGCCGCCGTGCATCTCACCGACGACCGCATCTCGCGCTGGCACGTCCGCCTCGAGCCGCGTCACGACGGCTGGCAGGCCATCGATACCAGCACCAACGGCGTGTTCGTCGACGGTGTGCGCCGCAGCTCGGTATTGATCACCGGCGCGACCCCACTTCACCTCGGGGCCCCCGACGGGATTCCGGTCCACCTCACCCCGGTGGATCCGATCGAAACGACAGGGCACGTCAGCGGTGTCGGCCACCTGGCCGAACCCGACGCGGAGCAATGGTGGGACGGCGAGATGGATCCCGGCGTCGTGCGGGCGGGACGTGCGGTGGCCGCCCGTCGCAATCAATTGGATCTCACCCAGCGCAGCCTGGCCCGCGACAAGATCATCAATGCCGGCACCCTGATCGCCTTCGAGAAGGGCCGCAGTTGGCCGCGCCGTGCCACGCTGACCAAGCTGGAAAGGGCGCTGAACTGGCCGCCGGGCACCATCACCCGCATCCGCAACGGGGCCCCCGGCACCCCAGGGATGACCGACGGTGTGACCGGGGGGGCCGCCGCCGTCGCCGCCGGCCCCACCGAGGAAGCCACCGAGGTGCTCACCGACACCGTCCAGGCGCCGCTGATGGCCGAGGCGGTCGAACTAGCCATGCACGCCATCACCACAGCCATGACCGACCTGCCCGATCCGACCAACCCCGACTTCACACCCAAGGCCAGCGGCATCCTGGCCGACCTGCGCAAACTCGAAAGGCTGGCGGCCAGCGCCGCCCGCAACGCCAAGGGCAGCCCCTCGGTCGTCCTGGCGTTGAGCACCGTGCGCCGCACCTACAACGACTTGATGATGCGTGCCGCGCGCTCGCCGGCGGCCACCCTGGGTCAGCGACTCCATGCGGCGCGCCACCGCGCCGAACTGAGCCTCGAGGAGGCCGCCAACGGCGCTGGGCTACCGATTGCCGTCCTCGAAGACGCCGAGGCCGAGCGGCCCATTGCGCCCGACGCCGTGGCGGCCGTCGAAAACCTCATCGCGCAGCTGGCGATGACCCCGACCAACTAGCTGCGCGCTAGTCATAGCGCTACGGATTACTTGTTGCGTCCGCCGCAGCGGTGTGCTTTTATTGCAGCACCTGCAGCTCGATCACCCGGAGGACCCGCAGCATGTCCGTTCAACCGCACGCCCGAATCGGCTACCCGTCCGCCCCGCCGGTTCCGCCTGGGCCGTCACAGCCCTGGGCGGCACCGCCGCCCCTCGCACCCGACGCGGCCACCATCGCGGCGCCCACTCCAGCGCCGTTTGGTCTGCCTCCGGTTCCGCACCAGCCGCCGAGGCCCGGCCTGTATTACCCGCCGGTCGGGTGGGTCCCCGCGCCGTACCCGCCGGCCCCGCGGCGCACCGCGCGCACCTGGGCGCTAGTGGGTGCCGCCACGGCGGCGGTGCTGGCCATCACCGCCACCGGCGCGGCACTTGCGTCAGATGATGCGCCACATCCCTCGGCCGGCAGCTCCACCACCGACGCGACCCAAATGGCTATCACCGCACCACCCCCGCCGCTGCCCACCACGACGGCCCCGGCTCCGGTCGTGCCCGTCAGCGCCCTGCCCGGAATGCTGGCCGACCCCGCCGCCGTCGCCGCGGCCGTGGGCACCCCGGCGATGGTCGTCCTGCCCGACTCGCACCCCGATGCGATGTGGAACGCCCACGTCGACAATCCGAACTGCCTTGGCGTTTACCACCCGGCAGAACAGGCCGTCTACCAGGGGAGCGGCTGGACGGCCGTCCAAGCGCAGGTTCTGCGCGAGCCTGGGGACAGGCCCCGCAACAGCGTCATCCAGGCGGTCGTCAGTTTCCCCACCGCCGAGGCCGCGACCGACTTCGCGTCCGAACAACGGCGTGGCTGGGCCAGATGCGTCGGGAAGTCCATCATCGCCACGTATAACGACGGTTCGGAAACCTTCGGTGTCAGCACCGTCAGCAACGGCAGCGGCGTCCTCAAAGCGCGGCTCATTCAGCAAGACGGCAGTGGATGGAGCTGCCAACGCGCCTTGAACACGCGCAACAACGTGGTCATCGATGTCGCGGCGTGCAGCTTCGTTCCCGGCGACCAGGCAGTAACGATCGCCACCGAAATCGCCGGTCGCGGAACATGACAGCGCTGCCGGGGGCGCCCAGTACTGTGATCCGCATGCCCTCATCCCCGGCGCGACGGTGAGCCCGCGATGCCGCTTCCCGCTGGAACCGTCGTGGCCGGCTACCGCATCGAGCGCACCCTGGGCGCCGGTGGCATGGGCACCGTCTACCTCGCGCATCACCCGTCGTTGCCGCGCTTCGATGCCCTGAAAATCCTGTCCAGCGAGCTGTCCCACGACCCGCAATTCCGCACCCGATTCCTACGCGAAGCCGACCTGGCCGCGACCCTGGATCACCCCAACATCGTCACGGTCTATGACCGCGGCGAAACGCCCGACGGGCAGCTGTGGATCGCCATGCAGTTCGTCGACGGCACCGACGCCGGCGCGGAGCTCGACGACGGCAGGATGAACGTCCCGCGGGCGCTGCACATCGTCACCGAGGTCGCCAAGGCGCTCGACTACGCCCACTCCCGCAAACTGCTGCACCGCGACGTCAAGCCGGCCAACTTCTTGCTGGCCGGGCCCGTCGGCTACCAGGAGCGGGTCTTGCTGGCCGACTTCGGCATCGCCCGCGCCCTCGACGATGCCGCGCACTTGACCGCGACCGGCCTCGTGGTCGCCACCGCGAGCTATGCCGCCCCGGAGACGATCGAAGGGAACCGGGTGGACCACCGCGCCGACGTGTACTCGTTGGGTTGCACGCTGTTTCGGCTGCTCACCGGCCGCACACCGTACGCGGAGTTCAGCGGGATGTCGGCGACCTTGATGGCCCACATGCTGCAGCCGATCCCCCGGGCCACCCAGACAGCGCCGTGGCTGCCGCCGAGCGTCGACGAGCTTTTCTTCCACGCCCTGGCCAAGGATCCCGACCGGCGCTTTCAAAGCGCCGGCGCGCTGGCGGCCGCCGCCGGTGCCGTGCTCGCCGGCCAGCAACCGGCGCCGGTCCCGGGCCGCGCCATCGCCACCAGGAGTTGGCAGATTCAGTCGCCGGCTCACTCAACTCCCCCGCCGCGGCACCCGTCGCTCGCCGGGCCTCCAGCGACGACACCCCCACCGTTGCCGCCGCCAGGGTGGGCGGGCCCGCCGCCCCGGCGCCGAAACCGGCGGCTGCGCTGGGGCGTGATCGCGGGCATCACCGCGGTCGCCGTGGTGGTGGCGGCGGCCATCGCGGTCCGGTTTGCCACCACCAGCGCCGAGAACCACCGCGCCGCCGCCCCGACCACCAGCACCACCACCGCGGCGGCCCCGGTGGCTGCGATGAGCGCCAACGACACCGGCGCCGTCGGCATCGTCACCGAAGATCCCACCTGCGTCGCGTGGCGGTCGGCGTCAGAACCGTGGTCCGAAAAGGGGCCGCTCAGCAAGTGGGACCCGAACAGCCCAGACAGCCCCATCAACATTCCGGCCAGCGCCTGGACCCCGGAACAACGGGATGCGATGGAAAAAAGCGGAACCACCCTGCGCGACATCGCCACCAAGACCGTGCCGTTGGCCCGGGCCACCCCGCACCGGGTGATGCGAGAGCTCTACGAGCAGTTCATCGCCTACGCCCGCGCGTACTCCGACAGCCTAAGCAACTATTTCCCCCAGCTGGACGTCAAACTCGGCGTGGCCGCCGAAGGCTCGCTCAACGCGCTGATCTCGACGTGTAACGCCGTCGTCGACGGTGCGGCGGTAGCCCGGTCGGTGCTGGTGGCGCCCGAACCCGCGCCATCGCAACTCGCGCCTCCGCAGGACCCCGCCAACCCACACCGTTTCATCAGCACCTCCGACAAGACCACGTGCGGCGAATGGTCGGCGGTCAACCAAAAGTTCGACGACAACCCCGCCGTCAAGGACTGGAAGAAATTCGACGGCAAGGTCCCCATCGGCCAGTGGAGCCCCCAGCAAAAGGCGGTCGCCGACGCCGTCGCACCGCTGGCACTGACTAACGCCGACGATGTCGTGCGCACCGCCGGGCGCAGCAGCAACCCGACCATTCAAGACTTCGCCGCCTTCGCCGCCGTTTACGAGCGAGCCTTCGGCAAAGCGCTGCCCACATACGGCGCCCACGACGGGCAGCTGGGCACGGTCGCCGGTTCGGTGCGCTCGATGATCACCGCCGCGTGCGGGGCGGTGGGTGTCTAGCGGCCGACTCACGCTGCGCCCGACTTGTACGATCCGTGACATGCCGCTGCGCGACGGCGCAAGTTTCGCCGGATTTGCCATCGTTCGCCTGCTGGGGGCGGGCGGCACGGGGGAAGTGTATTTGGTGCGACATCCCCGGCTGCCGCGACTGCAGGCGCTGCGGATACTGTCCGCCCCGCTGTCGGCGGACCCTGACTTCCGCGACCGCTTCCACCGCGAAGCCGATCTGGCCGCCTCGCTGTCGCACCCGAACATCGTCGGGGTGCACGACCGAGGGGAACACGAGGGGCGGCTATGGGTCTTGATGGGGTACGTCGACGGCATCACCGCCGCGCGTCTCGTGCATGACCACTATCCGCGCGGGCTTCCCCGTGCTGAGGCCCTGCCTATCATCGGCGCAGTGGCCGAAGCCCTCGACTTCGCCCACGAACGCGGCCTGATGCACCGCAACGTCAAACCGGCCAACATCATGCTCGCCAACGCGGGCACCGCCCATCGCCGAGTCTTGCTGGCGGACTTGGGGATTCCTCGGCGCAGCATAGACATCAACGGCGTGGCCGCGGCCAACCTGTGCTGCACCGCGCCAGAACAACTGCTGGACGGGGCTTTTGAGGGTCGGGCCGACCAATACGCACTCGCCGCCACCGCCTACCACCTGCTCAGCGGTGCCGCGCCCTTTGACCACCCGAATCCCGCGGTGGTCATCAGCCGCCACCTCAACGCTCCGCCGCCCAGGCTCGCCGACACCCGGCCGGAGCTGGCCGACCTGGACGCCCCGCTGATCCGCGCGCTGGCCAAAGACCCCGGTGCGCGGTTCAATCGCTGCCAAGACTTCGCCGCCGCCCTGGGCGTCGATACCCACACGCGGCCGGTGGCCGCGTCGGCGCCGCCCGCACCCCCGCCTCCGCCACGGCCTCCAGGCATAGCATCCGGCCCGTATCCCGGACCGTGGCCGCAACCCGGTCCCTGGGCCCCGCCGCCCGGCTGGGTGCCGCCACGGGCGCGTCGCACGCGGCGCTGGTGGGCCCTGGGCGCCGCCGCGCTGGTGGTGGTAGCGGCCACCGTTGCGGGTGTGGCGCTGTGGGCGGCGCACCCCAGCGGCCGGTCGGACACCTCGCCAAGCACCACCAGCACCGGTCCCTCGGCCGCGCCGGTGGCCAGCGCCAATGACACCGGGCCCGCCGGCATCATCACCGAGGAGCCGACCTGCTCGACGTGGGAACCGATCGGCCACACCTGGCTGGTTAGCTCGCCCGTCGAGCACTGGGACACAACGCATCCCGGACAGCAAATTCCGCTGACGATCGCCGGCGCCGCGTGGAACCCGGACCAACGCGCCGCCATGCAAACCACCGCCAGCGCCACCCGCCTGGCCGCCACGAAGACGCTGGCGCTGGCCAAGACCACTCCCCACCGGGTGACCCGTGAGCTCTACGAGCAATTCATCATCTACGGACGCGCCTTCGCCGACAGCATCGACAGCAACAACTACCTCCCGGCCCAAGGCTCCTTGGGGGCCACCGCGGAAAGCTCGTTCAACGCATTGGTCTCGCTGTGCCAGACCATCGACAACGGGGTCGCCGCGGCCCGGGCGCCCCTGGTAAGCGCCCTCGACGCGCCGCCGCATCCCGGCCCGCCACAAGACCTCGCCCATCCGCGGCGCTTCCTCACCACCTCCGACCTCACCGCCTGCGGCGAATTCGTGTCCACCAGCCGCAAGTACACCGACGACCCCGCCG
The DNA here is from genome assembly GCF_001667035.1 of Mycobacterium sp. 852002-51057_SCH5723018. Classification (GTDB taxonomy): domain Bacteria; phylum Actinomycetota; class Actinomycetes; order Mycobacteriales; family Mycobacteriaceae; genus Mycobacterium. The sequence goes on from NZ_LZIR01000006.1 coordinate 16,218, forward strand.
TCAAAGACTGGGACAAAGGCGACCACCTGACGCCCGCCAACATGTGGACTCCCGACCAAAAAGCGCTCAATGATGCCGTGGCGCCACTTATGGTCAACCTCGCCGACGACATGCAGCGCGTCGTTGCGCGCGGCAACAACCCGGTCATGCAAGATCTCGGCAACATGGCGGCGCAATACCAGCGCGTCTTCGCCAAGGCGCTGCCCGGCCACACCATCTTCGACAACGAGCTCAACGGCGTCGCCGAATATGTGCGCTACGTCGTCAGAGACGCGTGCGACGCGATCGGCGTGTGAGCCAAGATGGCGCGCCCGAAGGGATTCGAACCCCCAACCTTCTGATCCGTAGTCAGATGCTCTATCCGTTGAGCTACGGGCGCCTGTCTTTAATTGTCGTGCCAAAACTACTCAGCGGAGGCGAGAGGATTTGAACCTCCGGTCCCCTTTGAGGGGGACAACTCATTAGCAGTGAGCCCCATTCGGCCGCTCTGGCACGCCTCCATTGGACTTTCTGAGGGTACCCGAACCCGTCTAACTGTCCCGGAACCGCCGGAGGCATAGCGTACACAGCCCCGACATATGCTGTCGAAGTGACCGCCCGCCTGCGCCCCGAGCTGGACGGGCTTCCGGTTTACGTTCCCGGCAAGACGGTTCCGGGCGCGATCAAACTGGCCAGCAACGAGACGGTGTTCGGGCCGCTGCCCAGCGTGCGCGCGGTCATCGAGCGGGCCACCGACACGATCAACCGCTACCCCGACAGCGCCTGCGTGCAACTCAAGGCGGCGCTGGCCAAGCACCTCAGTTCGGTGAGCTCCGCGGACTTCGCTCCCGAGCAGGTCGCGGTCGGTTGCGGCTCGGTCACCCTGTGCCAGCAGCTGGTGCAGATCACCGCGGCGGCGGGCGACGAGGTGATCTTCGGGTGGCGCAGCTTCGAGCTTTATCCGCCGCAGGTCCAGATCGCCGGCGCGGTCGCCGTCAAGGTGCCGCTGGCCGACCACACCTTCGATCTCTACGCGATGCTCGCCGCGATCACCGACCGCACGCGGCTGATCTTCGTCTGCAACCCCAACAATCCGACCTCCACGGTCGTCGACCCCGAGGCGCTGGCCCGCTTCGTCGAGGCGGTGCCGCCGCACATCCTGATCGCCATCGACGAGGCCTACGTCGAATACATCCGCGACGGCATGTTGCCCGACAGCTTGGAGATGGCCCGCGCCCGCACCAATGTCGTTGTGCTGCGGACCTTTTCGAAGGCATACGGGCTGGCGGGGCTGCGCGTCGGTTACGCCGTCGGCCACCCCGACCTGATCACCGCGCTGGAGAAGGTCTACGTGCCGTTTTCGGTGACGAGCGTGTCGCAGGCCGCCGCCATCGCCTCGCTGAACGCCGCCGACGAGTTACTGGCCCGCACCGACGCCGTAGTCGCCGAGCGCTCCCGGGTGGTCGCCGGTTTGCGGGAAGCCGGGTTCGCGCTGCCGCCGACGCAAGCCAACTTCGTCTGGCTGCCGCTGGGCCCTCGCACGCTCGACTTCGTGGCACAGGCCGCCGGCGCGCGCATCGTCGTCCGCCCGTACGGCAACGACGGTGTGCGGGTCACCATCGGGGCCCCGGAGGAAAACGACGCCCTGCTGCGGTTTGCCCGCGGCTGGATCGCCCGCAGCGACCGCAAGGAGAGCCAATGAGCTTGGCCCGCAAGAAGTTCACCGAGTTCAAGGAGCAGCAGCCGGCGACCATCCAGGGCATGCTCGGTGAGTGGAGGGGTGCGAGTTTTTCACTCGCCACAAGATGAGCGGCCGGTATTTCTACTTCTACCTCGAGCGGGTAATCGACGCGCGGCGTTGAGCCGTCGAGTGTGAATTGACGGCTTCCAGTGTGCATCCAGGGAGGCGACACGCCCCGCGAGCCCGCCGAGGCTTCACACCCAACGCCAAGGCTTCACACCCAATGCCGGGGCTCGCACTCGACGGCCGAGGCCTAACGGCGCGGGTTGCGGCCGGTGAACGCGACCAGCCGCTCCAAGGCGCCCGCGTCCTGGGGCACGTCGACGGGGTCGTCGAACCTGCCGCCGCCACGTAGCTCCGGCCTGATGACCTGGTGCGCAAGCCCCAGCACGTATTCCGACAGCGGCTCCGGCGCATCGATCTCATGTCCGACGGCGGCGGCGTAATCCCAAGCGTGGACCAGGAATTCGAGCGACAGGATGGCGCACGCGTTCTTGGCAGGCACCTCGCCGTTGCCGAACGGCACGGTGCCGTCCAGGCCGTGGCGGTGCCAGGCGTCCAACGCCGGCCTCGCCGCGGCGACGACTTGCCGTTCCACCGAATCGCTGTCGTCGCGCTCCGGAATTTCCGCGCCGACCATGCCGCCGAGCGCGGTGATCGAGTTCAGCAGGTGCCCGGTCAGCTGCGTCACGTCGAACTCCCTGCACGGCGTCTGCCGGGACAGGTCGTCGGCAGCGATGGGGTGCAGCACCCGCTGCAACACCCCCAGCGTGTCCTCGGCGCTGTGCAGTTCATCGGTCGGTGTGGAATGCGGGCCGGGGCGCAGATCAGGAGCCATATTTGCCACGCTACGGTCTGCACATGGGCGAAACATACGAATCCGTCACGATCGACACGAAAGATCACGTTGCGCAGGTGACGCTGATCGGGCCGGGCAAGGGCAACGCGATGGGGCCCGCGTTCTGGTCGGAGATGCCGGACGTGTTCGCGACGCTGGACGCCGACCGCGACGTGCGGGCCATCGTGATCACCGGATCGGGCAAGAACTTCAGCTACGGCCTCGACGTGCCCGCGATGGGCGGCATGTTCGCGCCGCTGATGGCCGAGGGTGCGCTGGCCCGCGCGCGCACCGACTTTCACGCCGAGCTGCTGCGGATGCAGAAGGCGATCAACGCCGTCGCCGACTGCCGCACCCCGACCATCGCGTCGGTGCAGGGCTGGTGCATCGGCGGCGCCGTCGACCTGATCTCTGCGGTCGACATCCGCTACGCCAGCGCCGACGCCAAGTTCTCGGTCCGCGAAGTCAGGCTGGCCATCGTCGCCGACATGGGCAGCCTGGCCCGGCTGCCGCTGATCCTCAATGACGGGCACCTGCGCGAGCTGGCGCTGACGGGAAAAGATATCGACGCGGCGCGGGCGGAGAAGATCGGGTTGGTCAACGACGTGTTCGAAGACGCCGACAAGACGCTGGCGGCGGCCCATGCCACGGCCGCCGAGATCGCGGCCAATCCCCCGCTGGCGGTCTACGGCGTCAAGGACGTCCTGGACCAGCAACGCACCTCGGCCGTCTCGGAGAACCTGCGCTACGTCGCCGCCTGGAACGCCGCCTTCGCGCCGTCGAAGGACCTGACCGAAGGAATCTCGGCGACGTTCGCCAAGCGCCCGCCGCAGTTCACCGGCGAGTAGCGCGGAGCCACGTACCCTCGCTGACGTGACGACACCAGACGGCAGAATCCGCGTGCCGGCCGACCTGGACTCGGTGACGGCGATCGGCGACGAGGACCACTCCGAGATCGACAGCGCCACCGTCGAACGGATCTGGCAGGCCGCGCGGCACTGGTACCGGGCCGGGTTCCACCCCGCGATCCAGCTGTGCATCCGGCATCGCGGCCGGGTGGTGCTCAATCGCGCGATCGGCCACGGCTGGGGCAACGCCCCCACCGATGAGCCCGACGCCGAGAAGGTCCCCGTCACGACCGACACGCCGTTCTGCGTGTACTCGGCGGCCAAGGGCATCACCGCGACCGTGGTGCACATGCTCGTCGAGCAGGGACACTTCTCACTCGACGATCGAGTCTGCGAATACATCCCCAGCTACACCAGCCACGGCAAACACCGCACCACCATCCGGCACGTCCTGACCCACAGCGCGGGTGTCCCCTTCCCCACCGGGCCCAAGCCGGACCTGCGCCGCGCGGACGACCACGAGTACGCGCAGGAGCAGCTCGGCAAGCTGAGGCCGCTGTACCGGCCGGGATTGATACACATCTATCACGCGCTGACGTGGGGTCCGCTGATGCGCGAAATCGTTTACGCCGCCACCGGCAAGGACATTCGCGAAATCCTGGCCGCCGAGATCCTCGACCCGCTGGGCTTCCGGTGGACCAACTTCGGCGTCGCCAAGCAAGACATCCCGCTGGTTGCTCCCAGCCACGCCACCGGCCGGCCGCTTCCGGCGGTCGTGGCCGCGATCTTCCGCAAGGCGATCGGCGGCACGGTGCACGAGATCATCCCCTACACGAACACCCCCGCATTCCTGTCCACCGTTGTTCCCTCGTCGAACACGATCTCGACCGCCAACGAGTTGTCGCGCTTCGCCGAAATCTGGCGGCGCGGAGGCGAACTCGACGGCGTACGGATCATCAGCCCGGAACGGATGTATGGCGCCGTGCAGGAATGCCGGCGGCTGCGCCCGGACTTCGCGGTGGGCCTGCAGCCGGCCCGCTGGGGTACCGGATACATGCTGGGGACGAAGCGCTTCGGGCCGTTCGGGCGCAACGCTCCAGCGGCATTCGGTAACCTCGGCCTGGCCAACATCGCGATCTGGGCCGACCCGGCGCGCGGGCTGGCCGCCGGCGTGATCAGCAGCGGCAAGCCCGGCCGCGATCCCGAAATTCGCCGCTACACCGCCCTGATGGACACGATCGCCGCCGAGATTCCGATCGGTTGACAACGTAGGGCGGTGGGAACACTGCGGGCATGGCTACATACCGAGTGCTCAACCCGAAGGGCGAGGTCGTCGCGACCAAGGACATCGAAAGCGCCGACGACGCACACGCGTGGTTCGTCGACAACAAGGCCGACAACAGCGAGCTCGGCTGGCGCATGGAGGTCGAGCACGACGGCGAATGGCACTTTTTCGACGACACCGAGGGCGATCGAAGCTGACAGGGTTTGTGTCCCGGCAGCCCTGGCAACCAGAAAGACATGGAATCTGAACGCTTCCGAAAGCTGCTACACGCACCGGGCCCGTTCGCCTCGGTGTACTTCGACGACTCGCATGACACGCACGACGCCGAGACTCAGCTCGAACTCAAGGCGCGCGCGGTCAAAGAAGAGCTCGAAAAGCGGGGCGCTGACCGTGCCGTCGTCGACGCGGTCGGCAACGCGATCACCGACCTGCGCGCGCCGATCGGCCGCAGCGGCCGCGCCGTGGTGGCCAGCGCCGACGGAGTCGTGCTCAACGAGCACCTGACGACACCCACCGCCGAGACGGTTGTGCGCGTCTCCGAGCTGCCCTACTTGCTGCCCATCGTCCGGTACGGCTTCGACCATCAGGACTATGTGCTGGTGGAGGTCGATCACACCGGCGCCGATATCACCACCCACATCAACGGCGCGCTGCACACGGAAACAGTCCACGGGGGCGGCTACCCCGTGCACAAGGCGGCGGGCGCCGAGACGGCCGGCTACGGCGACCCGCAGCCGCGCACCGACGAAGCCGCCCGCAAGAACGTGCGAGCCGTCGCCGACCGCGTCGCAGAGCTCGCCGACGATAAGGCGGTCGAGGTGATTTTCGTGGTGGGCGAGGTGCGGTCCCGGTCGGATCTGCTCACCGCGCTGCCGGAACGGCTGCGCGAGCGGGCGATCCCGCTCGAGGTCGGCGCGCGCCACAGCGGACACGACGACAACGAGGTTCAGCGCGCCATCGAAGCCGAGTTCGGCAAGCGGCGGATGCAAGTGATCGACAATGCGGCACAGCGCTTTTCCGCCGAGGTCGGACGGCACTCGGGGCTGGCCGCCGAGGGGCTCGGCGCGGTCTGCTCGGCCCTGCGCCAGGGCGCGGTCGAGACGCTGATCGTCACCGACGACATCGGTGAGGCCACCGTGGTTGCCGACGCAGGCCTGACGACCGTGGCCCCGAATGCCGAGGTGCTGTCCGAGCAGGGCGCCTCGCCCGACAGGACGCTGCGGGCCGACGAGGCGCTGCCACAGTTCGCGATCTCGGTCGGGGCGTCCCTGCTGCACGCCGAGGAGCGAATCGCCCCGGCCGACGGGGTTGCCGCTCTGCTTCGCTACGCGCCGACGCTGCACTGAGCGCGCGGTGGCGGAGGTGTGTGGTTTCAGGACATACGAATAGCGTGTCTCACGACATCGGAATGGGTTGATGGGCCGACGTTGGGCGGGTGTCGAAGGCTCGCCTGGTTATCACCGCTGTCATTGTCGAGGGCCGTAGCCAATCCGAGGTCGCCCGGCAGTACGGGGTTTCTCAGGGTTGGATCTCGCGTCTGGTCACGCGCTTCCGACTCGAGGGGGACGCCGCTTTCGAGCCACGCTCGCGTCGCCCACACACCAATCCCACCCGGCTTGCGCAGTCCAGCATCGACTTGGTCGTCGAACTACGCGAGAAACTCGCCGGCAACGGGCTCGACCACGGCCCCCACACCATCGCCTGGCACCTGCAACACCATCACGGGCTGACCGTGTCGCCGGTGTCAATTCACCGGCACCTGCGTGCGGCCGGGCTGATCATTCCCACCCCGCAAAAGCGCCCCAAATCCTCATACCTGCGCTTTGCCGCTGAGCAGCCCAACGAACGCTGGCAAGCCGACTTCACCCACTGGTGGCTAGCCAAGGGCGCCCATGTGGAGATCCTCAACTGGATCGACGACCACGCCCGCTACGCCATCTCGGTCACCGCCCACCAGCGCGTCACCGGCCCCATCGTGGTGTCCACCTTCCGCAAAGCCTGTGCTATCCACGGGATTCCGGCATCCACCCTGACCGACAACGGCATGGTGTTCACCACCCGCCTGTCTGGCGGCAAAGGCGGACGCAACCACATCGAGCACGAACTACACCGCCTCGGGGTCACCCAGATCAACTCCACCCCCGGGCATCCGACCACCTGCGGCAAGGTCGAGCGCTTCCACCAGACCCTCAAAAAATGGCTCACCGGCCAACCCCGCGCCACCACCATCACCGACCTGCAGACCCAACTCGACGCCTTCGTCGAGATCTACAACTGCCACCGCCCACACCGCGAACTACCCCAGCGCGCCACCCCGGCCACCGCCTACACCGCCCGCCCCAAAGCCGCCCCCGGCAAACGCCTCGACACCCACGACCGGGTCCGCACCGACCGCATCGACCAATTCGGAAAACTCACCCTGCGCCACGCCGGGCGCCTCCACCACATCGGCATCGGCCGAACCCACGCCCGCACCCGCGTCCTGCTACTCGTCCAAGACCTCAACATCCAGATCATCCACGCGGCCACCGGCGAGCTCCTCCGCCAACTAACCCTCGACCCCACCAGCGACTACCAACCCCGCGGCACCCCCACCGGCCGCCCAAAAAAGAAGCCCGAACCCTAAACGAGGGTTCGGACCTATTCCGATGTCTTGAGACATCACACGCGCGGTGGCGGAGGGATTTGAACCCCCGGACGGTGTTAGCCGTCTCTCGCTTTCAAGGCGAGTGCATTAGGCCGCTCTGCCACGCCACCGCTGATAAGGGTAACGGGGGTCGGTAGCGTTGGCCCCATGCGCGCCATCGTCGCCGAATCCCCCGACCAACTCTCCTGGCAGGAAGTACCCGACGCGACCGCCGGCCCCGGCGAGGTGCTGATCAGGGTCGCCGCGGCCGGCGTCAACCGCGCCGACCTGCTGCAGGCCGCCGGGAAATATCCGCCCCCGCCGGGAGCGAGCGAGATCATCGGCATGGAAGTGTCCGGCGTCGTCGCCGACACGGGCGAAGGTGTCGCCGAATGGGCTGCGGGACAACAGGTTTGCGCGCTGCTGGCTGGCGGTGGATACGCCGAATATGTCGCCGTTCCCGCCGGCCAGGTGATGCCGATTCCGGACGGTGTCGATCTCGTCGACGCTGCCGGGTTGCCGGAAGTGGCGTGCACGGTGTGGTCGAACCTGGTGCTGACCGCTCAACTGAGCGAGGGACAGCTGCTGCTGATGCACGGCGGGGCCAGCGGCATCGGCACCCACGCCATCCAGATCGCGCGAGCGCTGGGCGCGCGGGTGGCCGTCACCGCCGGGTCGGCGGACAAGCTGGACTTCTGCCGCGAGTTGGGCGCCGAGATCACCATCAACTACCGCGACGAGGACTTCGTGGCGCGACTGCGCGACGAGACCGACGGCGCCGACGTGATTTTCGACATCATGGGTGCCTCGTATCTGGACCGCAATATCGACGCCCTGGCCTCAGACGGGCAGCTGGTCATCATCGGGATGCAGGGCGGGGTGAAGGGCGAGCTCAACATCGGCAAGCTCTTGGTCAAGCGGGCGCGCGTCATCGGCACCACGCTGCGGGGCCGCCCCACGAGCGGGCCGCACAGCAAGAGCGAGATCGTGCAGGCGGTGAGCGCGTCGGTGTGGCCGATGATCACCGACGGCCGGGTGCGGCCGATCATCGGGGCGCGCATGCCGATTCAGCAGGCCGCTGATGCGCACCAGCAGCTGGCGGCGGGCAAGGTCACCGGGAAGATCGTGCTGACGGTCTAGTGGCGCGCTCGCGGCCGTAACGCTGTGGCGGATTTTCGGCGAGATTTACACCGTGGCGTTACGCCCGCGGCCTGACCCATCAGCCCAAGGACGCCAGGGCGCGCACCAACTGGTCGACCTCGGCGGTCGTCGAGTAGTGCGCCAGGCCGACGGTCACGGCGCCGCCGACGTCGTTGACGCCCAGCACGTCGAGCGCGCGCGAGGTCTCGTTGGCGATGGCCAGGATTCCGTTGTCGGCGAGCCGCTGCACCACCCGCTCGGCGGGCACCTCGTGCAGGGCGAAACTCACCACCGGGATCCGCGCCTCCGGGCGGCCGATCACCATGACCAACGGCAGCGACCGCAGGGACACCATCAGGTAGTCGAACACGCGGTTCATATACGAAGTCGCGGATTGCATTGACACCGATAGCCGTTCGCGCCGGCCGCCGCGCGCGGTTTCGTCCAGCGCCGCAAGGTACTCGATGCTGGCCACGACGCCGGCCAGCAGGCCGAACTGATGCGCCCCGACCTCCAGGCGCGCCGGGCCGGCGGCGTGCGGGTCGGTCGCGATCGAGCTGAACGTGCTGATCAACGCCGGGTCGCGAAACACCAGCGCCCCGATCGGCGGGCCACCCCAGGCGAGCGCGTTCACCGCGACCACGTCCGCGTCGGTCTCTTTGATGTCGAGCAATCGGTACGGCGCGGCCGCGGAGTGGTCGACCACCACCAACCCGCCGACGTCGTGCACGAGCTTGGTCGCCGCCCGCAGGTCCGTGACGGTGCCCAGCGTCGCCGACGCCGACGCGACGGCCACCAGGCGGCTCGACTTGCCGATCAGGTTCTCCCACTGCCACGTCGGCAGCTCACCGGTCTCGATGTCGATCTCGGCCCACTTCACCTTGGCGCCGTAGCGGTGCGCCGCCCGCAGCCACGGAGCGATGTTGGCCTCGTCGTCGAGGCGGCTGACGATCACCTCGTAGCCCAGACCCGCCCGCGAGGACGACGCCTCGGCCAGCGACGACAGCAGGATGGCACGATCTGCGCCCAGCACGACCCCCGCCGGGTCGGCGTTGAAGAGGTCGGCCACGGCGGCGCGCGCGGCGTCGAGCACGGCGGCGCTGCGCCGCGCCGACGGGTGCGCGCCCCCCGTGGTGGCGGCGGACCGGCGGAAGGCCGTCGACACCGTCGTGGCCACCGAATCGGGGATCAGCATGCCTGCCGGCGCATCGAAGTGGACCCACCCGTCGCCCAGCGACGGATGCAGTCCGCGCACCCGGGCGACGTCGAAAGCCATGCCAGCCACCTTAAAGCTTCCGCAATTCCGCCAAATCGTGGCGGTAGCGGGTGCCCTATCGGCGTTCCCCCCGCACGGAGGCTTCGCGAGCCAGGTCACCCGGCCAGCCATACTAGTCCAGTGGGGCTCTGGATCGGAACGCTCATCGCACTGTTCTTGCTGATAGCCCCCGGGGCCATCGTCGCGCGAATTACCCAGCTAACCTGGCCGCTCGCTGTCGCGGTCGGCCCGGCGCTAACCTACGGCGTGGTGGCGCTGGCCATCATCCCGTTCGGTGCGCTCGGAATCCCTTGGAACGGTTGGACTGCGCTGGCGACGCTCGCTGTGGTGTGCGCGGTCGCGACGGGTCTGCAGCTGCTGCTCGCCCGCTACCGCGACACCGAGGCCGAAGCCCGCGGCATCGGTCGCGGGCCGGGGGTGGTGGTGGCGGCCGGCGTGCTGCTGGGCGCCGCGCTGATCATGTGGGCGGGCTATCGCGGCCTGACGCATTGGCAGTCGATTCCCAGCACCTGGGACGCGGTCTGGCATGCCAACACCGTGCGCTACATCCTCGACACGGGTCAGGCGTCGTCCACGCACATGGGCGAACTCCGCAACGTCGAGACCCACCAGCCGCTGTATTACCCGTCGGTGTTCCATGCCCTGACTTCCATCTTCTGCCAGGTCACCGACGCCGCACCCACCACCGGCTACACGCTGTGTTCGCTGGCCGCGTCGGTGTGGTTGTTTCCGTCCAGCGCCGCGACCCTCACCTGGTTCCTGTTGCGCCCGATCAGCACCCCGTGGCGCGCCGCCGGCGTGTCAGCCACCGCCGCCGCGCTGTCGGCGTCGTTCACCTCGGTGCCCTACGTCGAGTTCGGCGTCGCCGCCATGCCCAACCTGGCCGCCTACGGCGTCGCGATCCCGACGTTCGTCCTGATCGCGTCGACGTTGCGGCACCGCGACCGCATCCCGGTCGCCGTGCTGGCGTTGGTCGGTGTCCTGTCGATGCACCTCACCGGCGGATTCATCGTCATCCTGTTCCTGCTGGGCTGGTGGTTTTTGGACGCGGCGTGGCGTCCTGTGCACGGTCGCCTTGCCGACGCGCTGACGCTGGCCGCGGTGGCGGTGCCCACGGCTGCGATCCTGGCGCCGCAGTTCATCGGGGTGCTCAGGCAGGCCGACATCATCGCTGGGCACGCATTCCCCAGCTTCAAGAGCGTCAAGCAGGGGATCATCGATGCGCTCCTGCTGCACACCCGCCACCTCAACGACTTCCCGACGCAGTACGGCCTGCTCGTGCTGCTGTACATCGGCATGGCGATCCTGCTGTACAAGAGGATCTGGTGGCCACCGGCCGTCTGGCTGGTGCTGACCATCGCGACCATCTATTCCGGGGCGCCGTTTCGCAACCCCCTCGGCCGCGCCATCGAAGGATTCAGCCAGTTCTTCTACAACGATCCCCGGCGGCTCAGCGCGGTGGTGACGATGCTGGCGACGCCGATGGCAGCCATCGCCTTGTTCGCGTTGGTCACGGTCGCGGTCGCGGCGGCCAAAAGACTCGCCGACCGGTTCACCCGGCTGCCGGCCCCGGTCTGGCCCGCGGCCACGGCGGTCCTGCTGGTAGTGGCCCTCGTGTTTTCCGGCCGGCACTACCTGTACCGGCACCTGGTGTTGTTCGGCGACAAGTACGACTCGGTGATGATCGACCAGCGGGACCTGATGGCGATGGCCTACCTGGCCAAGCTGCCCGGTGCCCGCGACACCGTGATCGGCGACTCCAACATCGACGGGACCGCGTGGATGTACGCGGTGGCCGACCTGCACCCGCTGTGGACCCACTACGACTACCCGCAGCAGACCGGACCGGGTTACTACCGCTACATCTTCTGGACCTCGGCACGCAAAGGCGATTCCGATCCGAAGGTGGTCGAGGCGATCAAGGCGCTCAATATCAGGTACATCCTGACCAGCGCGCCCAACGTGAGAGGGTTTGCTACACCCGACGGACTAATGTCGCTGGAGAAATCGAAGTCGTGGGCGCTGGTCTACGACAACGGTGGGGCCAAGATCTACGAGTGGCGCGGCAACGCCCCGGCGACCCACCCCTAGACACACGAGGATGGTGAATGGATTGAGCAACGGCAGTGACAGCCCAGACGGCCCAGACGACGAGGGCATCGAGGTCATCGGCGGCGTCGATCCGCGGATCATGGCGCTCCGCGGCTCGGACGAGGGCGACGATTCGGACGGGCGTTCCCTGACAGATCTGGTCGAACAGCCCGCCAAGGTGATGCGGATCGGCACCATGATCAAGCAACTGCTCGAGGAGGTGCGCGCCGCGCCGCTCGACGAGGCCAGCCGCAACCGGCTGCGCGAAATTCACGCCACCAGCATCCGCGAGCTCGAAGAAGGCCTGGCGCCGGAGCTGCGGGAGGAGCTCGACCGCCTCACCCTGCCGTTCAACGAGGGCGTGGCGCCGTCCGACGCCGAGCTGCGCATCGCCCAGGCCCAGCTGGTCGGCTGGCTGGAGGGGTTGTTCCACGGCATCCAGACCGCGCTGTTCGCGCAGCAGATGGCGGCACGGGCGCAGCTGGAGCAGATGCGCCATGGCGCGCTGCCTCCGGGGATCAGCCGGTCGGGGCACGGCTCGGGCACCGGGCAGTACCTCTAAGCGACGTACGGTGCCAGGTCCTCACATTGAGACGCGTGACGCGTGGGTGGAGTTTCCCATCTTCGACGCCAAGGCGCGGTCCCTGAAAAAGGCCGTCCTGGGCAGGGCGGGCGGGACGATCGGTCGCAACAACTCCAATGTCGTCGTCGTCGAGGCGTTGCGCGATATCACCATGTCGCTCGAGTTGGGCGATCGGGTGGGCCTGGTCGGCCACAACGGGGCCGGGAAATCGACTCTGCTGCGCCTACTTTCGGGCATCTACGAGCCCACCCGTGGCTGGGCGAAAGTCACCGGCCGGGTGGCGCCCATCTTCGATCTGGGGATCGGGATGGACCCCGAGATCTCGGGCTACGAAAACATCATCATTCGCGGGCTGTTCTTGGGGCAGACCCGAAAGCAGATGATGGCCAAGGTCGACGAGATCGCCGAGTTCACCGAGCTGGGCGACTACCTGTCGATGCCGCTGCGCACCTACTCCACCGGGATGCGGGTGCGGCTGGCCATGGGCGTGGTCACCAGCATCGACCCCGAGATCCTGTTGCTCGACGAGGGTCTCGGCGCGGTGGACGCCGACTTTATGAAGAAGGCGCAGTCACGTTTGCAGGGCCTGGTGGAGCGGTCCGGAATCCTGGTGTTCGCCAGCCATTCCAACGAATTCCTGGCGCGGCTGTGCAAGACCGCGATGTGGATCGACCACGGAGTGATCCGGATGTCGGGAAGCATCGAGGATGTGGTGCGCAGCTACGAGGGCGAGGACGCGGCCCGGCACGTGCGCGAGGTGCTGGCCGAAACTGCGGCCGAAACGCCGCTGGCACAAAGCGCTTCCGGGGATGAGTGAAACGATCTTCGCCGTCGTGGTCACCCACCGGCGTCCCGACCAGCTCGCCAAGTCGCTGGACGTGCTGAGCACACAAACCCGGTTGCTGGACCATCTGATCGTAGTCGACAACGACGACGACAGCCGGGTGCGGGATCTCGTTGCCGGCCAGCCGATTTCGACCACGTACTTGGGATCGCGCCGAAACCTCGGTGGCGCAGGTGGTTTCGCGATCGGCATGTTGCACGCCCTGACGCAGGGCGCCGACTGGGTGTGGCTGGCCGACGACGACGGGCGCCCCCAGGACTCTCACGTCCTGGCGACGCTGCTGGCCTGCGCCGAAAAGTACGGCCTGGCAGAAGTATCGCCGATGGTCTGCAACATGGACGACCCCGAGCGGCTGGCGTTTCCGTTGCGGCGCGGCCTGGTTTGGCGCAGGCGCACAAGCGAACTGCGCACCGCGGATAGGCAGGACCTGCTGCCCGGCATAGCGTCGCTGTTCAACGGCGCGCTGTTCCGGGCGTCCACGCTGGAGGCGATCGGCGTCCCCGATCTGCGGCTGTTCATCCGCGGCGACGAGGTGGAAATGCACCGCCGGCTGGTGCGCTCCGGCCTGCCCTTTGGCACCTGCCTGGACACGATTTACCTGCATCCCTGCGGATCCGACGAGTTCAAGCCGATCCTTGGCGGCCGGATGCACACCCAGTATCCCGACGACCCCACCAAGCGGTTCTTCACTTATCGCAACCGCGGCTATGTGTTGTCGCAGCCGGGCCTGCGCAAGCTGTTGTTCCAGGAGTGGGTGCGGTTCGGCTGGTTCTTCCTGGTGACGCGGCGCGACCCCAAGGGCCTGCGGGAGTGGATTCGGTTGCGCCGGTTGGGGCGTCGCGAGCAGTTCGGCAAGCCGGGCCCGGGAGGATCTTCATGACGTTTATTGACGCGGCGGCACAGTCGCGGACGTTCACCCGCGCCAGGGGCGACCTGGTCGACGGCTTCCGCCGTCACGAGCTGTGGCTGCACCTGGGTTGGCAGGACATCAAGCAGCGCTACCGCCGCTCGGTGCTGGGACCCTTCTGGATCACCATCGCGACCGGGACGACGGCAGTCGCTATGGGCGGTTTGTATTCCAAGCTGTTCCACCTCGATCTGGCCGTGCACCTGCCCTACGTCACGCTCGGGCTGATCATCTGGAACCTGATCAACGCCGCCATCCTCGAGGGCGCCGACGTGTTCGTCGCCAACGAGGGGCTGATCAAGCAGTTGCCGACGCCGCTGTCCGTGCACGTCTACCGGCTGGTGTGGCGGCAGATGATCTTGTTCGCGCACAACATCGTCATCTATGTCGTCGTGGCGATCATCTTCCCCAAGCCGTGGTCGTGGGCCGACCTCTCGGTCATTCCCGCGCTGATGCTGATCGTGCTCAATTGCATATGGGTGTCACTGTGTTTCGGCATCCTGGCGACCCGCTACCGCGACATCGGCCCGTTGCTGTTTTCGGTGGTGCAGCTGCTGTTCTTCATGACGCCGATCATCTGGAACGACGACACGCTGCGGCAGCAGGGCGCCGGCCGCTGGTCGAAGATCGTCGAGCTCAACCCGCTGCTGCACTATCTCGACATCGTGCGGGCGCCGCTGCTGGGCGCACATCAGGAACTGCGGCATTGGGTCGTCGTGGTGGTGCTGACGGTCATCGGCTGGACGCTGGCAGCGTTCGGGATGCGGCAGTACCGGGCGCGGGTTCCGTACTGGGTATGAGCCGGTGCGTGGACTTTTCGGGCAAGCTGCCAACTATATTTCGCAGAGTTTCCAGTATGCCTCGGACGCGGAGGTTCGCAATTCTTCATCATCCAAACCGCCTGCCCTTCGGCGCAAGTCCGGCTCGGAGGTGTATTCATCGACATCGGTGAACAGCTGATCAAGTACATCAAACTCTCGGCTATGAACTTGATCTTTGTCGCTCTTGAATAACTCGAGATACCTGGATTCGAACTCCTGAGCTGAAGCCGGCGGCCGACGAAGCTAGAAATCAGTGGCAGATACTTGGCGCACATTCTCTCCACCGCAGCACGATGACGACGTCAGCCACATACCAATCCGGTGCGCTTCGGAGTACCTCACCGGCTGATCGGCCACACCTCAAGGAGGGACTCGATCGCCCGTTCAACCGCCAATCCGTGTTCGTTCGGGGTGTAATCGGACCCCAAGCTCTTAATCACCGCGGTGGCAAGCACATGCTCGACGGCCTGAAGCTGCGTTGCCGTCGGCTCTTGGACCTCGCCGACTTCAGCGAGAAGCCCAGCATCCCGGTGTGCGAGCTCCTCCACAATCACCGCGCGGTGTTGTGGCGGGATGGCGTCGAGAAATTTACCCACTAGTGTCTCCATCCATCACGGCCTCGTGCCCAGGCGGTGACCACTTGACCGTCCTTGTTCAAAATCACTGTTGCGTCTTTGCCGTAGTACAGCCAAGCCCCGCGTCCTGCTTCGTCTGTCTCGTATAGGGGCGCCATAGTTGGGTGATCAACGGCATCCTGTAGGGCTCGGTCGTTGACGCCATGACCATCCCGATTGTTTATCTGCTCTCTTCCATGGTCTGTAAATCCGTTGATTCCCTGCGGTGGGGATGGTTCCGGCGCAGGAGATGGTGGTTCGGCCGGTTCACCCTTCGGCGGTTCGGTTCCGGCCCTGGGTGGTTCAGGGCCGCCGCCTTTGAGTCCCCCGCCCGGAGTGCCGCCACCTGTTGTCGAGCCGCCGCCCCCGCGACCGGGATTGCCGCCCCCGCCGAAGCCTCCTCCACCACCGCTGAAAGCTCCGCCAGGCGGACCGCCCTCAAATTGTTCGATCCCGCCTTCTCCGCCTTCGCCGGTGCCGGTTGGGTCTCGCATTTCGTTCAGCGGTGTGGCGGGCACGTCAGTCACGCCGCTTGGCGGTAGAGCTGGTGGCGACGCCGGCGGTGGCGATGTCGGTGAACGTGGCGGCGGCGGCGGGAGGTTCAGAGTGTGGGCGGTGTCGCCGAGGTCTAGCTGGCGTGGTGGCGATGGCGTGGAGGAGACGGTGGGACGTGGTGGTTCGGGGTGGACGTAGGCCAGCGGCTGAGCAGCCGTCGAGCCGGTAGTAGTCAGAGGGGCGGTAGTGACCGGGCCACGCAGCTCGGCGGCGTTGAGCATGCCGGGGCGCGCGCTGCTGGCCTGCTCGGCGGGTGGCGGAGTGAAACCGTCGCCGGTCGGCCGAACATAGCTGGTGAATCCCGCGCCCGGATAACCGCTGGCGACACCACCTGGCCCCGGTGCCGATCCGGTTGGCGGGGTTAGGGTTTCGGCCCGCGAGATCAATGCCTGGTCAACCTGGGATGAGGCTAACCCCTGGCCGCCGGGTGTGGCCGCTGTCGGCGCGGCAACCGCCCCGGCCTGCGGGAGCCTGGTGAACATTCCGGTTGGCGCTTGCGAGGCGCCGGTCACCGTCCGGGCAGGGGTTTGTGTAGCCGCCAACGGGGCCGCCTCCCGCATCGCGGCTGCACCCGTCTGCGTTGCTGCTGCGGCCGGCGTTATCGCCGCTTGCAGGGCTTGCTCGCTGGCCTGCATCGTCGCCCCGGCCGCGCTCATGGCCGCGTTTTCGGCCAACGCCGCCGCAGCAACAGCCGGCGCTACTGGCGACGCCCCAGCCACTGCTGGCGGAAACGGAAGCATGATCGCCGCGGTACTCGCGCGCAACGCCACCCCATAGGCTGCGCCCGCGGCGGCATTGCGCGGCCACATATGGCCGTAGTACTGCAGGTTCAACGCCGCGATCCGCGGGGTCAACGCACCCAACGTGATCAGGTTGATCTGCTCCGCAGCGTGCTCCCCTATCCGATTAGCCAGCGCCTGCTCGGCAGTCACCATCGACGCTAACGCCGTCTGGTGCGCAGCGGCCGCCGCCGCCACATGCGGCGCCTTCTCCAACAACGCCGCGATCAGCAGTTCATGCTGGGTGTCCAGCGCAGTCTGCGTGGTGGCCGAGGCCGCGGCAGAAGCCCCCTGCCAATTGGCGCCATAGGTTGCCGTGCCGGTCGCTGCGGAGGCCGCTACCACCGTTTGCAAGTTCGCGGCGTGGGCACCCAACGTCTCGGCATAGGCCAACGTTGAAGCCGGACCAGCCCCCGACATCAACGCCGTGTAGTTGGCCTCCGGACTAAACGTCGGCCACGGATGCGCCACGAGGTCCCCTCAACTGCTACAGCGACATGGCCGCCGCGCGCATCGCCTCACTGGCCACCGTGATCGCTCCAGCTGACGACTGGGCGTCAGAAAACAATTCCCGCGCCGCCGCATGCTCGCCCGCAGTCACCATATACGCCGCACCCACCGCCGCCAGCGCCGCGGCGAAGGCCGCCGAATCAGCGTCCGCGCCCATCGGCATGGCTCCCATCAACGTCGCCGCGCCCGCGGCCGCACCCGCACCCGTCTGCGCGGCCAATGCCGCCTGGTCAGCCGCGGAAGCCGCCACCGCAGCTGGCTCCATCGCAAATACCATCGCCAATTACCTTCCTAAAGCACCCACCCGCATTACGCCCCGCCGACCACTGAGTGATCGTAGGCTCGCGACCACCAGCGCCGCACTTCAATAAATGGATTTCAATGAGGCGCATCTCCGCCAAATGTCAGCAGTATTCCCCGTTCGGGATATGCCAATGCAGGGCGCCTTTTCGTAGCCGGTTATCCCGCCTCGAGCGGTCGTCGCGTGTCGGCGGGCGCCATTAGAATCGAACACATGTTCGATGGATTGGCCGATGCGCTCGTGGTGGACGCCATCACCGATGCCGGCCGCGCACAAAACATGTCGTGCGCCCGCGAGCTGGCGGCCATCGGTGAGCTGTATGCACGCCGAGCGCCGGACGATGATGCCGAGCGGTTCAGTTGGGCCGTCGACGGGCATGAGAACGTCGTCGCCGAGGTCGCCGCGGCGCTACGAATCAGCCGTGGTCGAGCCCGCGGGCGGTTGCGGCACGCGATCGCCTTACGTGAGCGGCTGCCGCGCGTGGCGGAGGTGTTTGCCCGCGGCGATATTGACTTCCGCCTTGTGGCGGCACTGGTGACTCGCACCGAAAACGTCGACGATGACGAGTTAATCGCCAGGATCGATGCCGCGGTGGCTCGCCATGCCGCGAAGTGGATGCGGTTGTCGGGACCCAAGGCCGCCGAGCGTATTGACATGTGGGTCGCGCGCTTCGACCCAACTGGTGTGCGGGTACCGGGCCCCCGCAACGAGAATCGGTACGTCGAAATCGGGTGCACCGATGCGGGACTGGCCGGGGTGTGGGCGCAGCTGCATGCCACCGACGGGGCCGCCCTCGAGCACAAGCTCGATGCGCTGGCCGCCACGGTGTGCCAGGAGGATCCGCGTACCAAAGCCCAGCGTCGCGCGGATGCCCTGGGTGCGCTGGCTTTCGGGGCCGAGGTGCTGGGGTGCCAGTGCACCAGATCGGAATGTGCTGCGCCACAACGCCCGCAGAGCACTAACTTCGTGATCCACGTGCTCGCCGAGCAGGCCGCCGTCAACGGCGATTCACAAGCTCCCGGCTATCTATCCGGATATGGCCCATTGCCCGCAGCATTAGTCCGTGAGCTGACCGCGCTGGCCAAGACCAAGCCCCTGTGGATCCCACCGGGCGTAGCGGAATCTGGCTACCGGCCGTCGACGCCGCTGACCGAATTCGTCCGGTTTCGCGATCTGACGTGCCGCTTCCCCGGGTGCGACGAGCCGGCCGAGCACTGCGACATCGACCACACCGTGCCGTTTCCGCTGGGCCCCACCCATCCGTCGAATCTCAAACTGCTCTGCCGCTACCACCATCTGCTCAAGACCTTCTACGTCGGCTCAGATGGGTGGCGGGATCGTCAGGAACCCGACGGCACCGTGTTGTGGACGTCACCCTCGGGACGTCAATACGTTACGAAACCTGGTGGGTGCCTGTTGTTTCCAGTACTAGCCGCCCCTACGGGAGCACTGGTGCTGCCCACCGACCCGCCGCCGGGAGAAAACCGCGGACTCATGATGCCGGTCCGTCGACGAACTCGAGCCCAAGAGCGCGCCGCCCGGATCAGCTGGGAGCGCGGCATCAACGAAGAGCGCATCGCCGCAGAGGCGGCACGGCGTGCCGAGCGCATCGCCGCCAGCTACGAGCCACCGCCCTTCTAGCGGCGCCAAGAATCCTTCAAGGATCCGTCAAGGCGCCGCCGCGACGCTGCACTCATGAATGACACAGCTTTCGACGACGACGTCTACTTCGCCACCATGCACCGCGCGGACGCACCGAGCGGCCGCACGGCAAGGTTCCACGCGCGCAAGCTCTTCGAGAACCTGCCATGCTGCCATCGCTCCTGGTCCAATCCCGGCAAGCGCTTCTTCCTGCACGGCTGCGAGCGCACGTTCGAGATCGAATTCGCTTGCGCGGACGCCGAACCCGACTCCGGCTCGGTGGTGGACAGCGCCGCGCTCGACGAGGTCCGGGCGGCGCTGCGCTACCAGTTCGACCACACCACGCTGATCGCCGAAGACGACCCGCAGCGTGACCTGTTCGAACTGCTGGCCGAGCGCGGGGTCGTCGACCTGCGGATCATGGACAGCACCAGCATGGACGGGTCGGCGGCCTGGGTGTTCGAGACCGCCGAGCACATCGTTGCGCTGGCCACCGGCGGCCGGGTGTGGGTGTCGCGGATCGAGGCAAGCGAGAGCCGCAACAACGTGGTCACCCTCACCGCGGGACCGGTAACGGCCACGGGCTGGGCATAGCGCACAAACCTCCGATGGAGGAGTATGCGATCGTGAGCGACGCCTCGGCCATCGGCTGCGTTGGAACCCTGACCGTGGCAACCCGCGGGGACCGAGGGGCCGGCGAGGTATTGGTGACGGTGCGGGGGTCGAAGGAGGCCTTCCTGGCTTGGTCCGACGAACCCTTGCCGAAGGGCGCCCAGGTGCTGGTTGTCGAGGTTCGGAGCGCCCGGACGGTGGTGGTCGAGCCGTGGTAGGGCCTCGTTCGACCTGAATTGACGACCGAATTCCCCCGGTATAGAACCGGCGAAACCCTAAGGAGTCCAACATGCTCGGTTATAAGGTGCCTGCCCCGGATGAAGCGATGCTGATCTCCGGCGCCCGGGCCAAAGGAAGTGCCCCGTTCCGCGTCGTGACCGGGCATGGCGCCTTCATCATGCCGTTTTTCCGCAAGGTTCGGTTCCTGACGCTCGCCATGTGCGAGGCCGAGGTCGCCGAAAAGTGCGTCACCCAGCAGGGCATCACCCTCAACGTGCGCGCGGTGATCGCGTTCAAGGTCGGCAACGACACCGAAAGCATCATCAGTGCCGGGCAACGGTTCCTGTCCGAGCAGGACCAGATGTCGGTGCTGACCGGACGAATCTTCGCCGGCCACCTGCGCTCGATCATCGGCTCGATGACCGTCGAGCAGATCATCCGGGAACGCCAGAAGCTGGCGACCGAGGTCCTCGACGGTTCCAAGGAGGAGATGGCCCGGATCGGGCTCAACGTCGACGCCCTGCAAATCCAGTCCATCGACGACGACGGGCTCGGCTACATCAACGCGATGTCGGCACCGCACAACGCGGCCATCCAGCAGCAAGCGCAGATCGCCCAGGCGAGGGCGAACCAGGCCGCCGCCGAAGCCGAGCAGGAATCACAGCGCAAGCAAGCCGAATTCGCCCGTGAGACCGCGATTGTCAAGGCGCAATACAAGGCCGAGGTCGACAAGGCTCAGGCGCAAGCCGCTCAGTCCGGACCGCTGGCGGAGGCACAGTCCCAGCGCGAGGTGCTGCAGATGAGGACCGAACTAGCCCAGCGCGCAGCCGAGCTGCGCCAGCAGGAGCTGGTCGCCGAGGTGGTCAAGCCCTCCGAGGCCGAGGCCGAACGCGTCCGGATCATGGCCGTCGCCGACGCCGAGAAGATGAAGATCCAGGCCGAGGCGGCAGCGTCGCACAATCGGGTGGCCTTGGACAAGATGCTCATCGACCAGCTGCCGCAAATCGTCGAGAAGGCCGCGCGGGGCCTCTCCGGCTCCAACCTGACCATCCTCAACGGCGCCGAGGGGCTCAGCCAGGTGGCCACCGGGCTGGTCGCGCAGGGCAAGGCCATCTTCGACGCGCTGCGAAGCGACGACGCGTATTACGACGACGAAGAAGCCGCCGGCCCGCTCGCCACCAACTCCAACTCGGGCCAGCACGGCCGCTGACCGCGCCAGCAAACGAGGATAAAATCGCCGCCCTCGGGGTATGCACGTGTACAACAACGAGGCTGGCCGCGGATATGGTGGCGGCTGCCTCGCCGTGGTGCAACACTGAAGCGCTACAAAGCACAGTTGCGGCAGACAGGGTCGAAGGACGTGAGCAAAAAAGCCCAATCACCGGTAGACGCGGCGCGGGAGAACCTCGCCGCGGAGCTGGACCGGCTACGGCAGCGACGGGATCGCCTGGAGGTCGAGGTCAAAAACGACCGCGGCATGATCGGCGATCACGGCGACGCCGCCGAGGCCATCCAGCGCGCTGACGAACTGGCCGTCCTCGCCGACCGGATCAACGAACTGGACCGGCGGTTGCGGTCCGGCCCGTCGCCCGACGAGGACTCCGAAGCGCTGCCGGGCGGCACCGAGGTGACCCTGCGATTCCCCGACGGCGAAGTCGTCACGATGCACGTCATCTCCATCGTCGAAGAAACTCCCGCCGGCCGGGAGGCCGAGACGCTGACCGCACGCAGCCCGCTGGCGCAGGCGCTTGCCGGCCACAAGGCTGGCGACACGGTGACCTACTCGACGCCCCAAGGCGAGAACCAGGTCGAGCTGATCTCGGTGAAGCCGCCCCGCTGACGCACCCGGGGCCCCGTCGACCCCGTTAGAATGGCCCCGCCATGTCTCAAGCCGCGTCGTCGCGCCCCCCACTGAGTCTGACGACGCAGGTGTGGCGTTTCGTCGTCACCGGCGGCATGGCCGGCATCGTCGACTTCGGCCTATATGTGGTGCTCTACAAATTGGTGGGCGTGCAGGTCGACCTGTCGAAGGCGACCAGCTTCGTGGTCGGCACGATCACGGCCTACTTGATCAATCGCCGATGGACGTTTCAGGCGCCACCGAGCACCGCCCGGTTCATCGCGGTCATGGTTCTCTACGGCGTGACATTCGCCGTGCAGGTCGGCCTCAACCACCTGTGCCTCGCGCTTTTGCACTACCGCGGGTGGGCGATACCGGTCGCGTTCGTGATCGCGCAGGGCACCGCGACGGTAATCAACTTCATCGTGCAGCGAGCGGTAATCTTCCGCATCCGCTAAGCCCACCCGGGCAGGCGGTACCCTCGTCACGATGTTCACCACCAAACGGCTCACCGGCTGGGGCCGCACCGCGCCCTCCGTGGCGACGGTGCTTTCCACCCCGGACCCCGACCAAATCGCCAAGGCAGTGGCCAACGCCGGCGGGCGGGGCGTGATCGCGCGCGGGCTGGGCCGTTCGTATGGGGACAACGCGCAAAACGGCGGCGGCCTGGTGATCGACATGACGCCGCTCAACCGCATCCACTCCATCAGCGCCGAGACCAAGCTGGCCGACCTCGACGCGGGAGTCAACCTCGACCAGCTGATGAAGGCGGCGTTGCCGTTCGGGCTGTGGGTGCCGGTGCTGCCGGGCACCCGCCAGGTCACCATCGGCGGCGCGATCGCGTGCGACATACACGGCAAAAACCATCACAGCGCGGGCAGCTTCGGAAACCACGTGCGCAGCATGGATCTGCTGACCGCCGACGGCCAGATCCACCACCTCACCCCGGCCGGCGAGGACTCCGAGCTGTTTTGGGCCACGGTCGGCGGCAACGGCCTGACCGGGATCATCCTGCGCGCCACCATCGAGATGACGCCTACGGAGACGGCGTATTTCATCGCCGACGGCGACGTCACCGCAAGCCTCGACGAAACCATCGCCTTTCACAGCGACGGCAGCGAAGCCGACTACACCTATTCCAGCGCCTGGTTCGATGCGATCAGCGCGCCGCCCAAACTGGGCCGCGCGGCGATATCGCGCGGCTCGCTGGCGACCGTCGACCAGCTGCCGAAGAAGCTGCAGCGCAATCCCCTGAAATTCGAGGCGCCGCAAGTGCTTACGCTTCCCGACATCTTTCCGAACGGGCTGGCCAACAAGTACACCTTCGCGCCCATCGGGGAGCTCTGGTACCGCAAATCCGGAACGTATCGCGGCAAGGTCCAGAACCTGACGCAGTTCTACCACCCGCTGGACATGCTCGGCGAGTGGAACCGCGCCTACGGCTCGGCCGGTTTCGGCCAGTACCAATTCGTCGTGCCTACCACCGCCGTCGAGGAGTTCAAAGGCATCATCCGCGACATCCAGAAATCCGGGCACTACTCGTTTCTCAACGTGTTCAAGCTGTTCGGGCCGGGCAACCAGGCGCCGCTGAGCTTTCCGATTCCGGGCTGGAACGTCTGTGTGGACTTCCCCGTCAAGCCGGGACTCAACGAGTTCCTCAACGAACTCGACCGCCGGGTACTGGAATTCGGGGGGCGGGTCTACACCGCCAAGGACTCGCGCACCAGCGCCGAGACCTTCCACGCCATGTACCCGCGCATCGACGAGTGGATCGCCGTGCGCCGCAACGTCGACCCTTTGGGGGTGTTCGTCTCCGACATGGCCCGACGACTGGAGCTGCTCTAAATGGTGCTCGACGCCGTGGGAAACCCGCAGACCATCCTGCTGCTCGGCGGCACGTCCGAGATCGGGCTGGCCATCTGCGAGCGCTATCTGCAAAACGCGCACGCGCGGATCCTGTTGGCCGCCATGCCCGATGACCCGGGTCGCGACGACGCCGTAGCCCAGATGAAGGCCGCCGGCGCACGCTCGGTTGAGCTGATCGACTTCGAAGCCCTCGACACCGACAGCCACCCGAAGATGATCGACGAGGCGTTCAATGCCGGGGGTGCCAGCAACGACATTGACGTGGCCATCGTCGCCTTCGGCATCCTCGGGGACGCCGAAGAGCTGTGGCAAAACCAGCGCAAAGCCGTGATGGCCGCCGAAATCAATTACACCGCAGCGGTTTCAGTGGGAGTGCTCTTGGCGGAGAAGATGCGAGCGCAGGGCTTTGGTCAGATCATCGCGATGAGCACGGTGGCCGGTGAGCGGGTGCGGCGGTCCAACTTCGTCTACGGCTCCACTAAAGCCGGCCTGGACGGGTTCTACCTCGGTTTGGGAGAAGCGTTGCGCGAGTCCGGAGTTCGCGTCCTGGTCATCCGGCCCGGCCAGGTGCGTACCCGGATGAGCGCGCACATCAAGGAGGCTCCCCTCACCGTCGACAAGGAGTACGTCGCCAACCTCGCGGTGACCGCGTCCGCAAAAGGTAAGGAATTGGTTTGGGCGCCAGCAGCATTCCGTTATGTGATGATGGTGTTGCGACACATCCCGCGGAGCATCTTCCGCAAGCTGCCAATCTGAACATGCGTAACGCACTGGCCACACTGGGCCAGATGGTCGCGGCGGTGGCGGTGGCCATCGTCGTCGCGGCGGTGTCGCTGATCGCGATCGCCGGCGTGCAATGGCCGGCCTTCCCGTCGTCCAACCAGCTGCACGCACTGACCACCGTCGGGCAGGTCGCCTGCCTGGCCGGGCTGGTGGCCGTTGGGTGGCTGTGGCGCAGGAGCCGGGAACGGGGCCGCCGCCGGATCCTGGCGCAGCTGGGCGGGCTGGTCTTCGTCTCCGCCTTCGCCGTCGTGACGCTGGGCATGCCGCTGGGTGCCACCAAGCTCTACCTGTTCGGCATCTCCGTCGACCAACAGTTCCGCACCGAATACGTGACCCGGCTCGCCGACAGCCCGGCCCTGCACGACATGACCTACCTCGGGCTGCCATCGTTCTACCCGCCCGGCTGGTTTTGGATCGGCGGTCGCGTCGCGGCGCTGACCGGAACACCGGCCTGGGAGATCTACAAGCCGTGGGCCATCACCTCGATCACCATCGCGGTCGCCGTCGCGCTGGTGCTGTGGTGGCGGATGATCCGCTTCGAGTACGCGCTGATCGTCACCACCGCGACGGCCGCCGCGATGCTGGCCTACAGCTCACCCGAGCCCTACTCCGCGATGATCACCGTGCTGTTGCCGCCGGTGCTCGTGCTGACCTGGTCGGGACTGCGCGGGGGCGAACGTCGCGGTTGGGCCGCGGTGATCGGTGGCGGGCTGTTCCTCGGCTTCGCGGCCACCTGGTACACGCTGCTGTTCGGCTTCACCGCGTTCACCATGGCAGTGATGGCGCTGCTGTTAGCCGGTTCACGGTGGCGGCGCGACGGGTTCAAGGCCGCTTTGGATCCGCTGCGCCGGCTGGCCGTCATCGCCGTCATCGCCGCGGCCATCGCGAGCACCACCTGGCTGCCGTTCGTGTTGCGTGTGGCGAGCAGTCCGGTCAGCAACAGTGGTAGCGCCTTTCACTACCTGCCCGCGGACGGCGCCGAGCTGACGTTCCCGATGCTGCAGTTCTCCCTGCTGGGCGCGATCTGCCTGCTGGGCACCCTGTGGCTGGTGCTCCGCGCGACGTCGTCGGTGCGAGCCGGCGCCCTGGCCATCGGCGTGCTGTCCGTCTACCTGTGGTCGCTGCTGTCGATGCTGACCACGCTGGCACGCACCACGCTGCTGTCGTTCCGGCTGCAGCCGACGCTGACCGTGCTGCTGGTGACCGCCGGCGCGTTCGGCTTCATCGAGGCCACCCAAGCGCTGGCCGCGCGTGGCCGCGCAATAGCCCCGGTGGCCGGCGCCCTCGGGCTGGCCGCGGCGATCGCGTTCAGCCAAGACATTCCCGACGTGCTGCGGCCGGATCTCACCATCGCCTACACCGACACCGACGGCCATGGCCAGCGCGGCGACCGCCGGCCGCCCAGCTCGGAGAAGTTCTACCCCGTCATCGACGCCGCCATCCTGCACGTGACCGGCAAGCCGCGCGATCAGATCGTGGTGATGACCGCCGACTACAGCTTCCTGTCCTACTACCCCTACTGGGGATTTCAGGGGCTGACGTCGCACTACGCCAACCCGCTGGCCCAGTTCGACCTGCGCGCCGCCCAGATCGAGAAGTGGTCCAAGCTCAAGACCGCCGACGAGCTCATCCATGCGCTGGACGCCTCGCCCTGGCCGCCGCCGACCGTATTTCTCATGCGCCGCGGCGCGAACAGCAACTACACGCTGCGATTGGCCCAGGACGTCTACCCCAATCAGCCCAACGTTCGCCGCTACACCGTGGAGCTGCCGGCCGCGCTGTTCGACGATCCCCGTTTCGCCGTCGACACCATCGGCCCCTTCGTGCTGGCCATCCGCAAGCCGGGGGGCGCCCGCTGATGGCCACCGAAACCTCGGCTGACTTGGTCGAAGAACTACCATCTACCCCCGTGAACGACGCGGGAGGCAACTACCGGATCGCTCGGGTGGTTGCTATCGTCGCCGGTCTGCTCGGCGCCCTGCTGGCGATCGCCACGCCGGTGCTACCGGTCAACCAGAGCACGGCCCAATTGAACTGGCCGCAGAACGCCACGTTCGGCAGCGTCGACGCGCCGCTGATCGGGTATGTGGCCACCGATCTGAACATCAGCGTGCCTTGCCAGGCTGCCGCCGGGCTGGCCGGACCGCAGAACTCCGGCAAGACAGTCCTGCTGTCGACGGTGCCCAAGCAGGCCCCGAAGGCCGTCGACCGCGGGCTGCTCATCCAGCGCGCCAACGACTACCTGGTCCTGGTCGTGCGCAATGTCGCGGTGGTGACCGCCCCGCTGAGCGAGGTGCTCAGCCCGGCATGTCAGCGGTTGACCTTCACCGCGCACGCCGACCGCGTGACCGCAGAATTCGTCGGACTGACACAGGGACCCAACGCCGAGCATCCCGGCGCGCCGCTGCGCGGCGAGAAGAGCGGCTACGATTTCCGGCCACAGATCGTCGGCGTGTTCACGGACCTGTCGGGTCCTGCGCCGCCGGGGTTGAGCTTCTCGGCGACCGTCGACACTCGCTACAGCAGCAGCCCCACGCCGCTGAAGATGGCCGCGATGATCCTCGGGGTGGTGCTGACCGCCGCCGCCCTGGTCGCGCTGCACATCCTCGACACCGCCGACCGCACCCGGCACCGCCGCTTCCTGCCGTCGCGGTGGTGGTCGGTCGGAGCCCTGGACGCCCTCGTCATCGCGGTGCTGGTGTGGTGGCATTTCGTCGGCGCCAACACCTCCGACGACGGCTACATCCTGACCATGGCGCGGGTGTCCGAGCACGCCGGCTACATGGCCAACTACTACCGCTGGTTCGGCACGCCCGAGGCCCCGTTCGGCTGGTACTACGACCTGCTGGCGGTGTGGGCGCACGTCAGCACCACCAGCATCTGGATGCGGCTGCCCACCCTGGTGATGGCGCTGACGTGCTGGTGGGTGATCAGCCGGGAAGTCATGCCGCGCCTGGGTCACGCCGTCAAGCGCAGCCGCGCCGCGGCCTGGACCGCGGCGGGCATGTTCCTGGCCGTGTGGCTGCCGCTGGACAACGGCCTGCGGCCCGAGCCGATCATCGCGCTGGGCATCCTGCTCACCTGGTGTTCGGTGGAACGCGCGGTAGCCACCAGCCGGCTGCTGCCGGTGGCGATCGCCTGCATCATCGGCGCGCTGACGCTGTTCTCCGGGCCGACGGGCATCGCCTCGATCGGTGCGCTGCTGGTCGCGGTCGGGCCGTTGCGGACCATCCTGCACCGCCGCTCCAAACAGTTCGGCGCGCTGCCACTGGTCGCGCCCATGTTGGCCGCGGCCACCGTCACAGCCATCCTGATCTTCCGCGACCAGACCCTGGCCGGTGAGGCCCAAGCCAGCATGCTCAAGCGCGCCGTCGGGCCCAGCCTGAGCTGGTTCGACGAACACACCCGCTACGAGCGGCTGTTCATGGCCAGCCCCGACGGGTCGGTCGCCCGCCGCTTCGCCGTGCTGGCGCTGCTGCTGGCTCTCGGGATAACGGTCGCAATGTCGTTGCGCAAGGGCCGGATTCCGGGCACGGCAGCCGGACCCAGCCGCCGCATCGTCGGGATCACCATCATCTCGTTCCTCGCGATGATGTGGACTCCCACCAAGTGGACCCACCACTTCGGGGTGTTCGCCGGGCTGGCCGGATCACTCGGCGCGCTGGCCGCGGTCGCGGTGACCTCCGTGGCGATGCGGTCGAGACGCAACCGAACCATGTTCGCCGCGGTGGTGCTGTTCCTGGTGGCGTTGTCGTTCGCCAGCGTCAACGGCTGGTGGTACGTGTCGAATTTCGGTGTGCCATGGTCGAATTCATTCCCACAGTGGCACTACGGCTTCGCCACCGCGCTGCTGGGGCTGACCGTGGTGGTGCTGCTGCTGGCGGCGTGGTTCCACTTCGTCTCGACGGATAACGGGCCGCCCAGGACCCTCTATGGCGCGCGGGCTGCCGGAATAGTGCAGTCCCCCTTGGCGATTGCGGCGTGGGCGCTGGTCGTTTTCGAGGTGGCATCGTTGACCCTGGCGATGACGGACCAGTACCCGGCGTGGTCGGTGGGCCGGTCCAACCTCGAGGCTATGCCCCTTTTGGGGACCGGGAAGACCTGCGGGCTCGCCGAGGACGTGCTCGTGGAGCCAGACCCCAATGCCGGCCTGCTGTCGCCGGTCAGCGGTTCGGTGGGCGACGCGCTGGGGGCGGGATTGTCGGAAGCCTTCACGCCCAACGGGATTCCCGCCGACGTCCGCGCCGACCCGGTGATGGAACGTCCGGGCGACCGAAGCTTCGTCAATGAAGATAGGTTGACCACCGGCGCCGAGGCCGGCACCGAGGGAGGCACCACCCCGGCTCCGGGAATCAACGGTTCGGCCGCCCAGCTGCCCTACAACCTCGATCCGGCCCGCACACCAGTGCTCGGCAGCTGGCGATCCGGCATCCAGGTGCCCGCCCATCTGCGGTCGGGCTGGTACCGATTGCCGTCGCGAGACAAGGCGAAGCCGCTGCTGGTCGTGAGCGCCGCAGGGCGCTTCGACCCCCGCGAGGTTCAGGTGCAGTGGGCCACCGACGACGAGGCGGCCGCCGGACACCCCGGCGGGTCGTTCCAGCTGGCCGATGTCGGCGCCTCGCCGGCGTGGCGCAACCTGCGGTTGCCGCTGTCGGCCATCCCCAGCTCCGCCACCCAGATCCGCTTGGTCGCCGACGACGAGGATCTGGCGCCGCAGCACTGGATCGCGTTGACACCCCCCCGAATTCCGCAGCTGCGCACCCTGCAGGACTTGGTCGGCTCCAGGGACCCGGTGTTCCTGGACTGGCTGGTCGGCTTGGCGTTCCCGTGCCAGCGCCCGTTCGGGCATCAGAACGGCGTCGACGAGACACCGAAGTGGCGCATCCTGCCCGACCGATTCGGCGCCGAAGCGAACTCACCGGTGATGGACAACAATGGCGGCGGCCCACTGGGTGTCACCGAGTTGCTGGTGAAGGCGACCACCATGGCGACGTATCTGAAGGACGACTGGTCCCGCGACTGGGGCTCGCTGCAACGCTTGACCCCGTACTACGCCGACGCGCAGCCCGCCCGCCTGCAGTTGGGAACCGCAAGACGCAGCGGTCTTTGGAACCCGGCGCCGCTGCGTAAGGGTTAGCACGCCCTCAGCCAGCTGTACGGGCGCTCCGCCGAGCGCTCCGTCGGTCGACGACCTTGACGTAGTGAGCGGATCTGTTTACATACACCTTCGATTCAATATAGGGTCCACATAATAATTAACAGGGGTATCGTCTTAATCTGAAAGGTTGTCTCCATGCCGTCAGCACAGGGCCCGTCCGGCCTCTTCGCCCGCCTGGCCGAAACCACCGGAAGCGAGATACTCGAGGTCTTCGGGCCCACCTTCGAGTTCCTGACCAACGCCGACGAGGATGGCGACGTATGCGTGATGCGGGCGGTGGTGCCGCCGGGGGTGGCGGTGCCGCTGCACAGCCACGACGATTACGAAGGTTTTTTCATCCTGTCGGGCACTCAGCAGGTTCTTTTGCAGGATGCGCAAGGGCCGACATGGGTCGATGTCTGCGCCGGGGACTACGTGCAGATACCGGGCGGGATGCCACACGCACACCGCAACGTCGCCGCCGAGCCTGCCGTCGACCTCATCGTCACCACGGCTCGACTGGGGCAGTTTTTTCGGGAGGTTGGGCGCCCCGTCGCCGATGCGGTCAATCCACCGAGCGCGCAGGAACTGGCACGGTTCGTCGAGATTGCCGCGAGGTATGGCTACTGGCTCGGCAGCCCCGAGGAAAACGCGGCCGTCGGGATCGACTTGCCCGTGTTCGCCGGCTAGCGATAACGCGATGCCCGGAAACCGCAGTGGCGCAACGAATCAACCACGGCCGTATCGCTCGAGCGTGCGGGCTCAGGCGGCGGCCGACACGCGCCGAACGATCCTCGACACCGCCATGCGGTTATTCGTTGAGCGTGGCTACGGCCAGGTCACCGTCGCCGATATCGCCGACGGGGCATCGGTGGCGTTGCCTACCGTCTATGCCAGCACGGGCGGCAAGGCCGCGATCCTCTCCACGTTGATCGACGAGGCGATGGGCGACCCCGTCGTCGAACAAACGCTAAACGCGATGGCCGCGAGCCGCTCCGGCGAAGAGGTCATCGAGTTGACGGCTCAAGGCGTGCGCACCGACAACGAGCGGTACCACGCCATCGTGCAGATTATGAAAACCGCTGCCGCAGTGGATGCAACCGCCACCCAGATTCTTGTGCGGTCCGACGACGTGTACAGGGAAGCGCTGGGACAGGTCACCCGCCGGCTGGGATCGCTAGGCCGGCTCAAAGCCGGCGTGACCGAATGGCAGGCGACCGACATTCTCTGGTTCTACCTCGGTCGTGAGGCATGGCACATCCTTGTCGCGGACCGCCGATGGTCCTGGGACGACGCCGCACAATGGCTGACCCAGCAGGTTTCCGCCGCGCTGCTCGACCCGCCGGAACCTCCGACGGCAGACGCGCCGCCGCGAAGCTAGATTCGGGCGTTGATTAGCGCGCTCGAGACCTGTCAAAGCCGGGCGGCGTCGTGCTGATCGAGTGCGTGGGGGCGCACAGCGGCCGCAGCGCTGCCGCTCTCGAGGTAGCGCTGCACGACGAAGCCGCCAACGGTGCAGAGCTGCAGAAAAGTCGACGAAGTTGTTCAACACCACGCGCCACACCATGCGCCGTGGACGAAAACTATTGGTACGGGGTGCGCGCGGCTGCATGACCCCTTGTCGATCACCTCGATCATCGGCTCATCGCCTGTTTCCATGACAGCAGTCAAAGTCAGTCTTTCAACGCCTGCTGTGTTTGGATGGCACGGCTGGACCTGGCGGAGGCGGCTCCGCTCACTAAATGATCGGATGCTACGGTCCGCGGGCGGACTTCTCGCGTCCTGCGGTTTCTGCTCTCGACGAGTGCGCCTGACCGGCAATCATCAATCACCTATTGGATTCGGATTCGGCACTCCCGTGAAGATCGTTTGCAGTGAATTGGCGATGGCTATGAGTTCGAAACCGCCTCCGATCGTGGCCAATCCAACGTCTGCTGCGATTGGATTGCCGATCGCATTGATCAGTCCTTGAATCGGTTGGCCGTTGACCGCTTGGGTGATGCCGCTCAAAAACAGGTTTACGTCATAAGACGGGATTGACACCGCGACAGCAGTCGCGATATCCGCGGTCGGGAGCAACGTCGAGTAGGCGGTCGCGACTGTGTTGACCAGCCCCCCGGCGATGGTGCTGTTCGCCGCCTGGATGCCCGAGATGATTCCGGTGACCGTGGACGGAATGGAAGCGGGACTCGGCAGGGTCAGCGGGCCGGATGACCCCCCACCGGTCAGCGCGTCGATGATGCTCGATAGCGACACCGCGGGTGGCGACGGAAGTCCTTGACTGAACATGTCGCTGGCGAAGGCACTGATGCCTTGCTGGGCCCCGCTGATCAAATCAGGTCCCAACGCGGTGGTCGCGCTCAGCGGCGGCAAGAAGCCAAACGGGGTCGTCACATCGGCCGGCCCGGTCGAATAGCCGAAGGCGGGGTTGCCGTAGCCCCAGTTGACCAGATACCTCAGGTCCGGCTGGACCAGGTCTGCGAGCGGGTTGCCGATGAACGGGATCGCCCGCAGCGGTTCCAGCAGCGGCAGGTTCTGGGTGGGAATTAGTTCGTAGGTCGTCATCGACGGCGCTCCCGACTGCGGCAACGTTATTGCTGAAGCTAGCTGTCCGGCAGTGAGAAAGGGATAGTTTCCGTGGACGAATAGGATGCCGGCGAGCGCGTTCAGATCAGAGAACACATCGATCGGATACTGCGGGAAGTCGGCGAAGCCGTCGTATTCCAGGGTGAAAATGGTGGTCGCGAAGTCATTGCTTGGAGTCGCGATGCCGGCCGTTAAGCCCAGACTCGGCAGGCTCAGGCCGGGGAAACGCGCGAGCAGGCCGCCGTTGGGGTTGCTCGGGTCGCCGAGCAGAGTGAAGAAGACTTGCCCTGGGTTGTAGCCCTCGACAAGGAGTTTCGGCATTTCCAGCGATGCGATGATCGCGCTCTGCGAGTAGCCCAACACCGCGATCGAACCAGTGCCCCCGGGGGAGATGGCCTGCATGATGGCGTTATTCAGTTGCGTGACACCGCGGGCCAGCGATATGTCCAGCGTCAGGTCTTTGACACCGGTGAACGGGTAAAGGCCCTCGGGCGTCGACACCGGAGTCAACCCGGTAGCGCTGACGAAGTTCGACAAATAGCGGCTGAAGACATCCTGCAGGTAGGCCTGCTGCGGCGTCGGGAAGCCGCTTGAGCTCATGATCAAAATGGCGTCGACAGCCTGACCGGCCGCTTTCGTTCCTGCCGAGTTCACTGCGGTGCTCACCGCACCGCCGGTCACCGCGCTCCCGGCCGGGGTGGTCAGCCCTAGCGCGGCTGCAGCATCGGCCTCGGCGTGCGAGTAGGTGCTGCCGGCCGCGGCCATCAGCTGAGCGAATTCCTGATGAAATGCGCCGGCGTGCTGCAGGAGCAGCTGAAAGTCCTGGGCGTAGGAGCTGAACAGCGCCGCGGTCATCGCCGACACTTCGTCTTGGGCCGCGGCCGCCAGACCGGTAGTTGCCCGCGCCGCGCTGGTGCTGGCCGAGCTGATCGTCGAACCAATTTCTGCTACCTGCCCGGCCGCAGCGGTCGTCGCCTCGGGCAGCGTCAGCACATGCGTCATCAACTCAGCCTTCCGATTACCACCGCTCCGTTCGGCGAGAGCGTCGCGCGCTTGAGCTGGTTTTCGATATTGCGCTCGACGCCCGGGGACTATGTCCTCTTGCCCGGCAGGACGCGACTTCGACTACAGTACAGGATATTTCGCCGACCCGGCATGGTGAACTGCCCCACAGTCATAGCTTGTGGGCATGCGGAGGCGGGCGCGGAGATACTGGCCAAAGGGTGGACTCGCAGTCGCGGGTTAGCGATCGATGCAAGGCCTTATAGCAAATGCGTCCGCACTCAACGGCGTCGGCAGAAGCGACGGCCCGAACCCTAACTTCAAGAATTTGACCCGCCACGTGGTCCAAAGTACCCAACTCAGCGCAACTACGGAACCTGCGTCAACTCGTGTGCCGCTCGAAATACTCTTGGCAACAACCGATGTCAACACGCCCCAGCGGCGGGAGGCCAGCGAGCGGTACCTCGCGGAGTTCGACACGCTGCTCTCCGTGTGGGATTGTGGTGCGTCGCCGCGCAAAGAGCGAGGAGCCATCGGTCGATGATCCTGGCCGCGTCGCTACCAGGAGGCGTGGGGCTGTTTTGACCGGTTCGCCTCAAGCAATGTTGTTGGTAGGCAACGCTAGAAATGACCGTCAAGAGGATCCTTGTGCAGATCGCCATCGCCACTCTCACTGTCTTGTTGGCGTTGATGTTCCTAGGCGCCGGCGCCGTCAAGCTCGTCGCCGCCCCTCGGTCATTGCACATGCGAGAGCAATTGCGCTCGACGGGCGGTTATGGTCTTCGATCGGATTGCTCGAAGTGACCGCGTGCCTCGGGCTTGCCGCCGGACTAGCGGTGCCAGCCCTCGGACTTGCGGTGTCAATCGGTCTGGTGCTGTTGATGATTGGCTCAATCGTCGCCCACATTCGAGTTGGTGACGTTGGCGGCGCCGCCCCGGCTGCGCTGCTCGTCGTGTTGGTCGTGACCCTGATCATCCTGCGAGCCACAACTGGCCACTAGGCACAGACGCGATGCAGCAATAGTCCATTAATGGAGTCAACTTAGCGGCCTCGGTCGCCAGTCGGAAGGAGTCCGTGTGATCCGTACAAACGACGACAGCTGGGACCTCAGCAGGAGCGTCGGCGCAACCGCCACAATGGTAGCCACCGCGCGCGCCATCGCTAGCCGCGGGCCCGACCCGCTGATCAACGACACACTTGCGGAAGAGTTGGTCCGGGCGGTCGGGCTGAAGCTATTCACGCAAATAGTCGACGGTGTAACCAGTTTCGCCGACCTCGGAGCTGATTGGGTTCCGAGGTATTTCGGTATTCGCGGAAAAGCGTTCGATGAGTTCACCGGCGAAGCATGCCGGCTAGGCATTCGACAAGCTGTGATCCCGGCCTCGGGACTGGATTGCCGTGCGTACCGCCTCGAGTGGCCTCCCTCCATGACGATCTACGAAGTAGATCAACCCGCAGTAATCGAATGGAAGCAGCGCACCTTGGCTGACCGTGGTTGTAGCTCTACGGCTCGCCACCGCTGCGTAGGCATTGATCTCCGCCACGATTGGCCCACTGCGCTCCGGGATGCGGGGTTTGACGAGACTGAGCCGACGGTGTGGATTGTGGAGGGTCTCCTCGTCGGCTATCTATCGGCAAAAGTGCAAGACGCAATCCTCGACGAAATCTCAGAACTCAGCGCGCCCGGCAGCCGGATCGTGGCCGATCATGTCGACATCCGGCTGCCCGGCGCAGTTGGTGGAGTGCTTAACGACTTTCATGACTCGTGGTCCAAGCACGATCCCGACCTCGATCTGCGCGGCCTGACATTTGACGACTTACGCCACGATCCGGCGGTGTATCTGGCGGAGCGTGGATGGATAACGCGGAACAACACCATCGCTGATCTTTTCCGCATCGTCGGCCGGCCCACGCCAGCCGCAGATGATTTCCCGGATGACGTGCGATACATGCTGTACCTGAACGGGATTCGCAACTAGGCAGGCTAGAAATGCCTGGGCATGCGTCCGACAGGCAAGGGGTTCCTCGTTCTAACGTCGCAGAAGCGGCCAGCTAACGTCGAACACCAACAACGTGCTTGACACCGTCGCAACCGGTTCACCACTGCCATCGATCACCACGCCGGTGGTGAAACCAATGCGCGAACCTGCCTTGACCACAGTGCCTTCCGCACGCAGGAGGCCTCTGCCGGGATGGATCGCCTTGAGCGAATTGACTTTTATCTCCACCGACATCAGGCCTTTGCGCTGTGGCAGCACGCAAGCAGCGCAAAACTAGCCGCGGCATCAAGCAGAGCGCAGACGATACCGCCGAGCACCACACCGATCGCGTTGTACATCGATCGGGTTGGACCGACGAACAGGCTATTGAGTTCAAGTCCGCCGGCAATGCCGATGTCTTGTGCCGTAATGTATCCGGCGCTCTCGCTGACGGGGAAAGGCGACCAAGCTTGCAACTTCGCCGGGTTCACCAAATCGTCGGGTGGGTATTGCTTCTCGGATGCGGTCCTGATCGTGCTCGGCCAGCGTCAGTACCTTAGGCGTGGCGATCATGCCGGGTGAGCCGGTCCGCCCCCGCGTGCTCGCGATCGCGACCACGCGTCCGAAGCGACGCTCCCGCATGCCCGGCAAGCATGCCTGGATGGCGTGAAATGAGCCGGTGAGATTGATGTCGATGTCACGGGACCACTTCTCGGACGACATGGAATGCGCCGGGGCGAAGGTATCGACGACTCCCGCCACACAGACACATATGTCGGCATCGGCGACGGCGTCCGGCGGAATGGGGTCGGCCGCCAGGTCCACGGCAAAGTCGGGCGAACCGACCACGTCAATAGCGCGCACTAACAACCCATCTGCGAGGAGGCGATTGCAAATCACCGATCCGATTCCGCCGGTGGCGCCGGTCACCAACGCCGTCCGGTTCGTCAAAGCGACCTCTGCGGTCACCGACTGAGCACCGATCCGTGCCGGCCCGAATGGTCGGCGGTGATCATTTGTGCGGCGCGTTCACCGATGATCACGCTGGGAGCCATGGTGTTGCCGGTTGTAATACGCGGCATGATCGACGCGTCGGCGACGCGGAGGTTCTCTGTCCCATAGACGCGCAGTGATGCGTCGACGACCGAGGCCGCGTCTCGTCCCATCTTGGCGGTTCCGCTTTGGTGCCAGTAGCTGGTGGCTGCGTCGCGGACATAGTTCTCGAGGTCGGGGCCTTTCAGGTCGCCGGGCATCACCTCGCGGCTCACGAATGGTCGAAGCGCTGGTGCGTTGCCGATTTCGCGGCAGAGCTCCACCGCGGCGATCGCCGTCTTGAGGTCGGCGGGATCGGCGAAGGTGTTGGCGTCGATGTGAATCGGGTCGTTGGGGTTGGGCCCGGTCAAACGCAGACTGCCGCGGCTATTGGGGCGGGCGATGGCGGCATTGAGTGTCCATCCGGTTGGCGGTAGTCCGAATCGGGTGATGGTCTCCTCGGTGCCGATGGGGACCTCGGCTTGGCAGATGAACACGTCGGGGGTGTCGCAGTCAGATGTCGTCCAGTACATGGTGGATTCGGCCATGTTGTTGCGCGGCGGCAACGGCACCCGGTCCTGCCACACGCAGTACAGCGACACGTGGTCCTGAAAGTTGCGACCCACCCCGGGAAGGTGCTCGCGTACCGGTATTCCCACGCTCCGCAGCTCCGCCTCGTCCCCGATGCCCGAATGCATCAGCACCTTGGGTGTGTGGATCGCTCCCAAGGAAAGCACGACCTCGGCCCCGGCGCCGATGACCAGAGTGGAGCCGCGGTAGGAGATTTCCACGCCGGTGGCGCGGTTGGCGGCGAAGTTGACCCGCGTCACCAGCGCGCCGGTGAGCACCGTGAGGTTGGGTCGGTCCATGAGGGGATAGGTGTATGAGCGAAATATCGTTTGCCGCTTGCCGTTTCGCACGCGGAGATCGGCGATCGCTGCTCCGCCCGGCCCTTCCATCATCCGCCCGTTCTGATTTTCGAATGTCGGTATTCCGATGGAACGCGCCGCCGTTACGGTGGCCGGTGCCAACGGGCTGGGTTCGGGAGCCGGTTGGACGAAGACCGGTCCGCCGGTTCCCCGATAGGCGGGGTCGGCGGGACCGTGCCAGTCTTCGATGCGGCGGTAGATGTCCAGCACCGCGTCGTAACCCCAGTTCGGGTCTCCGGCTTCGTCGGCCCAAAACTGCCAGTCGGCGCGGTGGCCACGAGCCCAGCACATGACGTTGATGGCCGATCCACCGCCGAGCACTTTGCCCATCGACATGGGTATGGATCGCCCGTTGACCAGCGGGTTCGGTGCCGCACGAAAACACCAGTCACGTTCGCTGCCAAGGTTGATCGGCCACTGGTCGGCCTCGGTGACCGCCGGCAGGTCGTCGCAGCCGCCGGCCTCCAGCAACAGCACGCTGGCGTCCGGGTCCTCGGCCAGCCGCGCGGCGACCACGGAGCCGGACGAGCCGGCGCCGCAGACGATGAAGTCGTAGCGCGGCCGCAGGGCGGACCTGAGGCGGTCTTGGTTGTCGCGGACACGTTCAGAAAATTCCTGTGTGACTGACGAAAAGCTGGTCATTGTCCAAAGGCTCCTTTGAGCGTCGGTATCTGACACCCAGCGTCTCGTGTGTGAGAGCTAGCATCCAGGCCGACGTTTTACTGGTACCAGCGCAGTCAGTCAGCACGAGCACCGGAAGCGAAGGTAGTGCAGTGCCGTAATTTAACGGGCGACTGCTTATGCGGGCGGCTGGGCGAGGCTGGAAAGCAAACGCAGCCGCTCCTCCGACGGTGTGCCGGGCTCCGCGTAGTAGGTGACCAGTGCCTGAGACGTTTCGGGAAGCCGAAATACGCGGTAGCGCAAGTCAAGCCGGCCCACCTGGGGGTGGTTGAACAGGGCCGGTCCGCTGGTCTTCTGCTTGACGCCCTGGCGCGCCCACAAGGTGCTAAATCGTTGGCTCGCGATGCTGAGCTCACCGATCAGCGACTGCAGTTCGGGGTCATCAGGGCTCTGTTCGGCGATGTTGTACCGCAGCCATGACACCAAGACGTCGGTGACCTGGTCCCAGTTGGGCACCCACGCGCGCAACTCGGGCTCCAAAAACACGAACCGCAGCTGGTTGAGCCCGGGGGCGAAGTACGGCATGAGCGCGCGAGCCATCGCGTTGGCGACCAGGATCGTCATACGCCGGCCCGCCACGTACGCCGGGGTCAGGTGCCAAGTGTCGATCAGTGTCTGCAGACCGGGATCGGCTTTCTCGACCGAGGCCGCGCCGCGTCGACGGCGGCGCGGAGCGGGGCGGGCCAGGTTGCGCATGTATTCGGTGGCGTCGTCGTTGAGATGTAGCGCGCCGG
The DNA here is from genome assembly GCF_001667035.1 of Mycobacterium sp. 852002-51057_SCH5723018. Taxonomy (GTDB): domain Bacteria; phylum Actinomycetota; class Actinomycetes; order Mycobacteriales; family Mycobacteriaceae; genus Mycobacterium. Next base: position 54,998 of record NZ_LZIR01000006.1, read on the forward strand.
CAAGGGCCTCGAGTACCTGATCAGAAGGCTGCCGTTCGCGGCCTTGCTCGAGCCGCAGGTAGTACTCGGAGCTGATACCGGCCAGCAGCGCGACTTCCTCGCGGCGCAGGCCGGCCACCCGTCGGCGCTCGCCCTCGGCAAGCCCCACATCGGCGGGCTTCAGCAGATCGCGACGGGCCCGAAGAAACGTCGCCAGCGATTGCTGATCAGGCATTACACGACCATAACGCCGTCGCGCCCGGCGCGGGTGGCCCTGGCACTACCTGGAACAGGTCGGTCAGGACGCGCGACTTGATGCCCGCAGGTGTAAGGCGCCGACCGTCGGTTCAAGCAGGTTGCCGCGCAAGGCTATTTGGCGAGCATCCGCGCAAGCACCTGACCTGGCGGTGGTAGCGAACGCGTACTGATGTGTCGATTAGAGTCCGGGCAGGCAGTTCACGAACGGGATGCACGGCGGCGACGGCGGCCGCGGCGGCGGAAACCCTTCGATGATCGTCGAGTTCGTCACGGGACTGTTCTTGTCGAAATACCAAGGGTGACAGACGCTTTTGTCCCAGTCGGGCATGTTCTTCAAGACCGGCGAGCCCGGACACCATTGATAGGTGCAGCTGTTCGTCGGGCTTGGCGGCGAGCTCGGGTCCTGGCACACCATCGGGGCGGGCTGGGCCCGGGCTATTCCGCCGGCCTGCCCCACGCCGGCGCCGGCGACGGCGCCACAGAGCACCGCCCCAGACAGGATCCGCTTCAGCTGGCTATTCATGATTCCTCCTAAGTCCTCGGCGGGTTGCCGACAACGGAATAGTGGCGCGGAGGGCTTGCCGCGGCTTTGCGAGACGCTTGCGAATTCCTTGCGTGCGCCGGCGGCTTAGCCGACGGCCTGGTCGCGTGGCTCGGGCCGCATCTCGCGGGCCGACCTGGGTGTGGGGTGGGGACGCCGCGGTTCGCGAACCCCCGCGCCGCCGTCGCCCTTGAGCCACAGCCGGACCGCCGATCCCGACCTCACCCGCGCGCCGGACTCGGGGCTTTGGTCGGTCACGATCCAGCCCCGCTCGCCCGGCGTGGTCGGGACGTCGGGTTCCGCGCTGATGGCGACCAGTCCCTCGGCGGTGAGCGCGTCGCGGGCGGCAATCCATTCGAGCCCAACGACATTCGGCACCGTCACTCTCGCGCTCCAGGGCGCCTCCCGGAAGCGGATCTGCACGAGCTCGGCGGCGGCGTCACCAACCGTGGCCGATTCGGCGCCGGGGGAATGGTCCAGGTCTCGCCACCGTTCCCACGCGGATTGCCGCGTGACGCCCAGGTGGGTGGCGATCTCGGCCCAAGACTTGCCGAGCTGTCGGGCGGCCCGCACCGCCTCCAACTCCGCCTGGTCCAGCATCCGGCGCACGGTGCCGATGTCGGACAGTGCGTCAAGCCCGTCCTCGCTGGGACGTCCGGCGCGGGCGGCGAGCCGTCGCCATGCCTCTTGCGCCTGCTCCCAGGCCCCGGAAAGACCCACGATGTCAGGGTAGCCTGACGCGCCGGCGTCACCAAGGGGATTGTGGCTCGCCAACGGTAAGCCTAGACTTACGGTTCGTGGTCACTTACCAAGACCGCCGACCCGGCGATGCCTGGCTGGCCCTGGCGGACGGGACGCGCCGGGCCATCGTCGAGCGTCTCGCGCACGGTCCGGCGGCCGTCGGTGAACTGGCCCGCGGGCTGCCGGTCAGCAGGCCGGCGGTTTCGCAGCACCTCAAAGTTCTCAAGTCCGCCGGGCTGGTTCGGGATCGCGCCGCCGGAACGCGTCGCGTCTATCAGCTCGACCCGACCGGGCTCGAAACGTTGCGCGCCGACCTCGACCGGTTCTGGACCCAAGCGCTGGCCGGCTACGCGCAGACCGTTGAACAGTTGAGCAGAGATGGAACAGACGAGCAGAGATGACAGGAGAACCCTCATGACCGAGCAACGAAGAGTCGCGCATCAGGTCGTGGTCGACGCCCCGATCGAGCGCGCGTTCGCCGTCTTCACCGAGCGGTTCGGCGACTTCAAGCCTCGCGAGCACAACCTGCTTGGCGTCCCGATCGCCGAGACCGTGTTCGAGCCCCGGGTCGGAGGGCACATCTACGACCGCGGCGTCGACGGCAGCGAATGCCGGTGGGCGCGCATTCTCGCCTACGACCCGCCCCACCGCGTTGTGTTCAGCTGGGACATCGGTCCGACCTGGCAGGTTGAGGCCGACAAAGGCAAGACCAGCGAGGTCGAAGTCCGCTTCACCGCAGAGTCCGGCGACCGCACGCGCGTCGACCTCGAACACCGCCACATCGACCGCCACGGTGCCGGCTGGGAGTCGGTGGCCGAGGGCGTCGACGGCGATGCGGGCTGGCCGCTTTATCTGGATCGCTACGCCCGCCTGTTCGGCGTGGAGACGGGCACGTGACGGACACCCTGATGGCCATGGCCCGCGCCGAGCGGGCCGACCTCGCGGAATTCCTGGCCACGTTGGCGCCGCAGGACTGGGAGGCGCCCAGCCTCTGTGCCAAGTGGAGCGTCAAAGACGTTGTGGCGCATGTGATCAGTTACGAAGAGCTCGGCGCGGCCGGATTGCTGAGGCGCTTCGCCAAGGGCTGGATCGTGCGGGCCAACCAGGTGGGCGTCGACGAGTTCGCGGCCCTGACACCCCCGCAGCTGCTCGAATTCCTCCGCAGCCACCTCGCACCCCAGGGGCTGACCGCTCGGTTCGGCGGCATGATCGCGCTCGTCGACGGCACCGTCCACCACCAGGACATCCGCCGCGCCCTTGGCCGGCCGCGCAACATCCCGGCCGACCGGCTCACGCGGGTGCTCGGGCTGGTGCCGGGAAACCCCCGGCTCGGCGCCGGACGCCGAATCAGGGGACTGCGGCTGCGCGCCACCGACGTCGACTGGGCGCACGGCCGCGGACCCGAGGTCACCGGTCCGGGCGAGGCGCTCCTGATGGCAATGACCGGTCGCCCCGCGGCACTTCCGGAGCTCGGCGGCCCTGGCCAACGCGCGCTGGCCGAACGGCTGGGTGCATAGATCGTCAGCCGGGGCGGATCTCGAAGGTGAACTCGTGGCCGCCGATGCAGATGCGGTCGCCGTCGGCCAGCGTGGCGCTGCCGCGGATGCGCTGGCCCTGCACCTCGACGCCGTTGGTAGAACGCAAGTCGGTCATCATGAAACCCGTTCCGGTGTCGGTGATCACGGCGTGGTGGCGGCTGACCTCGGTGTCGTCGAGAACGATGTCGTTGTCCGTGAACCGCCCGATCCGGGTGATCGCACCCATCAGCGGATGCAGCCCCCCGCCCTTGTCACGCAGCCTGGCGACGGCTGTCTCCGCCACCGCCGGCTCCTGGTAGACCCCGCGCTTGTGGGTGGTCAGGGTCGCGCGCGCCACGCCCAGCGGCTCCTGGCGCAGGATCCGCTCATGCAGCGCGCTGACCGTGCGGCCCGGATCGATGCCTAGCCCCTCGGCCAGCGCCGACTTGAGTCGCCGGTAGGCGCCCAGCGCATCGGACTGACGCTCGGTGACGTAATAGGCGGTGATCAGCTGCGCCCACAGCGGTTCACGGTAGGGATGTTCGCCGACGAGCGTCTCGAGCTCGCCGATCACCGCACCGGCGCGGCCGCAGGCAATCTCGGCCTCGGCGCGCGCGGTGTGCGTCGCCACCTTTTCTTCCGTCAGCGCGGTGGCGAAGGCGTCCACGAAGGCGAAGTCGCGCAGGTCGTCGAGCACCGGCCCCCGCCATTCGCCCAGCGCCAGCGAAAAGTGGCCGCTGGCATCCTCGAAGCGCCCCGCGGCGGCGGCCTGGGTTCCCGCCATCCGCTCGGCGCTGAAGCGTCCCAGGTCGCAGTCCGTGTCGGCGACGCTGAGTTGATATCCCGGCGGAGCGCTGGCCAGCACCTGGTACGCGTCGACCCCGGCGTCGCGCAGCAGCCGGCGCAGGTTGGACACGTGGGCCTGGATGCTGGTCCGCGCCGCGGGCACCGGCTCGTCACCCCATACCGCATTTATCAACGAGTCGACGGACACCGGGCGGTTGCGGTTGATCAAGAGCATGGCCAGCACCGCGCGCTGCTTCGGCGCGCCCACCGGCACCCGGACGCCGTGGCTGGTCATCAGTAATGGTCCCAAGCCGCCAAACCCGAGACCTGCGTTCGTCATCGCGCTGCCAGCCTCCCGGGTCGTTGACGGCCTCAGCAAACCATTTTGATCGCATGCGAGGCCACCAGGGTGGATTTGGCGTTTCAGCGCCACACGTCAGCCCCGCTTCACGGCCCTGCATCGCCACCGCACAAAGAAGTGTCCCTTACCATCGAGCCTCGTGCCCCACGACGATGAGCGATCGCCACGCATCCCCCGGTTGATCGCCGTCGTCGCCGGAATCGCGGGCCTGCTGTTGTGCGCGCTCGTTCCGTTGCTCCCGGTGAAGCAGACCACGGCGACGGTGCTGTGGCCGCAGGGCACCACGGACGGGCACGTCACCCAGATCACCGCCCCGCTGGTGTCGGGGGCGCCGCGGGCGCTGGACATCTCCATCCCGTGCCCGGCGATGGCCACATTGCCGCCCGACGGCGGACTGGTGGTCTCGACGCTGCCGGCCGGTGGGGTCGACACCGGCAAGAACGGGCTCTTCGTGCGGGCCGACAAGGACGTCATCGTCGTGGCGTTCCGCGACACCGTGGCCGCGGTGGCGCAGCGCTCGGCGGTCGCCGCCGGCGCCTGCAGCGTGCTGCACGTCTGGTCTGACGTCGGCGCGGCCGGTGCGGATTTCGTCGGCATCCCCGGCGCCTCGGGCATCTTGCCGTCGGAGAAGAAGCCTCAGGTGGGCGGGATCTTCACTGATTTAAAGGTGCCGCAGCAGCCGGGGCTGTCGGCCCGCATCCACGTCGACACCCGGTTCATCACCGCTCCCACCGCGCTGAAGAAGATCGTGATGGCGCTGGGCGCCCTGTCGGTCCTGGTCGCCATCCTGGCGATGGCGGCCCTGGATCGGCGCAGCCGCGGTTCCGATTCCTTGGTCAACTGGCGCTCTCCGATCGCTTGGCTGGCCCGGTACCGCCCGCGCGTGCATCCGGCCTCCTGGTGGCGCGTCGGCGCGGCGACGTGGCTCGCCGACGTCGCCGTGATCGGAACGCTGCTGGTCTGGCACGTCATCGGCGCGACGTCGTCGGATGACGGCTACAACCTGACCATCGCCCGGGTCGCGCCGAAGGCCGGCTACATCGCCAACTACTACCGCTACTTCGGCACCACCGAGGCGCCGTTCGACTGGTATCTCGCGGTGCTCTCCAAGTTCGCGGCGGTGAGCACGGCCGGAGTGTGGATGCGGATACCGGCCACGCTGGCGGGGATCGTGTGCTGGCTCATCATCGGCCATTGCATGCTGCGCAGGCTCGGTCCCGGCAGGGGTGGCCTGGGGGCCAACGGGGTGGCCGTGCTGACCGCGGGGGCCGTGTTCGTGGCCGCGTGGCTGCCGTTCAACAACGGGCTGCGACCCGAGCCGCTGATCGCGCTCGGCGTGCTCGTCACCTGGATGCTGGTGGAACGCGCGATCGCGCTGCGGCGCATCGCGCCGGCCGCCGTCGCGATCATCGTCGCGATGCTCACCGCGGCCCTGGCGCCGCAAGGGTTGATCGCCGTCGCCGCGCTGCTGACCGGGGCGCGCGCCGTCGCCCAGGCGATCCGGCGGCGCCGGGTGACCGACGGGCTCCTCGCACCGCTGGCGGTGCTGGCCGCGTCGCTCGCGCTGATCCTCGTGGTGGTGTTCCGCAGCGAGACGCTGGCCACGGTCGCGGAGTCGGCACGCATCAAATACAAGGTCGGCCCGACGATCGCCTGGTACCAGGACTTCCTGCGCTACTACTTCCTCACGGTGGAATCCAACCCCGACGGGTCGATGTCGCGGCGCTTCGCCGTGCTGGTGCTGCTCTTGTGCCTGTTCGGGATGCTGGTCGTGCTGCTGCGGCGCGGCGGGGTGCCCGGATTGGCCACCGGCCCGGCGTGGCGGTTGATCGGCACGGCCGCGGTGGGCCTCCTGTTGCTGACCTTCACGCCGACGAAGTGGGCCGTGCAGTTCGGCGCATTCGCCGGGCTGGCCGGCGCCCTGGGCGCGGTCACCGCGTTCGCCTTCGCCCGGATCGGCCTGCACAGCCGCCGCAACTTGACGCTGTACGTAACCGCGCTGCTGTTCGTGCTGGCGTGGGCGACCTCGGGAATCAACGGCTGGTTCTACGTCGGCAACTACGGCGTGCCCTGGTACGACATTCAACCCGTCATCGCCAGCCATCCGGTGACGTCGATGTTCTTGACGTTGTCGATCCTGACCGGGCTGCTCGCCGGCTGGCAGCACTTCCGCATGGACTACACCGGGCACACCGAGGTCAAGGACAACCGGCGCAACCGCGTGCTGGCCTCCACCCCGCTGCTGGTGGTCGCGACGATCATGGTCCTCGGCGAGGTCGGCTCGCTGGCCAAGGGCGCCGTCTTCCGCTACCCGCTCTACACCACCGCCAAGGCCAACCTGGCCGCGATCACTGCGGATATTGCGGGGAGTTCCCCGCAAAGCTGCGCGATGGGCGACGACGTGCTGGCCGAACCTGATCCCAATGCTGGTCTGCTGCAACCGATTCCGGGCCAGCCATTCGGGCCCGCCGGCCCGCTTGGGGGAACCAACCCTGTCGGGTTCAAACCCGAAGGGGTGGGCGATGACCTGAGGTCCTACCCGGTGGTGACCAAACCGGGCGTGGTGAATTCCGACGCGTCACCCAACAAGCCCAACGCCACCATGAGTGACTCCGCGGGCACGGCCGGTGGGAAGGGCCCGGGCGGGGTGAACGGGTCGCACGTGGCGCTACCGTTCGGCCTGGACCCGGCCCGCACGCCCGTGATGGGCAGTTACGGCGAAATTTCGCTGGCCGCCACCGCGACGTCGGCCTGGTACCAGCTGCCGCCACGCAGCCCGGACCGGCCGCTGGTGGTGGTTTCCGCCGCCGGTGCCATCTGGTCGTACAAAGAGGACGGCACCTTCACCTACGGGCAGTCGCTGAAGTTGCAGTGGGGCGTCGCTCGCCCCGACGGCACCACCCAGCCGCTCGCGGAGGTGCAGCCGATCGACATCGGGCCGGAGCCGGCGTGGCGCAACCTGCGGTTCCCGCTGACCTGGGCGCCCCCGGAGGCCAACGTGGCCCGCATCGTCGCCTACGACCCGAACCTGAGTTCCGAGCAGTGGTTCGCGTTCACGCCGCCGCGCGTCCCGGTACTGCAGACCCTGCAGCAACTGATCGGATCGCACACACCGGTGCTGATGGACGTCGCCACCGCCGCCAACTTCCCGTGCCAGCGGCCCTTCTCCGAACACCTTGGCGTTGCCGAACTTCCGCAATACCGCATCCTGCCCGACCACAAACAGACGGCGGCGTCGTCGAACGGGTGGCAGGCCAGCGAGGCCGGCGGTCCGTTCCTGTTCACCCAGACGATGCTGCGCACCTCGACGATCTCGACGTACCTGCGCGGCGACTGGTACCGCGACTGGGGATCGGTCGAGGAGTACTTCCCGTTGGTGCCGGCCGATCAGGCGCCGGCCGCCGTTGTCGAACAGGGTGTGATCACAGTGCGCGGCTGGAGCCGGCAGGGACCCATCAGGGCACTGCCATGAGCGTCATCAACCACGACCAGGAAGCGGCCACCGCGCCACGCGGCACCCGTGACAATGTGCGCGTGACGCGCTGGGTCGCAACGATCGCGGGGCTCGTCGGCTTCGTGTTATCGGTCGCGACACCGCTGTTGCCCGTCGTGCAGACCACGGCACAGCTGAACTGGCCGCAAAACGGCCAATTGAATAGCGTTACCGCGCCGTTGATCTCGCTGACGCCGGTCGACGTGACGGCAACCGTGCCGTGCTCTGTGGTGGGTGGCCTGCCGCCCGACGGTGGGGTCGTGCTGAGTACGGCACCCAAGAAGGGCAAGGACGCTGCGCTCAACGCGTTGTTCGTCGTCGCCAGCAGCCAGCGCGTCGACGTCACCGACCGCAACGTGGTGATCGCAAGCGTGTCGCGTGCCCAGGCGGCGTCCCCGCAATGCCAACGCATCGAGATCACCTCCACCCGCGCCGGCACCTTCGCCACCTTCGTCGGGTTGACCGATCCTTCGGGCAAGCCGGTGGGCGGGGGGTTCTCGGACCCCAACCTGCGCCCGCAGATCGTCGGGGTGTTCACCGACCTGACCGGTCCGGCCCCGCCCGGGCTGCGCTTCTCGGCGACCATCGACACCCGGTTCTCCACCACGCCGACGACGCTGAAACTGTCCGCGATGGTGCTGGCGATCCTGGCCACGATCGTCGCGCTGGTCGCGCTGTGGCGGCTGGATCAGCTGGACGGCCGGCGCATGCACCGCTGGATACCGAAGAGCTGGCGCAAGTTCACGCTGGTGGACGCCGCAGTGATATTTGGCTTCCTGTTGTGGCACCTGATCGGCGCTAACTCCTCTGACGACGGCTACATCCTCGGCATGGCCCGGGTCGCCGACCACGCGGGCTACATGTCGAACTACTTCCGCTGGTTCGGCAGCCCGGAAGACCCGTTCGGGTGGTACTACAACCTGCTGGCACTGATGACCCACGTCAGCGACCACAGCCTGTGGATGCGACTGCCCGACCTGTTGGCCGGGCTGGTGTGCTGGCTGCTGCTGTCGCGTGAGGTGCTGCCCCGGCTGGGGCCGGCGGTGACGTCCAGCGCTGCCGCTAACTGGGCGGCCGGCATGATCCTGCTCACCGCCTGGATGCCGTTCAACAACGGGCTTCGCCCCGAGCCCATCATCGCGCTCGGTTCGCTGGTCACGTACGTGCTGATCGAGCGGTCGATGCGGTACAGCCGCATGACCCCGGCGGCGCTGGCGGTCATCACTGCGGCATTCACTTTGGCTGTGCAGCCCACGGGCCTGATCGCGGTGGCCGCGTTGATCGCCGGTGGCCGTCCGATCCTGCGGATCTTGGTCCATCGTCATCGCCTGGTCGGCACGTGGCCGCTGGTCGCCCCGATGCTGGCTGCCGGTTTCGTGGTACTCACCGTCGTCTTCGCCGACCAGACGCTGTCAACGGTGTTGGAAGCCACCAGGATTCGCACCGCGATCGGTCCGAGCCAAGCGTGGTACACGGAGAACCTGCGCTACTACTACCTCTTCCTGCCCACCGTCGACGGTGCAATGTCGCGGCGATTCGGCTTCCTGATCACCGGGCTCTGCCTTTTCACGGCCGTATTCATCATGTTGCGCCGCAAGCGAATCCCCGGTGTGGCACGCGGGCCGGCGTGGCGGCTGATGGGTGTCATCTTCGGCACCATGTTCTTCTTGATGTTCACGCCGACGAAGTGGGTGCACCACTTCGGGCTTTTCGCCGCGGTGGGCGCGGCGATGGCAGCGCTGACCACGGTGCTGGTGTCACACGAGGTGCTGCGCTGGTCGCGCAACCGCATGGCGTTCGCGGCGGCGGTGTTGTTCGTGTTGGCGCTGTGTTTCGCCACCTTCAACGGCTGGTGGTATGTATCCAGTTACGGCGTGCCGTTCAACAGCGCAATGCCGAAGCTCGCCGGAATCACTGTCAGCACAGTCTTTTTCGCCTTGTTCGCGATCGCGGCGCTCTGGGCGACATGGCTGCACTTCGCGTCGCGGGATCGGGGTGAGGGCCGGCTGGCGCGGGCGGTGACGGCGGCGCCGGTGCCGATCGCGGCCGGATTCATGGCGCTGGTGTTCGTCGCGTCCATGGTGGCCGGGATCGTGCGCCAGTATCCCACCTACTCCAATGGCTGGTCCAACTTGCGCGAATTCGCCGGTGGCTGTGCCCTCGCCGACGACGTGCTCGTCGAGCCCGACAGCAACGCCGGCTTCATGGCGCCCCTACCCGACAATTACGGCCCGCTGGGCCCGCTGGGTGGTGTCAGCCCAATGGGATTCTCCCCCAACGGGATACCGGAACGCACCCTGGCCGAGGCCGTTCGGGAAACGGCGGTGCCGCAGCCGGGCACCGACTACGACTGGTATGGACCGACCAAGCTGACGGCACCCGGCATCAATGGATCCCTGGCACCGCTGCCCTACGGCCTCAACCCGGATCAGGTTCCCGTGGCCGGCAGCTACACCACCGGCCCTCAACAGCAGAGCAGGCTGACATCGGCGTGGTACCAGCTGCCCAAGCCGGACGACGGGCATCCCCTGGTGGTTGTGACCGCCGCGGGCACGATCGCGGGCAACAGCGTGCTGCACGGCCACACCTCCGGGCAGACCGTCGTCCTCGAATACGGCAGGCCCGGTCCCGGCGGTGATGTGCTGCCGGCCGGGCGGATAGCGCCCTACGACCTGTACGGCGAACAGCCGAAGGTGTGGCGCAACCTGCGCTTCGCGCGGTCCCAGATGCCCGCCGACGCGGTTGCGGTCCGGGTCGTGGCCGAGGATCTCTCCCTGACGCCGGACGACTGGATCGCGGTGACGCCGCCGCGAGTGCCTGAACTGCGCTCCGTGCAGGAGTACGTCGGGTCGTCGCAGCCCGTGCTGCTGGACTGGGCGGTCGGCCTGGCCTTCCCGTGCCAGCAGCCGATGCTGCACGTCAACGGCGTCACCGACATCCCGAAATTCCGCATCACGCCGGACTACAACGCCAAGAAGCAGGACACCGACACCTGGGAAGACGGCGTCAACGGGGGGCTGCTGGGCATCACCGACCTGCTGTTGCGGGCCCACGTGATGTCCACCTATCTCTCCCGTGACTGGGGCCGCGACTGGGGCTCGCTGCGCAGGTTCGACACCGTCGCGGACGCCCACCCCGCCCAGCTCGACCTGGGTACCGCGACGCGCAGCGGCTGGTGGTCGCCGGGACAGATCCGGATCAAACCCTAATACGCAACGGGCGGAATTAAATTCATACGTCGCCCAATTCGCCATTAGTCGAATAGCACGGAAATTGACGCTTGGGTAATTCTTGGTCCGACGTTTAATTTCGACGGCAGCCGGTCAATACCTATTTTCCCTGTGAGGTAGCTCACAAATAGGAAAAAGGTGGCCTCATGCACACGCTGGCACGATTCGGGACATATGCGGCGACGCTCACCGTGGCGATCTCTTCGGCGGCGACGTTTGACATCGCGGCGGCAACCGCCGGGAGCGGCACCACCGTCGCTCTGGACAGCAAGCTCAGGCGCTGCGATTTCAGCCTGATCAGCGAGGCAGCCATGGTGCAGTTTCCCGCCCTCGGCACCGGATCCGCGCTCATCCGGACCACGGGATCGACGGCGGTGGCAGAGGTGCACGTGGTAATACCGAATCGTCCGGGAACCCACTACGACGTCGGCCTGATCCAGGAACCACGGCCATCCTCGGCCACCTGCGGGCCCGGCGATCCTGGCACCGCCTATACCGGATTGGACACCGATGGGGCTGGCGCCGCCACGGTGACCATTCAAGACGGAATTCGATCCGGCACGACTGGCGTCTGGGTGATCGTGGAACGCCCGGACCCGCACTCACAAAACCCCGCCGAGTTCTACACGTCCGAATTCCTGGCGCCGGTATAAACCCTTTGCGGGTCAGTTTCCGACCCGATGCCGTGCCCGGTCGTCGGCCTGCTGCTGTTCGGCCGCGCTGACGACGAGCGCGTCCGAGCCCGGAAACACCGTCGCCACATGGCCGCTGGTAAGCCAGCGCACCACGTAGGGCGGGGCACCGTCCGTCCCGCGCACTTCGGTGATCTCACCCCGCTGATCAGCTAACTCCGTTGTCGTGCCCTTGATTACGAGCCAATCTCCCACGTCGGCTTTCATCATCGACTCCCTTTGATAACTAGCCTTGAAATCTAGCCACCGACCCGATCATCCGCCGCTGCCGGCCGCAAGGGAAGACCGTGCGGTGAGCGTCTTTCACTTGGGGTTTCGGCTGTAATACCGTCGCGTCATGAGCGACTACGGCCTAGAGGCCTTCGAAAGGCCGCGCAGGCTGCCCTTCTCCACCCCGGAGAAGTCACGGCGCTACCGAACCGACGACTACCGCGGGGCGGTGGGTCTCAATTGGTACCTCACCGACCCCACCCTGCGGTTCACCATGGCCTACTACCTGGCGCCCGACGAATTGGCCGTGGTGGAGCCACATTTGGCGCGCATGGGCGAACTGATGGGCGGGCCGGTGGCGCGCTGGGCCGAGGAAACCGACGCCAACCCGCCGCGGCTGGAACGCTACGACCGGTGGGGACACGACATCAGCCAGGTCGTCATGCCGGCGTCGTTCACGCAGTCCAAGCGCGCCGTGCTGGACGCCCAGCAGGCGCTGCGCGACGACGCGCGCAACGCCAAGGCGAGCTCGGGGCTGGCGCTGTTCGCGTCCAACTATCTGCTCAACCAGGCCGACATCGGGATGGGCTGCGCGCTCGGCACCGGCGGCGGCATGGTGCAGGCGTTGGTGGCGGCCTATGCGCCGGCCGACGTGCGCGAGCACGTGCTGGCCAAGTTCGCCTCCGGGGAGTGGGCCGGCGAGACGGCGCAACTGCTCACCGAGCGCACCGGCGGTTCGGACCTGGGCGCGCTCGAGACCACCGCGACCCGGTGCGGAGACGCGTGGTTGTTGAACGGGTTCAAGTGGTTTGCGTCCAACTGCGCCGGCGAGGCGTTCGTCGTACTGGCCAAGCCCGAGGGCGCCCCCGACTCGACCCGCGGCGTCGCCAACTTCCTGGTGCTGCGGACCCGCCGCGACGGTTCGCGCAACGGCGTGCGGGTGCGCCGGCTGAAGGACAAGCTCGGCACCCGCTCCGTGGCCTCCGGCGAGGTCGAGTTCGTCGACGCCGAGGCGTTCCTGCTGTCCGGCGAGCCGAGCGAGCAGGCGGGCCCCTCCGACGGCAGGGGGCTCGGCCGCATGATGGAGCTGACCAACGCCGCGCGGCTCGGCATCGCGTTGTTCGGGCTCGGCAACGCGCGCCGAGCCCTGGTCGAATCGCTGTGTTACGCCCGGCAGCGGCACGCCTTCGGCGGCGCGCTCATCGACAAGCCGCTGATGCGGCGCAAGCTCGCCGAGATGATCGTCGACGTCGAGGCCGCGCAAGCGCTGGTTTTCGACGGGACCGGCGCCGCCAATCATCGCCAGCCGCGCGCCATGCGGCAGCGCATCGCGGTGCCCGTCACCAAGCTCAAGGTCTGTCGACTCGGCATCACCGCGGCGTCCGACGCGATCGAAATCCACGGCGGCAACGGCTATATCGAGACCTGGCCGGTGGCCCGGCTGCTGCGCGACGCCCAGGTCAACACCATCTGGGAAGGCCCCGACAACATCCTGTGCCTCGATGTGCGGCGCGGCATCGAGAAGGCCCGCGCGCACGAGGCGCTGCTGGCGCGGCTGCGTGACGCGATCTCGGTGTCGGACGACGACCAGACGACCCGCCAGGTGGCGCGCCGCGTCGAAGACCTCGACGCGGCGACCACGGCCTGGGGCAAGCTGGACGGCGGCGTGGCCGAGGCGCGGCTGTTCCCGCTGGCACAGTTCATGGGCGATGTCTACGCCGGCGCGCTGCTTACCGAGCAGGCCGCCTGGGAGCGGGAAACGCGCGGCGGCGACCGCAAGGCGTTGGTCGCCAGGCTCTACGCGCAGCGCTACCTCGCCGATCGCGGGCCGCTGCGCGGCATCGACGCCGACGCTGACGAGGCGCTGGAGCGGTTCGACGAGCTGGCGGGCGGCGCTTTCACCGCCGAGCGGTGAAAACTAGACCGGGATCAGCCCGTGCTTGCGTCCGACGCGGAACCACAGTTGCTTGTCCCGCAGCAGCCGCATCGACTTGCGGATCAGCAGCCGGGTCTCGTGCGGGTCGATGACGGCGTCGATGAACCCGCGCTCGGCGGCGGTCCACGGAATCGCCATGTTGAGGTTGTAGCCCTCGATGAAGTCCTTCTTTATCTGCTGCGCCTCGGGCGTGGTCGGGTCGGGGAACCGCTTCATCAGCAATTGGGCGGCCCCCTCGGCGCCGATCACCGCGATCCGCGCGGTGGGCCAGGCAAAGTTGAAGTCGGCGGTCAACTGCCGGGACCCCATCACGGCATAGGCGCCGCCGTAGGACTTGCGGATCGTGATGGTCACCTTCGGCACGTCGGCCTCCACCACGGAGTAGAGGAACCGCCCGCCGCGCTTGATGATGCCCCTCTTCTCCTCCTCGGCCCCGGGCAGGAAACCGGGCGTATCCACCACGAAGACCAGGGCGATGTTGAACGCGTCGCAGAACCGGATGAACCGCGCCGCCTTGTCCGAGGCCTCGTTGTCGATCGCGCCGGACAGGTGCATCGGCTGGTTCGCCACCACGCCGACCGGATGCCCGTCGACGCGGGCGAACCCGGTGATGATCGCCGGCCCGTGCTGCGCGCCGACGTCGAGGAAGTCGCCGTCGTCGAAGATCCGCAGCAGGATTTCGTGCATGTCGTAGGCCGCATTGTCGGAGTCCGGCACGATCGCGTCGAGCTCCAGGTCGGTCGGGGTGATCTCCGGCTCCAGCCCCGGGTTGACGATCGGCGGCTTGTCGAAGCAGTTGGACGGCAGGAACGACAGGTAGTCGCGCACGTACTGGAACGCCTCGGCCTCGGACTCGACCACCTGGTGGATGTTGCCGTAGCGGGCCTGCGCGTCGGAGCCGCCGAGCTCGTCGAGGGTGACCTCCTCGCCGGTGACCTCACGGATCACGTCGGGACCGGTGACAAAGAAGTAGCCCTGGTCGCGCACCGAGACGAGCAGGTCGTCCTGGATCGGCGAATACACCGCTCCCCCAGCGCATTTGCCGAAGATGAGGGAGATCTGCGGCACGAGCCCGGACAGCGCCTCGTGGCGACGGCCCAGCTCGGCGTACCACGCCAGCGAGGTGACCGCGTCCTGAATCCGGGCGCCGCCGGAGTCCTGGATCCCGATGATCGGGCAGCCGACCATCGCGCACCACTCCATCAGCCGGGCCACCTTGCGGCCGAACATCTCGCCGACCGTGCCCTGGAACACCGTCTGGTCATGGGAGAACACCCCGACCGGGCGGCCGTTGATCATGCCGTGCCCGGTGACGCAACCGTCACCATAGAGCGCGTTGGGGTCGTTCGGGGTCTTGGCCAACGCCCCGACCTCGAAGAAAGTGCCGGTATCCAGCAGCGCGTGGACGCGGGCGCGGGCGCTCGGGATGCCCTTCTTGTCGCGCTTGGCGGCGGCCTTCTCGCCGCCGGGCTCCTTGGCCAGCTCCAGCCGAGCGTGTAGCTCGGCCAGCTTTTCCGCCGTGGTGTGGACGACCGGAGCTTGCGCTGGAGCTGGCACGGTGTCTGTCACTGCTGGCCTACCTACCTTGTCCTGACTTGGCCTGCTGCCGTTCTGCCTCGATCTTGTTGAGCGCCTGGGTCATGTGTGCGCCCACCTTGGCGATGATCGGCTCGTCGATGGCCTGGATGTGCTCGCCACCGATCGGCACGACCTCGAGGTCGGAAACCCACTCACCCCAGCCGCCATCCGGTTTGCGGATGGCGTACCGCGGCTCGAACATGATCGCGTCGTCATGGTAGCGATCGGCCAGGTAGAGGGTGACGTGGCCGTCGTACGGCTGGATCTGGGCGGTGTCGATGGCCCGGTTGTCCAGGTACGACGTGCGCTGGTGCTCGATGATCCCGGCCGGAATCTGCACCCCGCTCTCCTTGACCGCGTCGAGCACCAAGCGGACCTGTCCCTCGTCGTCGAGCTGCTCGAGCTGCTCGTAGGGGATCTCGGGGATGGTGACGTTGAACGTCTTCTCGGCGAACCGGGCGTAGCGGTCCCAGCGCTTGCGGATCTCTTCCTTGGTCTGCGGGATCTCCTCGCCGGCGCGCACGGCGTCGATCAGGCCGACCCACTCCACGTCCTTGCCCATCCGCTTGAGCCCGATCGCGCACGCGTAGGCGAGCACCCCGCCCAGCGACCAGCCGGCCAGTATGTAGGGCCCGTCGCCCTGCATCTCGATCAGCTTCGGAACATACTGTGCCGCACGCTCTTCGATGGTGCCCTCGACCCGCTCGAAGCCGTACATCGGGACGTCGGCGGGCAGCCGGTTCAGCAGCGGCTCGTAGACCACCGTCGACCCGCCGGCCGGGTGGAACACGAACACCGGCGTCTTCGCGCTGCCCTCGGGGCGCGCCCGCAGGGTGCGGACGAACCCGTCGACCACGCCGGCCTCGAAGTATTCGCGCACCTTGTCGGCCAGCGCCTCGATGTTCTCCGACGTCAGCACGTCCTCGGCGGTGATGGGACCCTCGGCGCGCTCCGCAAGCCGTTGCGCCATCTTGGCGGCCGTGTCGGCGTCCAGCTTGGGCAGCCGGTTGAAGATGCCGCCCGGCGACTTGCCCGTGACGATCGCCCAGGTGGCGTACGTGACCCGCTCGGCCGCGTCACGCGGCGGCACGTCGGAGTCGAGGACCTTGGCGACCGCCTGCTGGTTGAGCGCCTCGGCCGCCCCGGCGAGGTTGGGCTGTCCGCCGTTAGCCGAAGGGCCGGACGGGTCCGTCGGCGGCGGCGGAAGGGGAGCCTCAGAAACCGGCGGTGCTTGCGTCTCCGGCTCGGCCTGCGGGTCGGGCGCCGGAACGATCACGCTGCTGGGCGTCGCGCCGCTGACCAATTCCGCTTGGGCCCTGGCGATTTCCTCGGCCGTCTGCGTCTTTTGGTACTCGTGCAGCTGCTCGACCTCGTCGCGGTGCTCGATCGCGTACTCGATCAGCTTCTCGACGTTGTAGAGGTTGGCGTCACGCACCGCCGCCAACTGGATCGGCGGCAGGTCGAAGTCGTATTCGACCCGGTTCTTGATGCGCACCGCCATCAACGAGTCCAGGCCGAGCTCGATCAGCGGCACCTCCCACGGCAGGTCCTCGGGCTCATAGCCCATCGCCGCCCCGACGATCGCACCCAGTCGCTCGCCGATGGTCTCGCCGGAATCCGGTGACCACTTGGTGAAGCCGCTCGGCATGTAGCGGTTGGTCAGGCTGTCCGACAGCGTTCCACCGTCCGGCTCTTCCTCAGGCGATTCCGGCGTGACCGCCGCCGCCTCAGCGACAGCCGCGCCGGCGCCGACCGCCGCCGGCAACACCGCTTCGGCGCCGCCCCGCGTCACCAGCGCGTCGTACACCAGCGTGAAGGACTCGTCGATGCGCGCGTGCACCTGCACCGAGGCGCCGCCGGGATGGCGGGTCAGCGTCGTCACCAGCCGGGCACCCTCGCCCGGCAGCGCACGCTGCTCGGCCGCGGCCAGTTGCGCGTCCGGAAGGACTTGTGCCGCAGCGGCTTTCACCAACCCGGGCAGGTCGGTCAGCCCCCGCGGCGCGTACTCCCACACGTGGCGGCCATCGGGCAGCGCCACGTGGTTGCCCGGCATGATCGCCGCGCCGCTGCCGCCGGCGGCGACGTGCACGTCCAGCCAGTGTTCCTTGCGCTTGAACCGGGTCGGCGGGATGTTCGCGTAGTCGGCTGGGCCCGCAGCACGGGTGAACAGGCTCCAGATGTCCAGGTCATGGCCGTACACGTAGAGCTGCGCCATCGCCGAGACCATCGACTCGACCTCGTCCTGCTTGCGGGCCAGCGTCGGGATCAGCTGGGCATCATGCAGACCAGCGCTGGCCGTCGTTAAGCCCACCTGCATCAGTGCCACCGGGTTGGGTGCCAGCTCCAGGAAGGTGGTGTGCCCGCTGTCGACGGCGTTGCGGATGCCGTGGGTGAAGTAGACGCTGTGGCGCAGCCCCTTCCGCCAGTAGTCCACGTCGTGGATCGGCTCGCCGCCGGGCTTGATGTAGCTGCCCTCGTGCACCGTCGAGAAGATCCCGACCGTCGGGCTCATCGGCCGGATGCCCTGCAGCTCGGCGGCCAGCTCACCCAGCAGCGGATCCATCTGCGAGGTGTGGCTGGCGCCCTTGGTCTGGAACTTGCGGGCGAACTTGCCCTCGGACTCCGCGCGGGCGATGATCGCGTCCACCTGCTCGGGCGGACCGCCGATAACCGTCTGGGTGGGTGCGGCGTAGACGCACACCTCCAGCTCGGGGAAGTCGGAGAACACCGTCTTGATCTCGTCGGCGGAATACTCGACCAGCGCCATCAGCCGGATGTACTCGCCGAACAGCATGGCCTCGCCCTCGCCCATCAGGTGCGAACGTGAGCAGATGGCCCGGGTGGCGTCGCGCAGCGACAGGCCACCGGCGAAGTAGGCCGACGCGGCCTCGCCCAGCGATTGGCCGACCACCGCGGCGGGCTTGGCGCCGTGGTGCTTGAGCAGCTCACCCAGCGCGATCTGGATCGCGAAGATGGTGACCTGGGTGGTCTCGATGCCGTAGTCCTGCGAGTCGTCCAGGATCAGCTCGAGCACCGAGTAACCCAGCTCGTCCTGGACCAGCGCGTCGACCTTCTCGATCCACTCGGCGAAGACCTCGTTGCGCAGGTACAGGCTCTTGCCCATCTTGCGGTGCTGCGCGCCGAACCCGGCCAGCACCCACACCGGGCCGTTGGTCACCGGCCCGTCAACGCTGAACACGCCCGGCCGCTGCTTGCCCTCCGCGACCGCGCGCAGGCCCTTGATGGCCTCCTCGTGGTTGTGGGCAAGCACCACCGAGCGCGAGCGGCCGTGGTTGCGCCGCGACAGCGACCGGCCGATCGATTCCAGCGATGACGCCTGGCCCTCGGGGCTTTCCATCCAGTCCGCCAGCTCGGCGGCCGCGGCCTTCTTGCGGGAGGTCAGGAACGCCGACACCGCGAGCGGGATCACCGGCGGCGGAAGTTCTTGGGTCGCAAGCTCTTCCAGCGCGGCCTGCTTGAGCTGCAGCGCCTCTTCGGTGACGCCCGGCAGCTCGGATTCTTCCTCGTCCGCCGCCCCGTCGCTGAGGAGTTCGCCGTATTCGTCGAACCGCAGCGAGTGGCCTTCAAACGTTCCCGAGGGGGGCGCCTCGGTCGCGGCGGCCGCTTGGGGTTCGGGCTCGGGTTCCGGCTCCTCTTTTTCTACGACGTCGCGCGGCAGCACCTCGCGCACCACCAGGTGCGAGTTGGCGCCGCCGAACCCGAAGCTCGACACCCCGGCCAGCGCGTAGCCGCCGTAGCGCGGCCAATCGGTGGCCTGGTCGACCACCTTCAAGTGCATGCCGTCGAAGTCGATGTAGGGGCTGGGCCCGGCGAAGTTGATCGACGCCGGCAGCTTGTCGTGCTGCAGCGCCAGCACCACCTTGGCCATGCTGGCCACGCCGGCCGCCGACTCCATGTGGCCGACGTTGGTCTTGATCGCGCCCAGCAGCGCGGGGCGATCGGCGGGGCGTCCCCGGCCGACGATGCGGCCGAGCGCCTCGGCCTCGATCGGGTCACCGAGGACGGTGCCGGTGCCGTGTGCCTCGATGTAGTCGACGGTGCGGGGGTCGATGCCGGCGTCCTTGTAGGCGCGGCGCAGCACGTCGGCCTGCGCGTCCTGGTTGGGCGCGATCAGGCCGTTGGACCGGCCGTCGTGGTTGACCGCGCTGCCGGCGATCACCGCCAGGATCTGATCGCCGTCGCGGCGGGCGTCGTCGACCCGCTTGAGCACCAGCATGCCGCCGCCCTCGGAGCGGGTGTAGCCGTCGGCGTCCGACGAGAACGACTTGATCCGGCCGTCGGGGGCCAGCACTGCGCCGATCTCGTCGAAACCGAGCGTGACCGCCGGCGTGAGCAACGCGTTGACGCCGCCGGCGACCGCGACATCGGCTTCGCGGTTGCGCAGGGCCTGCACGGCCTGGTGGATGGCCACCAGCGAGCTCGAGCAGGCGGTGTCGACGGCGACCGAAGGCCCGCGGAAGTCGTAGAAGTAGGACACCCGGTTGGGAATGATCGACGTCGCGTTGCCGGTGATCGCGTAGGGGTGGGCGACCGTCGGGTCGGACACGGCAAGGAAGCTGTAGTCGTTGTTGGACACGCCGACGTAGACGCCGACGGGCTTGCCGCGCAGGCTCGACGCGGGGATGCGGGCGTGCTCGAGCGCCTCCCAGGTCAGCTCCAGCGCCATCCGCTGCTGCGGGTCGATGTTGTCGGCCTCGGTCTTGGCGACGGCGAAGAACTCGGAGTCGAAGCCCTTGATGTCCTTGAGGTAGCCGCCACGGGTGCGCGCCTTGGCGACCCGCTCGGCCAGCCGCGGCTCTTCGAGGAATTCCGACCAGCGGCCCTCGGGCAGGTCGGTGATGGCGTCGCGGCCCTCCATCAGCGCCCGCCAGGTTTCGTCGGGGGTGTTCATGTCGCCGGGCAGCCGGGTGGACAACCCCACCACCGCGATGTCGACGCGCTCGGCCGGGCCGTTGCGCGACCAGTCGGTGTTGTCGTCGCCGGTGGTGTCCGCTTCGGGCTCGCCCTCGATGATGCGGGTCGCCAGCGACTCGATGGTCGGGTGCTGGAACGCCACGGCGACCGACAGCGTCACCCCGGTCAGGTCCTCGATGTCGGCGGCCATCGCCACGGCGTCGCGCGACGACAGCCCCAGCTCCACCATCGGCACCGACTCGTCGATGTTGTCGGGCGACTGCCCGGTGCACTTGGCCACGTAATTGCGCAGCCACTGGCGCATCTCGGCGACGGTTGTTATGCGCCGCTCCTCAGCATCGCTTCGCTCTGCATCGTCGCCGGCGCGTGTTATGCGCCGCTCCTCAGCATCGCTTCGCTCTGCATCGTCGCCGGCGCGTGTTATGCCCCGCTCCTCAGCATCGCTTCGCTCTGCATCGTCGCCGGCGCGCATGTCGGTGTTCGCCGGTGAACGCGTCACGCCGACGGTCTCGGGGGCGGAGTTCTCGGGTGCGGAGTTTTGTCCTGAATCAGTCTCTGTGTCAGCCATGCTCGTCTAAGGGTTAGTTGCCGGTGGCGAATACGGTCGGTGAGCCGATGCCGCTGCGCAGGCTGCCGTCGAGGTAGGCGGCGCGGCAGGCGCGGCGGCCGATCTTGCCGCTGGAGGTGCGCGGAATCAGCCCGGCCTGCACCAGCAGCAGGTCGCGGACGGTCACGCCGTGCCGGACCGCGATGGCGGCCCGGATGTCGTCGGCGATGGGCTGGTAGTCCAGCTTGTGCGCACCGGCGGCGCGCTCGGCGACGACGACCAGCTGCTCGGAGGTGTTCTCCGGGTCGTAGCTGATGCCGGCGTGCGGGTTGTCGAACACTTCCTGGGGCAGCTGGTTGGCCGGCACCGAGAACGCGGCCACGTAGCCGGTGCGCAACGCCTTGTTGGCCTCCTGGGCCGAGTACTCCAGGTCCTGCGGGTAGTGATTGCGGCCGTCGATGATGACCAGGTCCTTGATCCGGCCGGTGATGTAGAGGTTGCCCTTGTAATAGGTGCCGTAGTCGCCGGTGCGGACCCACATCCCGTCGTCGGGCGCCCCCTCCGCGTGCGAGGGGTTGGTGCGCGACTTGAGGATGTTGCGGAACGTTTCCTGGGTCTCTTGTTCCTTGTTCCAGTAACCCAGGCCCATGTTGTTGCCGTGCAGCCAGATCTCGCCGATCTGCCCGTCGGGCAGCTCGGTGGCCGTGTCGGTGTCGACGATCACCGCCCACTCGTCGACGCCGATCACGCCGGCGGACACCTGCGCGACGGCGTTCGGCGTGTCGGCGTCCACCTCGACGAACCGGTGCTCGTTGAGGGCGTCGCGGTCGACGTGGATCACCAGCGGCGCCTCGTCCATCGGGGTGGTGGAGACGAACAGCGTCGCCTCCGCCAGCCCGTAGGACGGCTTGATCGCCGACTCGCGCAGCCCGTAGGGCTCGAATGCCTCGTAGAACTTGCGCATCGACGCCGGGGACACCGGCTCGCTGCCGTTGAGGATCCCGCTGACGTTGCTCAGGTCCAGCGGCGGCTCCCCGTCCTTGGGCGCACCGCGCAGCGCGGCATGCTCGAACGCGAAGTTCGGCGCCACCGAGTAGACCTCGCCGTCCTCGTCGTCGGTGCGCGCCATGGCGCGGATCCAGCGGCTCGGCCGGCGCACGAATGCGGCCGGCGTCATGAAGGTCATGTGGTGGCCGAACACCGGCGACAACATGACCGTGATCAGGCCCATGTCGTGGAAGAACGGCAACCAGCTCACCCCACGGTCGGTTTCCCGACCCTTCATGGACAGCGCGTTCAGCACCTGGACCACGTTGGTTGGCAGGTTCAGGTGGCTGATCTTGACGCCGGTCGGCGTCCGGGTGGAGCCGGAGGTGTACTGCAGGTAGGCGATGGTCTCGGGGTTCGACGTCGGTTCCTGCCAGGTGGAGGCCACCTCGTCGGGCACCGCGTCGACGGCGACGACCCGTGGCCGCTCCTTGGCCGGGCGGCTGCGGAAGAACTTCCGCACGCCCTCGGCGGAGTCGGTCGTGGTCAGGATCGTCGACGGGCTGCAGTCGTCGAGCACCGCGTGCAGCCGCCCGACGTGACCCGGCTCGCCCGGGTCGAACAACGGCACCGCGATCCGGCCGGCGTAGATGGTGCCGAAAAACGACGTCAGGTAGTCGAGGTTCTGCGGGCACAGGATGGCGATGCGGTCACCGGGCTGGGTGACCTGCTGCAGGCGCGCCGCGACGGCGCGGTTGCGCTGGCTGAAGTGACGCCACGAGATGTCGCGGGCGACGCCGTCCCGTTCGGTGGAGAAGTCCAGGAAGCGGTAGATCAGCTTGTCCCCGCGCACCGACGCCCACCGTTCGATGTGACGGGCCAGGTTGAGGTTGTCGGGAAACCTGATCTTCCCGTTCACGATGAACGGGTTGTGGTACGCCATACCGCTCTCCTGTCGCAATCATCCGGTCGGTCTGGCCGACGGTCACATTCCGGCGTCGGCTGCCCGACGAATACCTCTATACACAAGCCGGTCCTTGCACGGCACACGCGCACAAAGCGCGGCTCTGTGCCAGTCCCAGCCAGCTTCGACCCGAGCGGGTCCGCAACAAGGTGCTTATTGCTCTTAAATTTCTCTTAATGTTAAGGGTCGCCTCGCGGCAGACCAAATCACAAGGTACCGCTGATGCCGTTTTGCAACCGGTTAGGTAGGGCTGTGTCCACCACCCGGTTTGCCACGCGCCGCCTAACCATGCTTGGGATGGGGCGCGTTTTCGATGAGCCCGCGGGCCCAGTTCAACGTCCAGTCGGTCGCGGGCGCCCCGTCCAGATTCCAGAACTGGGTCGTGGCGTACAAGGCGTGCACCGGCTGGCCGGCGCTCCCGGCGAGCGTGTTCAGCGTGTTCGGCAGGTTCGCCACGCTGAACGCCTCGTCGGGGGAGGCGCAGATGAGGTCGCCCGGGGCGCAGATCTCGTTTGTCTTGGCGTTCAGGGCGCCGAAGCCGCCGGGCCGCGGACCGGTCATGCTCAGGCCCAGCCCGGACAGCACCGGCACCTCGTGCAGGGTGACCTCGGCGCCTTGGCCCGGCGGATTGGGCCCGATGTCGTTGCCGACGCCCTGCTGGCGGCGGCCGTCGGCGATCACTGTCACACCGAGGACCAGGTCGTCGTCGACGGGTCCGCGGCCGTTGCCGATGTCGCTGGCGATGTCGCCGACGATCACCGCGCCCTGGGAAAAGCCCATCAGCACGTAGCTGGTCAGCGGGCACTTGTTGTTCATGTCGGTCATCGCCTGGACCGTCGCGCGGGTGCCTTCGGCGCGGCTCTCGTTGTAGGACATCTGCGTGTCACCGCTCAACGGGTTGTGGAACTGCGCGGTGTACGGGGTCGTGTAGGCCTGCACCCGGGAGGACGGGAACTGCCCCGAGATCTCCGCGGTCACCCTGTGCAGCAACGCGTTCGGGAATTGCATCGGGCTTTGCGGGTCGTCCTGGGGGGCGGACTCCCAGGTGCCCGGGACGTTGATCAACTGCACATCGGGGCACGACGCGTCCTGAGATGCGGGTCGCGGCTTGTGCGGATGGGTGGTCGTCGACGGCGGAGGCAGCACGCCGGGCGGCACCGCGCTGGGCGGCACTTCGTGGCTGCGCAGCAGGGTCACCACGGCCAGGAGGACCAACAACACGACGCCGGCCACCGAAAGGGCGGCAATCCAGGCGAGGATCCGGTGGCGCTTGCGCCGGGCGTTGGTGGTCATGTTCTCCTGCTGGCAGGGTCGGTAGGCCTCGGTAGGCGCTAAGCGTCAAGCACCCGCCACTACACGGTACCGGGACCCCGCGGGGCACCGTCCGGGCCGCGAGGCGGCGCGGACTTGGCCTGCGGCGGCCGAACTAGCGGATCGCGCCGACGATGTCGCCCGACATGGCGCCCAGCTGGCCCGACCACGAGCCCCAGCCGTTGTCGCCGCCGCCCGGGAAGTCGAAGTGGCCGTTGTGCCCGCCGACGTTGCGGTACTGCTGATAGAACTCCCGGGAGCTGCCCATCGCCGCGCCCGCCTGGCCGATCATGGCGGCGTCGTCGCCGCCCATGTTCGTCGGGCTGTAGACCCACACGCGGGTGTTGTTCTGCGCCAGCAGCGAGGCGTGCACCCAGGGGTCGTGCCACTTCCACCGGCCCAGCTGCGGGGCGCCCCACATCCCGTTGCCGTCAATGCCGCCGAACTGCTGCAGGCCGGCCAGGATCGCGCCGTTGTAGTTGGTGCTCGACGGATACAGGAACCCCGACAGCGAACCGGCGAAGCCGAAGCGGTCGGGATGGAACGCGGCCAGCGCCATCGCGCCATAACCACCTTGCGAGGCACCGACGGCGGCGTGGCCGCCGGGTGCCAGACCCTTGTTGGCGGCCAGCCAGTTGGGCAGCTCGCTGGACAAGAAGGTGTCCCACTGCTTGCTGCCGTCCTGCTCCCAGTTGGTGTACATGCTCCAAGCGCCGCCGGCGGGCGCCACCACCGAGATGCCCTTGCCGCCCAGCGTGTTCATCGCATTGCCCGCGGTGACCCAGTTGCTCACGTCCGGGGCGGCGTTGAAGGCATCCAGCAGGTAGACCGCGTGCGGACCACCGGCCAGGAAGGCCACCGGGATGTCCCGGCCCATCGCGGCCGACGGGACCATCAGGCTCTCGTAACCGGCGGCCCTGGCCTTCACCGTGGACTCTGCCGTGACGGCCACACCCAGCCCGACCGACAGTGCGGCGACGCAGAACACCCGCAGAACCGCTGACAGACCCCGTACGACCCTCATGTCCACCCTCCATCGTCTAGTCGCTGTGTGCACATTAACCAGCGCCGCCCGACACCCGGCCCGCAGGGTAGTGAAGTAGACCACACCGCGGCGTGGCTAAACAGACCAACGGCGGCGACCCCGAGGGATCGCCGCCGTCAGTAGTGTTGCTTGGGGTTTAGCCGCCCTGGTTGCCCGCGTTGCTGGCGGTGGCCGGGCCGGCGCCCGGCGTTGCACCCAGCGTCGCCTGCAGGTCAGGCTTCATTGCCTGGACCTGCGCACCCCAGTACGGCCAGTCGTGCGTGCCGTTGGCGTCGAAGTGGAACACCGCGTTGTGGCCGCCGGCCTGGTTGTACGCGTCCTGGAACTTCAGGTTGCTGGTCCGCACGAAGCCCTCGAGGAACTTGGCGGGCAGGTTGTTACCGCCGAGGTCCGACGGCGTGCCGTTGCCGCAGTAGATCCAGATGCGGGTGTTGTTGGCGACCAGCTTGCCGACCTGCAGCGACGGGTCATTGCGCTGCCAGGCAGGGTCACTCGACGGCCCCCACATGTCGTCCTTCTTGTAGCCGCCGGCGTCGCCCATGGCGAGGCCGATCAGCGACGGGCCCATGCCCTGCGAGGGGTCGAGCAGCGCCGACAAGGAGCCGGCGTAGATGAACTGGTCCGGGTGGTATGCGGCCAGGATCAGCGCCGACGAGCCGGCCATCGACAGACCGACGGCGGCGCTGCCGGTCGGCTTGACCTGCTTGTTGGCCGACAGGTACGCCGGCAGCTCGCTGGTCAGGAAGGTTTCCCACTTGTAGGTGGTGCAGCCGGCCTTACCGCAGGCGGGCTTGTACCAGTCGGAGTAGAAGCTGGACTGGCCGCCGACCGGCATGACCACCGCGAGGCCCGACTGGTTGTACCACTCGAACGCCGGGGTGTTGATGTCCCAGCCATTGAAGTCGTCCTGCGCCCGCATGCCGTCGAGCAGGTAGAGCGCGGGAGCGTTGGCGCCGCCGCTTTGGAACTGAATCTTGATGTCGCGGCCCATGCCGGCCGAGGGCACCTGCAGGTATTCCACCGGCAGACCCGGGCGCGAGAACGCCCCAGCGGTCGCCGAGCCCCCCACGGCGCCAATCAGACCCGATAGCAGGGCCGCGCCAACGGCCCCCACCACGAGCCGGCGCGGCATGCGAGCCACGGCGCTCCGAAACCTGTCGACAAGCGTCATCCTTGCTTCCTCATCCTTCTTGCGGCCGTTCGGCACACTCTTCCGATTGGCGCATCCTCGAAATTGGTCGGACTGCATGCGCCTAATCCGATTGCCCGGCTCCTCCACGGGCCTCCCGACCCGCATCGTCGCCGCGCTATGCGCAGCAGTGCTCGTGTAGTCAACCACACCATCGGTCTCCCCCTCTCATCGAGACCGCCAGGCAAACCCTCGTTGGCCCGTCTAACCCACGGATTTTCGGGCCACAAACGGGCCCGGCAAGCCGCGTTTCCGCATGTGCCGGGCGGTCGTTGCGCACTGGTCGGAGCGCAGATGTGAAGTTGCTGGCAATGTGAACGGACCGACCGGCGCTGCCACGCTCGAGGCGCGGCGAAAATATTTCGCCGTCAGCGCCTCACTCGCGCGGAGGCGGCGGAGAAGGCTGCGGGATGGGAAGCCCGCACCTGGCGAGCTCGTACAGCGGGACGCGATCGATCCGGTACTTGGTGAACTCGTAGGAGTGCAGGACGTTGGAGACGAAGCGGTGCAAGGTCATTGGGGCGCGCACCGAGCTCAGCACCGCCTGGGTCTCGGGGCACTTCAGGGCCGCCACCGCCTCGGCGACCCAGTTCTCGT
Organism: Mycobacterium sp. 852002-51057_SCH5723018; assembly: GCF_001667035.1. Taxonomy (GTDB): domain Bacteria; phylum Actinomycetota; class Actinomycetes; order Mycobacteriales; family Mycobacteriaceae; genus Mycobacterium. The sequence continues at coordinate 81,895 of NZ_LZIR01000006.1, forward strand.
CCAAATAGCCCGGAATTCCCGGGTGCAGCTTCACCCACGGGCCGTCGGCGATCACCCAGTCCGGAAAAAGGTTCTTGTCATGCCCGATCCGGCCGTGCTTCAACCGCTCCGTATGCTGCGCAAGCGGGTTTGCCAAGCCGATCTGGTCGATCACCCTGACATCGAGTCCCACGTTCATGCCGACCATTCCCAGGTTGGTGAAGAACACTGTGTGCTGCGGCTTCTGGGGGCCGCCGGAGTCCGGGGCCGCTCCCGGCGCCGGCTGCAACATCGGGACCAGGTCCCATTGGATGTAGTTGCCAGATGGGAGTAACAGCGCCCCCTCCGGGGTGTTGTCGAGCGCGGTCAACACGGCGGCCATCCGCGGGTAGTCGAGGTAATCCGCGGCGGTCAGGGGGTGTGCGTGCCCGGTGGCCTGCGCATAGAAGCGGCGCTCGTCGACGATCCCGGAGTAGGTGACGTGGGTGGCGTCGTCACCCATGCCGGGCGAGTTTGCTGCCCACAGCGACCAGCCCGCGATGCCCAGCCACAGCGCGCTGGCCACACCGGCTACCCAATAGCCCGTCTCCCGCGAATAGTCCACGCCGTCGGGCAGCATCACCGGGATGACCGCGACCGGCGCCAGCAAACAAAATAAAGGCGCCAGCAACACCCGGCCGTGCATGAAATCGCCGCCCTGCCGGATCCAGTAGAGCGCCTGCAGCAGCCCGCTGAAGAGGACGAATGCCACCGCCGCGGGTGGGCTTTGGACCGCCCGGGCCAGCCTGCCGTAGCCGGGCGCCGCGAGCGGGCGAAGGAAGGCCGGGCGGCGGCGAGCGGCCACCAAGAGCACTCCCAGCGGCACCAGCAGCGCCACCGGTATCCACACCGCGTAGGGCGCGTTGAAGTTAGCGAGATAGATCATTCCTTGGGACCACTTGTCCCCGGCCGCGTCCTTGGCCAACGCGGTCCCCGGCACCAGCAGGCCGTAGTAACCCATCCGGAAGAGCTGGTAGGCGACCGGCAGGAATCCGCCCGCCGCCACGATCAGCACGCGCCGGCGCCAGGCGCGGGCGGCGATGAGCATCATGATCAGCGCCAGCCCGCCCATCAGCGCGAGCTCTGGGCGCACCAGGACACTGAACCCCGCGACGAAGGCCAACGCCGCGATGAATGCCGGGCCGTCCGAGCGGCCTCGCACCGGCTGCGACCAACACACCATCATCCACCACAACAGCCCGAGGTAGGCCAGCGTCAGGCCGCTCTCCAAACCGGAGGTGGCAAAGTCCCGCGCCGGCGGCAGGGCGATGTAGACCAACGCCCCGGCGGGCAGCATGATCGCCCTGCGGCCGCGCAGGCTGGGCGCGTACAACCGGCCGGCGCCCAGCATCAGCAGCGCCACGCCCAGCACCGACAGCGCCAGAGCCAGCGCCAGCGCCACGTATTCCATGCGCATGAACCCGCCGACCCAGCTGCCCGCGTACATCAGGTAGGTCCACGCCGTGGAGGTGTTCGCCTCCACCCGCTCGCCCTGGTTGAAGACCGGACCGTTACCGGCCAGCAAATTGCGCACCGTGCGTAGCACGATCAGTCCGTCGTCGGCGATCCAGCGTCGCTGCCAGGCCCCCCAGGCGAACAGGGCGGCAACCACGGTCACGCTGAGCCACAGGCTCACCCGCGCCGCCGTGGTGTAGGGGAACAGCGCCCGACCGGCCCGCCTGATTGTGGGCCGGCGGCGCAGCACAGTGCCGTTCAGCGCCTTCAGGCCTTTGAGTCGGGGGCTAGCCGAAGGCAACGGCGGCCCCAACCGTCGCGATCCAGGCCAAGAACAGCAGCTGCAACACCCGGTCGCGGAGCGCGATGTCCTCGGGCTCCCCGGCCAGCCCGCCGTCGACATCGACCGCGTAGCGCAGGATCGCGATGGTGAACGGGACCATCGACACCGCATACCAGGACCCCGAGTGGTGGTCGCGCTCGAAAGCCCACAGTCCGTAGCACATCACCACCGCGGTGGCCGACATCGTCCAGACGAATCGCAGATAGGTGCTGGTATAGCTTTCCAGCGACTTGCGGATCACGGCGCCGGTGCGCTCGGCGACCTGAAGCTCGGCGTAGCGCTTGCCGGCCACCATGAACAGCGAGGCGAACGCCGCCGACAGCAAGAACCACTGCGACAGCGGAATGTCGGTGGCGACACCCCCGGCGATGGCGCGTAGCAAATACGCCGACGACACGATGCAGATATCCATCACCGCTTGGTGTTTGAGGCCGAAGCAGTACCCCAGCTGCATGGCGATGTAGACGGCCATCACCAGCGCCAGGTTCGGTGTCAACCACCACGCTATGGCCAGGGAGGCGACGCCCAGAACCGCGGCCAGAACGTAGGCCAGCCACTCGGGCACCACGCCGGCCGCGATCGGCCGGAACCGCTTGGTGGGGTGCTCGCGGTCGGCGTCGATGTCGCGCACGTCGTTGACCAGGTATATCGATGAGGCCGCCAGGCTGAAGACCACAAACGCCACGCCGACCTGGATCGCCAGTTGGACATAGTTGTAGCGGACCCCGCTGCCCAGCCCCGCGACCGGCGCGGCTAGCACCAGGATGTTCTTCACCCATTGGCGCGGGCGGATCGCCTTGACGACGCCGATAATCAGGTTCGACGGCGGTCGGGTCACCACGTCTTCACTCATTCGGCGCACCTCTTTCGGAACCTCGCGTCGCTCCGGCCCGCGATGCCCGCGACGGCGGCACCGAGGGCGACGCCGAAGGCCACATCGCTGGGATAGTGCACGCCCAGCAGTATCCGCGACAGCGCCATCGGCGGTATCAGGACCGCCGGGAGCGGCAGTCCGGTGGCCCGGCTCATCAGGATCGCCGCGGCCGTGGTGGACGTGGCATGCGCGGACGGAAAGCTCAGCTGGCTGGGCGTGCCGACGTTGACGGCGACGGCCGGGTGGTGCGGCCGGCTGCGCCGCACCAGCCGCTTGACCAACACGGCGGTGGCGTGCGCGACAAACGCTCCGGCCCCGGCGGCCAGCCAGTCTCCGCGCCGTGTCGGCATCAGGACCGCACCGACCAGCGCGACCGCCAACCAGCCGATGCTGTGCTCCCCGAAGTGGGAAAGTCCCCGCGCCGCCAGGAGCACGCCCGGCCGGTCCGCCAGCGCCGACTGGATGGCCACCAGCGCGGCCACCTCGCCGCGCGGCGCTTCCGATGCAGCGGCGTCAGCCATGTGCAGGCTCGGCCGCCGGCAATAACGCCGTCTCCCACTTCTGCTTGCTCGAGAGCACGGGCAGCGCGTCCCGGTACACCCGGCGCATCTCGTCGAACCGGCTCAGCAGCTGACGCTGACGGCGCAGCGACTGCAGCAGCAGGGTGACCATCTTGCGCCGGTCGCGCTGCCGGTAGACCACGCCGCACCCGTCGGCGGTCGTCACCGTGACGCCGTCGACCGTGCAGAGCCGGAACCAGCGCGCGTCCTGGGTGGGCACGTTGTACTCGGGGCGCAGGTGGGCTTCCGGATCGGCCTTGGTCATGTTGTGCGCAATCCCGCGGGCCAGCCGGTAGCCGATCGACACCGGGTTCACCGGCGGCTTCATCGCCTTGGTCTTGTTTTGTGGCGCCGGCAGTTCGCTGGCCGCCGGCAGCACCACCGCGTCCGGGTATTCCTTGCGCAGGCGGTGCACTTCTGGCAGCGCGCTTTCCAGGATCGAGAAGATGTGCTCGGGACCGGCCAGGAAGTCGTCGATGGCCCTGTTCTGGATGGCAACCGTCGAATACTCAAGGCACGCAAGGTGTTTCAGCGTCGCCTTCAGGTGACTGCGGACCAATCCGGTGACGTCACCATCCCAATGCATCGCGGCGACCACCAGCCGGTTGCGCAGATGGAAGTAGGCCTGCCAGTCGATGGCGTCGTCCTTGTCGCTCCAGGCCATGTGCCAGATGGCCGCGCCGGGCAGCGTGACCGTCGGGTACCCGCGCTCGGCGGCCCGCAGGCCATAATCGGCGTCGTCCCACTTGATGAACAGCGGTAACGGCTGCCCCAGCTCCTCGGCGACCTGTCGCGGGATCATGCACGTCCACCAGCCGTTGTAGTCGACGTCGATGCGGCGGTGCAGCAGCTTGCTTCGGGCGTTGTTGTCGTTCAACGGATATTCGGCGAAGTCGTGGTCGTATTCCGCGTGCGGCGCGGCGGTCCACATGAAGTTCGCGCGGTCCACGACCTCACCCATGATGTGCAGGTGCGACGGCTCCTGCAGGTTGAGCATCTGGCCGCCCACCAGCATTGGACTTCGCGCGAAGCGGTGCATCGCCAACACGCGCAGGATCGAGTCGGGCTCGATGCGGATGTCATCGTCCATGAACAGGATCTGTTGGCAGTCGGTGTTTTTCAGCGCCTCGTACATCACCCGGCTGTAGCCGCCGGAACCGCCGAGGTTCGGCTGGTCGTGGATGGACAGCCGATCGCCCAGCCGGGCCGCCGCGGCGGGGAAGTTCGGGTGGTCGCGCACCTTGCGCACGCCCTGGTCGGGCACGATCACCGCGCCAATCACCTCGTCCACCAAGGGATCTGCGGTGAGCTCGGCCAGTGCGTTGGCGCAGTCGGCGGGGCGGTTGAACGTCGGGATGCCGACGGCGACGTTGGCCGTGACCGGGGCAGCCTCGGCCGCATACCAGCCGCCGCTGAGCAGCGTGACCTTGCTGTCGGTGGTGATGTCGAACCAGATCCAGCCGCCATCCTCGAAAGGCTTCAGCGGGACCTCGATTTCGAGCACCTGCGGCACGTCCTCGGTGCCGGTGAACTGGCGTCCCTCGACGAAGATCCGGGCGCCGGTGGCTTTGGTGCGGTAGACGTCGACGCGTCCGGTGCCGGTCACATCCACCCGCAGCACCACCGACTTGCAGATGGTCCAGCGCCGCCAGTAGCTCGCCGGGAAAGCGTTGAAGTACGTCGCGAACGAGACCTCGGACTCCGCGCCGATCTGCAGCGAGGTGCGCGTAATCGCGTGCGCGCGCCTGGCGTTGGTGGTGGACTCTTCCAGGTACAGCTTGCGCACGTCGAGGGGTTCACCCGGACGCGGCAGAATGATTCTGGAAAGCAGGCTTACAGCGGTCATGCGCGCGCGCCTTCCTCTTGTAGCAGGTTGGCGCCGTCACGCAGGTGCGGCGCCAGGATGTTGTCGTACATGTTCAGTGCGCTGGCAATCGCCATGTGCATATCCAGATATTGGTAGGTGCCCAGCCGCCCGCCGAAAAGCACCTTCGATGAAGCGGTTTCGGCCCTCGCCCGCGCCCGGTACGCGGCGAGCAGGGCGCGGTCGGCCTCGGTGTTGATCGGATAGTAGGGCTCGTCGTCGTCTTCGGCGAACCGCGAGAACTCCCGCATGATCACCGTCTTGTCGGTCGGGTAGTCGCGCTCGGGGTGGAAGTGGCGGAACTCGTGGATGCGTGTGTAGGGCGGGTCAGGATCGTTGTAGTTCATCACCGGGGTGCCCTGGAAATCACCGATCGGCAGCACGTCGACCTCGAAATCCAGTGTGCGCCAGCCCAACCGGCCACCGGCGTAGTCGAAGTAGCGGTCCAGCGGGCCGGTGTACACCACCGGGGCCGCCGGGCTGTCCGTCCGCAGTTGGTCGCGGACGTCGAACCAGTCGGTGTCCAGCCGGACCTCGATCCGGTCGTCGGCGGCCATGTTCTGCAGCCACGCCGTGTACCCGTCGACCGGCAGGCCCTCGTAGGTGTCGCTGAAGTACCGGTTGTCGAACGTGTAGCGCACCGGGAGCCGGGTGATGTTGGACGCGGGCAGTTCCTTGGGGTCGGTCTGCCACTGCTTGGCGGTGTAGTTCTTGAGGAACGCCTCGTAGAGCGGCCGGCCGACCAGGGAGATGGCCTTCTCCTCGAAGTTCTGCGCGTCCTCGGTTTTGATCTCGGCGGCCTGCTCGGCGATGAGCCGGCGCGCTTGGTCGGGGGTGAAGTATCTGCCGAAGAACTGCGACACCAGGCCCAGGCCCATCGGGAACTGGTAGGCCTGCCCGTTGTGCATCGCGAACACCCGGTGCCGGTAGTCGGTGAAGTCGGTGAACTGCCGCACATAGTCCCAGACCCTCTTGTTAGAGGTGTGGAACAGGTGGGCGCCGTACTTGTGGACCTCGATGCCGGTCTGCGCCTCGGCCTCCGAATAGGCGTTGCCGCCGATGTGCGGGCGCCGTTCCACGACGAGCACGCGCTTCCCGAGTTGGGTAGCCACGCGCTCGGCAATGGTCAGGCCGAAGAATCCGGAGCCGACGACGAGGAGGTCGAAACGAGAAGTCATCGGTTGCTTAGGGTATCCGACCGCGCGGGCCTAACCCATTTGGCGACGCCAGGGCGTCGGGGTTCATCCTGATAACCACCGCCGCGGCGATCCAAATCGGCGATCACGGTCGGAGTCGCAATTGCCTCACGATTCAATATCAGCACTCCAGTCACACCATCCTCACTCGTACCATCAACTCTGTGTGCTTCATGCCGGACAGGACGGGCAGGACACGCCGACACAACCGCAGTTCGATTTAAGTTGTCCAGATATTGAGGAGACTTCCGTGCCGAACCGACGCCGACGCAAGCTTTCGACAGCCATGAGCGCGGTCGCCGCCCTGGCAGTGGCGAGTCCTTGCGCGTACTTCCTTGTTTACGAATCGACCGCCGGCAGCAAGCCACCCGAGCACCACGAGTTCAAGCAGGCGGCGGTAATGTCCGACCTGCCCAACGAGCTGATGGGCGCGCTGTCGCAGGGCCTTTCGCAGTTCGGGATCAACTTGCCGCCAGTGCCCGCGTTGGGTGGCGGCGGTGCCGCCAGCCCGGGCCTGACCAGTCCTGGCTTGACGAGCCCGGGGTTGACCAGCCCAGGGCTGACGAGTCCGGGCCTCACTAGCCCAGGCCTGGCGAGCCCCGGTCTGACCAGCCCGGGCCTGACGAGTCCGGGGCTGACGAGCCCGGGTCTGGCCAGCCCCTCGCTGGCGACCCCGGGGCTGCCGCCGACCACGCCTGGCGCTGCCACGCCGGGTGCGGTGGCGACCACGCCGGCCGCGGGGCTCAACCCCGCGTTGTCCAACCCCGGTTTGACCAGCCCGACGGGCGCGCTACCAGGCGTGGGCAGTCCCACACTCGCACCCAGCGAAGTGCCGATCGACTCACAGACCGGCCTGGACCCGGGTGCCGGCGGGACCTATCCGATCCTCGGTGACCCGTCCACGCTGGGCGGCGCTTCGCCGGTCGCGTCCGGCGGGGGTGCAACCGGGGGCGGCTCGGGCGGCGGCGGCGGGCTCGTCAACGACGTGATGCAGGCCGCCAACCAGTTGGGCGCCAGCCAGGCCATCGACCTGCTCAAGGGGCTGGTGATGCCGGCCATCATGCAGAGCGTGCAGCAGGGTGGGCCGGGTGCCGCGGGTGCCCTGCCGGGCGCGGCCGGCGCGCTGCCCGGCGCGGCGGGTGCCCTGCCGGGCGCGGCGGGTGCGCTGCCGGGTGCGGCGGGTGCCCTGCCGGGTGCGGCGGGTGCGCTGCCGGGTGCGGCTAAGGCCCTGCCGGGTGCCGCTGGTGCCCTGCCAGGTGCCGCCGCGGGTGCGCTTCCGGCTGCCGCCGGTGCGCTTCCGGGTGCCGCCGGTGCGCTGCCCGGTGCGGCCGGGGCCCTGCCGGGTGCCGCGGGCGCCCTCCCGGGCGCCGCCGCGGGCGCCCTGCCCGCTGCCGCCGGTGCCGCCGCGCCCGTCGCGGGCGCGCTGCCTCACTAGACCCTCGAGGAACCTGTTACCTGACGGCACCGCAGAGACTGCCGGGGCTCGGGACGAGCAACCCGCCCGGCTACCCCACCTCTGCGGTGCCGTCGAACAGGTTTTCGTGGACTTTCGCGGCCCCTCGGGCCGTGTCGCCTCATTAATAACACCAGAAACACGAGTAACATCAGCTGGTGTCCCGCAATCGCGCGCCGACGATGTTGCTCACCGCCATCGCGGCGACCGTCGTCATCGTCTCGTGGGTGGGCGACGCGATCCACGGCGGCGGCGCGCCCACCCGGCCGCGGGCCGGCGACACCCAGCTCGCCGAGCAGCCGCTGATCGGGCTCGGCGGCGGCGTCACGGTCCGGGAGCTCAGCCAGGCCACACCGTTTTCGTTGGTCGCGCTGACCGGCAACCTCGCCGGCACCTCCATCCGCGTGCGCGCAAAGCGCAGCGACGGCTCCTGGGGACCCTGGTATCAGACCGAGTACGAAACCGCGGCGCCCGACGGCGGTCCGGCGGGTACCGAAGGCCTTGCGGCCGGGCCAAGCGAGGGGCCCCGCAGCACGGATCCGGTGTTCGTCGGGACCACCACGACGGTGCAGATCGCGGTTACCCGTCCGATCGACGCGCCGGTGACTCAGCCGCCTCCAGCACCGTCGAGCGTGTCCGCGGACAACGGCGGTCTGGGGTACAAGCCGGCGTCCAAGGAACAGCCCTACGCGCAGAACATCTCCGCGATCCTCATCTCCCCGCCCCAAGCACCGGCTAAGACGCACTGGACACCGCCGGCCGGTGTCCTGATGCCCGGCCAGGCGCCCGCCATCATCAGCCGCGCGGAGTGGGGCGCCGACGAGTCGCTGCGCTGCGGTAGTCCCCAGTACGACAACGGGGTTCGTGCCGCGGTCGTCCACCACACCGCCGGCAGCAACGACTACTCCCCGCTCGAATCGGCCGGGATCGTCAAGGCGATCTACACCTACCACAGCAAGACGCTGGGCTGGTGCGACATCGCCTACAACGCGCTCATCGACAAGTACGGGCAGGTGTTCGAGGGCAGCGCCGGCGGTCTCACCAAGGCCGTCGAGGCGTTCCACACCGGCGGATTCAACCGCAACACCTGGGGCGTGGCGATGATCGGCAACTTCAACGACGTCCCGCCGACGCCGATCCAGCTGCGAACCGTGGGCCGGCTGCTTGGCTGGCGGCTGGGCCTGGACGGCGTCGACCCCAAGGGCACCGTGGCGCTGGAGTCAGCCGGCAGCCACTACACCACCTTCCCGGCCGGGGCTATCGCGACCCTGCCCACCATCTTCACCCATCGCGACGTCGGAAACACTGACTGCCCGGGCAATGCCGCCTACGCGCTGATGGACGAGATCCGGGACATTGCTTCGCATTTCAACGATCCGCCCGAGGAGTTGATCAAGGCGCTCGAGGGCGGCGCGATCTACGAGCACTGGCTGGCGATCGGCGGCATGAACAGCGTGCTGGGCGCGCCCACGTCGCCCGAAGACAGCGCCGAAGGCGACGCCCGATACGTCACCTTTGCCAAGGGCGCGATGTACTGGTCGCCCGAGACCGGGGCACAGCCGATCACCGGCGCGATCTACGACGCCTGGGCGTCACTGAGCTACGAGCGGGGCCCACTCGGCCTGCCGACCAGCGCGGAAATCCAAGAGCCGCTGCAGATCACGCAGAACTTCCAGCATGGAACCCTGAACTTCGAGCGGCTCACCGGAAATGTCACCGACGTGGTGGACGGGATCACCACCCCCCTGTCGACGCAATCGCCGAGCGGGCCGACGGTGCCGCCCGAGCACTTCTCGCTGCCCTCCCACCCGGCCGCCACCTAGGCGGCTTAGGGCGTTTTAGGGGCGGTTTTTTGGAGCGGAACGCCCGATTTCCCAGCGGATGTGCGTTTCGTCACAGTACGCTCGGCTTGGCCGGGGACTAGCGCTGATTGTGGGGATCGAGTCGAGGGGAGACGGCCGTGTCTTTCGTGATGACCGCGCCGGACATGGTTGCGGACGCGGCGGGAAATTTAGCGGGTATCGGCTCGGGCCTTCAGGAGGCGACGGCGGCCGCCGCAGCTCGAACCACCGGTGTGGCGGCCGCGGCCGCCGATGAGGTGTCGGTCGCGATCTCCGAGCTGTTCGGCACGTACGGGCAGAAATTCCAGGCGCTCAGCGCCGAGGCGGCGGCATTTCACGACGAGTTCGTGAGCTTGCTCAACGGCGGCGCGGCGGCATATGTCAGCACCGAGATCGCCAACGCCCAGCAGGGCCTGCTCAGCGCGGTGAATGCCCCCGCCGCCGCGATCACGCTCTACCCCGGCGGCGCGTACGGGCAGCTCATCGCCAACACGACCGCCAACCTGGGCTCCCTCTTCGGCACCTGGTCCGCCGACCCGTTCCCGTTCTTGCGCCAGGTCCTGGCCAACCAGACGGGCTACTGGCAGCAGATCGCCACCGCGCTCACCTTTACCGCCGAGAACTTCCCCGCGGTGCTGGCCAACCTGCCGGCGGCCATCCAGGGCGGCATCCAGCAACTTTTGGCGTTCAACCCGGCGTTTTACATCCAGCAGTTCATCACCACGCAGCTCGGCTTCGCCCAGAGCTTCTTCACGAACTTCAGCAGCGCGGTAACCGGAATCGTCAACGGCCTGCCCGCTTTCGGCGCCGAGCTACAGGTGGCTCTGCAAGCCGTCCTGGCCGGCAACTACTTCGGCGCGGTGCAAGACGTGGCGCAGGCCTTCGCCAATCTCTTGGTGACCGGGGCCAATCCCGGCACCATCGCGATCACCGTCAGTGGAGGAAGCCTCTTTCCCTTTGTGCTTCCCACTTTGACTGCCACGACCAACCCCACGCTGCTCGGCCCGCTGGGCAACTTCTTCGCCATGGCAAACATCCCCGGACAAGAGGCGCAGTACTTCACCAACCTGATGCCTCCGTCCATCCCCAGGCAGATGGCGCAAAACCTCACCAACGTGCTCGATGTCCTTACGATTCCGAGCATTTCGGCGACGGCGACACTGCCGCTGTCCAATCCCACCACCGGATCGCTGAGCGCCTTCTTCGGGTTGCCGTTGGTGCTCACGTACGCGGTGGCCGGCGCCCCGATCGCGACACTGAACGGGTTGGCAACCAGCGCGACGGCGGTTCAGCAGGCTCTGCTGGCCGGCAACGGCCTGGGGGCGGTCAACGCGCTCATCGATGCGCCGGCCGTCGTCGCAAACGGCTTCCTCAACAGCGACATCCTCGTGGACTTCACAGTCCCGGTGCCGATAAGCGTGCCGCTGCCGCCGCCTTTTCCTTCCATCAACGCCACTGTGCCGATCGTCTTGCACCTGCCCTTTGACGGCATTCTCGTTCCGCCGCACCCGGTTACGGCGACCATCGACCTGACTGGGCTTGGGTTCCCACCGACGCTGGTGACCATCTTTGGCACGCCCTTCATGGGACTCGCCCCGCTGCTCGTCAACTACATACCCGAACAGCTCGCGGCGGCGATCGCGCCCGCGGGGTAACGCTTCAGAGCCACCAGCGTTCCAGCACCCGTCCCACACCGTCGTCGTTGTTGGGCGCGGTGACCTCGTCGGCGGCGGCGAGCACCTCGGGATCCGCGTTGCCCATGGCCACGCCATGGCCGGCCCACCGCAGCATCGGCAGGTCGTTGGGCATGTCGCCGAAGGCCACCACCTCGTCGCTGGCGATCCCCAGCGGTTTGGCGATCTCCTCCACGCCGCTGGCCTTGCTGATTCCCAGCGGCACGATCTCGACCAGCCCGTTGTTGGTGGAGTAGGTGATGTCCCCCTCGATGCCGACATACTTGGCCAGTTCGGCCGCCATGTCGGCGCTGCGGGCCCCGCTCTTGCGGATCAACAGCTTGATCGCCGGGGCGCTGAGCAGGTCCTGGATCGACACCTCGGTGTTGTCCGGGTTGAGCCAGGCATGCTCGTAGCCCGGCGAGCTGATGAACTGCGGGGTGGCGGTGTCATGGGCGCGTTCGCCGATCCGCTCGACGGCCAGCCCCGCGCCCGGGATGACGCGGGTGGCGAGTTCGGCCAACTCGGCCAGCGTGTCGACGGGCAGGGTGCGTGCCGACAGCACCCGGTCGGTTTCGGGGTCGTAGATGACGGCGCCGTTGGCGCACACCGCGGTCGGCGCGAACCCGAGCGCGTCGACGACGGGACGTATCCAGCGCGGCGGGCGGCCCGTTGCCACCAAGAATCGCGCCCCGGCAGCGACCGCGGCCCGTACCGCGTCGCGGGTGCGCGGGGTGATGGTTTCGTTTTCGTCGAACAATGTGCCGTCGACGTCACAGGCGATCAGCCTCGGCAAGGTCATCGAGACGGTCCGCCTTCGCGGTCGGCCAGTGCCGTCAACGCAATCCGTCTTGGTTCTGCCCGGGGCGCGTCACCCCGTCGCTGCCGTACCGCCGGGCCCGCTCCTGCAACTCGGACAACCGGATCGCCCGGGAATCGTCCTGGGTCGGCGCGGCTCCACCCAGCCGCCGCGGTACCCAGAACTCTCCCTCCGGGTGCGGATACTCCTCCTGCACCCGGTACAGCAACGCATTCAGCGCCTGGCGCAGCGCGGTGTTGAGCTGGTCGGGGGTGCCCATCGGCGCCAGCGGGCGGCCGGCGGCCACCGTGATCGGAACCTTGTTGCGGAACACCTTCTTCGGGTGATCCTTGGGCCAGATCCGGTGGGCGCCCCAGACGACGATCGGAATCAACGGCACCTGCGCCTCCAGGGCCATCCGCGCCGCGCCGGTCTTGAATTCCCTGAGTTCGTAGCTGCGGCTGATGGTGGCCTCGGGGTGCATGCCGATGAGCTCGCCCGCGCGCAGCCGTTCCACGGCCACGTCGAAGGAGTCGTGTCCCGCCCTGCGGTCCACCGGGATGAGCCGGGCGTGCTTGATCACGTAGTTGACCGCCTTCACGTCGGCCATTTCGGCCTTGATCATGAAGTGCGCGCGGCGGCCACGCTCCTTGACGGCCAGCAACGTCGGGAGCCAGTCGAGGTAGCTGGTGTGGTTCTGCGCGAGCAGGGCACCGCCGCGCGACGGAATGTTCTCCAGGCCCTGGAAGGTGAACTTCGTTCCCTGCATCGACACGACCGGTGGAACGACCCACTCGCAGAACCGGTAAAACCCCTCTGCCATTTCCCTCTCCTTCGCCCCTATCGCGACCGATGCGGGGTACGGTTCGCGGCCCGGGCCGCGGGGGGGGGGGGGGGGGGGGGGGGGGGGGGGGGGGGGGGGGCGGGCCGCGGCCCGCCGCGCGCGCGGCGAGCGGGGGCGGGCGGGCGGGGGGCGGGGGGGGGGGGGCGGGGGCGGGGG
>NZ_LZIR01000007.1 GCF_001667035.1 Mycobacterium sp. 852002-51057_SCH5723018
CTGAACTGCTGGCAGCCCGGCGGATCCGGCCCACCCGCCCGCTCGCCCCGCACGGGCTGCCCGGCCACCTGGTCGGCTTCGTCGAAGCGCTTCGCGCGCAGGGGATTTCGGTGGGGCCCTCGGAGACGGTGGACGCCGGGCGGGTGATGGCCACCCTCGGGTTGGGCGATCGCGAGGTGCTGCGCGAGGGCATCGCGTGCGCGGTGCTGCGCCGCCCCGATCACCGCGAGACCTACGACGCCATGTTCGACCTCTGGTTCCCCGCGGCCCTGGGCGCCCGGGCGGTGGTGTTGGAAGCAGGGGACGAGGCCGGCGAGGCGCGCGACTCGTTGCCGGCCGACGACGTCGAGGCGATGCGCCAGATGCTGCTCGATCTGCTCAGCGAAAACCCCGAGCTCGCCGACATGGACGAGCGCCTGGTCGCCATGATCGCCCAGATCGTCGAAGCCTACGGCAAATACAGTTCCAGCCGCGGCCCGTCGTTCTCGTCGTATCAGGCGCTCAAAGCGATGGCGCTGGACGAACTGGAGGGCAAGCTGCTGGCGGGGCTCCTCGCCCCGTACGGCGACGAGCCCACCCCGACCCAGGAGCAGATCGCCAAAGCGCTTGCGGCGCAAAGGATCACGCAACTGCGCAAGATGGTCGACGCCGAGACCAAGCGGCGTACCGCCGAGCAACTCGGCCGCGACCACGTCCAGATGTACGGCATCCCACAGCTTTCCGAGAACGTCGAGTTCCTGCGCGCCTCCGGCGAACAGCTGCGCCAGATGCAGCGGGTGGTGGCGCCACTGGCCCGCACCCTGGCCACCCGGCTCGCCGCGCGCCGGCGCCGCAGCCGCGCCGGGGTGATCGACCTGCGCAAGACGCTGCGCAAGTCGATGTCCACCGGCGGGGTGCCGATCGACGTGGTGCTGGCCAAACCCCGCCCGGCGCGGCCGGAACTGGTGGTGCTGTGTGACGTTTCGGGTTCGGTCGCCGGGTTCAGCCACTTCACCCTGCTGCTGGTGCACGCGCTGCGGCAACAGTTCTCGCGCGTCCGGGTGTTCGCCTTCATCGACACCACCGACGAGGTCACCCACATGTTCGGGCCGGAAGCCGACCTGGCGGTGGCGATCCAGCGGATCACCCGGGAGGCCGGCGTGTACAGCCGCGACGGCCATTCCGACTACGGCAACGCGTTCGCCTCGTTCGTGCAGGCGTTTCCCAACGTCCTGTCGCCGCGCGCCTCGCTGCTGGTGCTGGGCGATGGCCGCACCAACTACCGCAACCCGGAGACCGAGCTGCTGAGCCACATGGTGACCGCCAGCCGGCACGCGCACTGGCTCAACCCCGAGCCCAAGCACCTGTGGGGCAGCGGCGACTCGGCGGTGCCGCGCTACCAAGAGGTCATCACGATGCACGAATGCCGGTCCGCTAAACAATTGGCCGCGGTGATCGACCAGCTGCTCCCGGTGTAGGACCGCCGAGCGTGCGTGTTTGTCCGGCGACACGCCGCAATAGCCGTACAACTGCGCACCCTCGCGGGGTCGCGGCGTGCCACATCAGGCCAGTAGCTCGACCTCGACTGGGAGCTTGCGATAGATCTCCAGGGCCCGCCGGTCGCGCGTCATGCCGATGCTCATTCGCGGTGGCGCCGACAAGCGCGTCGTAGACCAAGACACCGGCAATTCCGATCGCTCCGAGCATCGTTACCAGCGACGCCGCCCCGCGAGTTCCGAGGAACCTACTCTCTGGGGACGCATTTGCGAGCAACTGCGTGACCGTCGCTGGAGTCCCACGTGCCGGCGGCGGTGATCCGCAACGACAAGCGCGACGGCGAGGCTGGTGTCGACGAGAACCGCGGCTGTTCTAGCGCTGGCCGGCATCGCGCAATGCCTGCATGACCGCCCGAGCCGCACGAGGACTCTCAAGTAAGCTGGCACATCGTGCAAAAGCAGGTTCGCAGGCTGGGAGTGATGGGTGGGACGTTCGATCCCATCCATTACGGGCACCTGGTCGCCGCCAGCGAAGTGGGCAACCTGTTCGACCTCGACGAAGTGGTGTTCGTGCCCAGCGGCCAACCGTGGCAGAAGGACCGGTACGTCTCGCCCGCGGAGGACCGCTATCTGATGACGGTGATCGCGACGGCGTCCAATCCCCGGTTCTCGGTGAGCCGCGTCGACATCGACCGCGCCGGCCCCACCTACACCCGGGACACCCTGCGCGACCTGCACGCGCTCAACCCGGATGCACAGCTGTACTTCATCACCGGCGCCGACGCCCTGGAATCCATCCTGTCGTGGCACGGCTGGGAGGAGCTGTTCGACCTGGCGCGCTTCGTTGGCGTCAGCCGGCCCGGCTACGAGCTACGTCACGACCACATCACCGGGGTGCTGGGCGAGCTGGCCGAAGACGCGCTGACCCTCGTCGAGATCCCGGCGCTGGCGATCTCGTCGACGGACTGCCGGCGGCGCGCCGAAGAGCGCCGGCCGCTGTGGTACCTGATGCCCGACGGCGTGGTGCAGTACGTCTCCAAGCGCCGGCTGTACCGGCGGCCGCCCCACCAAGCGACGGACGGGTCCGAAAGCCCGACGACCTCTAGCCTTGCCACCGGGAACAACACATGACCGCCACCCAGGAAGCCATCGACATGGCCACCGTGGCGGCCAGCGCGGCCGCCGCCAAGCTGGCCAACGACGTGGTCGTCATCGACGTGTCGGGCCAGCTGGTCATCACCGACTGCTTCGTCATCGCCTCGGCGTCCAACGAGCGGCAGGTCAACGCCATCGTTGACGAGGTCGAGGAGAAGATGCGCAAGGCGGGCTATCGCCCAGCGAGGCGCGAGGGCGCCCGGGAGGGGCGCTGGACCCTGCTGGATTACCGCGACATCGTCGTGCACGTCCAGCACCAGGACGACCGCAACTTTTACGCGCTGGACCGGCTGTGGGGCGACTGCCCGGTGGTCCCCGTGGACACGGACTCCGCAGACCCGGCGGACGTTGCGGATTCGGAGGGCCCGGCGGATTCGGCGGGCGCGCAATGAGAATCCGCCGTCTGGTGATGCTGCGACACGGGCAGACCGATTTCAACCTCGGCAGCCGGATGCAGGGCCAGCTCGACACCGAGCTCAGCGAGCTGGGCCGGGCGCAGGCGGTCGCGGCCGCCGAGGTGCTGGGCAAGCTGCAGCCGCTGCTGATCGTGTCGTCGGACCTGCGGCGCGCCTATGACACGGCGATCAAGCTGGGGGAGCGGACCGGGCTGAAGGTCCGGGTGGACGATCGGTTGCGCGAGACCCACCTGGGCGACTGGCAGGGCATGACGCACGCCGAGGTCGACGCCGAGGCGCCGGGGGCCCGGCTGGCCTGGCGCGAGGATGCGACGTGGGCGCCCCACGGTGGCGAAAGCCGGGTCGACGTCGCCGCCCGCAGCCTGCCGGTGATCGCCGAGCTGATGTCCGGCGAGCCGGAATGGGGCGACGCGAACCAACCGGATCGGCCGGTGGTGCTGGTGGCCCACGGTGGACTGATCGCCGCGTTGTCGGCCGCGCTGCTGCGCCTTCCGGTCGCCAACTGGCCGATCCTGGGCGGCATGGGCAACGCCAGCTGGGTGCAGCTGTCCGGCCACTCCGGCGGCCCCGGCACCGATTTCGAGGACGTCCGCTGGCGCCTGGATGTGTGGAACGCTTCGGCGCAGGTGTCCAACGATGTCCTCTGAACCTCCCCAGAAGCAAGGGCCCAGGCCCATCCTGCTGGTCTTCGCAGACTCACTGGCCTACTACGGTCCGACCGGCGGGCTGCCCGCCGACGACACGCGCATCTGGCCCAACATTGTTGCCTCACAACTGGATTGGGATCTGGAACTCATCGGCCGCATCGGCTGGACCTGCCGGGACGTCTGGTGGGCGGCCACCCAGGACCCGCGGGCGTGGGCGGCGCTGCCCCGGGCGGGCGCGGTGATCTTCGCGACGGGCGGGATGGATTCGCTGCCGTCGGTGTTGCCGACGGCGTTGCGCGAGCTGATCCGCTACGTGCGCCCGCCGTGGCTGCGGCGCTGGGTCCGCGATGGCTACGGGTGGCTACAGCCCAGGCTCTCGCCGGTCGCCAGGCCCGCGTTGCCGCCGCACCTGAGCGCCGAATACCTCGAACAGACCCGCGGGGCAATCGATTTCAACCGCCCCGGCATCCCGATAGTGGCGTCGCTGCCGTCGGTGCACATCGCCGAGACGTATGGCAGGGCCCACCACGGCCGCTCGGGGACCGCCGCCGCGATCACCGAGTGGGCACAGGACCACGATGTTCCCCTGGTGGATCTCAAAGCCGCTGTGGCAGAACAAATCATGAGCGGTCGCGGGAACCCTGACGGCATTCACTGGAATTTCGAAGCCCACCAGGCGGTCGCGGAGTTGATGCTCAAGGCGCTGGCCGAAGCCGGGGTCCCGAACGAAAAACCACGCGGGTAGCGCTCATGACTGGCGCCGGCGACGATGCAGAGCGGAGCGATGAGGAGGAGCGGCGCTCATGACTGTCGCCGGCGACGATGCAGAGCGGAGCGATGAGGAGGAGCGGCGCTCATGACTGTCGTTGTGGTGACCGACGCGTCCTCGCGGCTGCCGGCCGAGCTGCTCGACAAGTGGGCGATCCGCGTCGTTCCGCTGCACATCCTGCTCGACGGCGAGGACCTGCGGGACGGCGTGGATGACATCCCCGACGACGTGCACAAGCTGCACGCCACCACCGCGGCGGCCACCCCGGCCGAACTGGCCAACGCCTACCAGCAGGCGCTGGCCGACAGCGAGGGGGACGGCGTTGTGGCGGTGCACCTTTCGTCGGCGCTATCGGGAACCTGCGGCGCCGCCGAACGGACCGCGGCCGACCTCGACCCGAAGGTGCGGGTCGTCGACTCGAGGTCGGCCGCGATGGGCACCGGCTTCGTGGCGCTGGCGGCGGCGCGTGCGGCGGCCGCCGGGGCCGACCTGGACGCCGTCGCCGACGCCGCGCGCTCGGCGGTGTCGCGCAGCCATTCGTTCATCGTGGTGCACCGGCTGGACAACCTGCGCCGCAGCGGGCGCATCGGCGGCGCCAAGGCGTGGCTGGGAACAGCACTGGCGCTCAAGCCGCTGCTGCGCATCGACGACGGCAAACTCGTTCTGTCCCAACGGGTCCGCACCGTCACCCACGCGACGGCGGCGATGATCGACCGGGTCTGCGAGGTGGTCGGCGACGCGCCGGCCGCCCTGGCGGTGCACCACGTCGCCAATCCGGACGGCGCCGAGGAGGTGGCAGCGGCGCTGTCGCAGCGGCTACCCGCGTGCGAGCCGGCGATCGTCACGCCATTGGGGCCGGTGCTCGCACTGCATGTCGGTGCGGGGGCGGTCGCGGTATGCGTGGAACTTCCCGAGTCCTAAGCGGGCCGCGCCCGTAAGGCGTTGTCACCGCGCGGGTGTACGACCTGCGGCCACCAGAACCAGCGCCCGAGCAGCGTGGCGATCGACGGCATCAGCAGCGTGCGCACGATCAGAGTGTCCAGCAGCAGGCCGATGCAGACGGTCGACCCGAACTGACCAAGCACGCGCAGGTCGCTGCCGAGCATCGCGGCCATCGTGAAGGCGAACACCAGGCCCGCCGCCGTCACCACCCCGCCGGTGCCCGCCATCGACCGGATGATCCCCGTCTTGAGCCCGCCATGGATCTCTTCTTTGAACCGAGATACCAGCAGCAGGTTGTAGTCGGATCCGACGGCCAACAGGATGATGACCGACAGCGCCGCGACGATCCAGTGGATCCTAATGCCGAACAGATCCTGCCAAATGAGCACGGACAGACCGAACGACGCGGCGATCGAGCTGGCCGCGGTGCCGACGATCACCAGCGCGGCAACCACGCTCCTGGTGAGCAGCAGCATGATCATGAAGATCAGCGTGAGGGCCGACACCACCGCGATCATCAGGTCGTATTTTTCGCCGTCGGCCATGTCTTTGAATGTCGCGGCGGTTCCGCCGAGATAGATCTTGGCGTCCGAGAGGGACGACTGCTTCAGTCCCTCTTGGGCGGCGGTGCGCTCGGAGTCGACACGCGAGATGCCTTCCGGGGTCATCGGATCGCCCTGATGGGTGATGAAAAAGCGCGCCGACTTGCCGTCCGGTGACAGGAACATCCGAAGCCCTGTCTGGAAATCCGGGTTGTCGAACGCCTCCGGCGGCAGGTAGAACATGTCGTCGTTCTTGGCGGCGTCGAAGCTTTGCCCCATGACGACCGCGGTGTTGCTCATGGCCTCCATCTGGTTGAGCATCGCCGAGAACGTCTGGTACAGCGTCAGCGTGATCCCTTTGGTGGTCTTCATCGTCGCAATCATGGTGGGAATCAACGCCAGCATGCCGTGCGTGGCCTCGGCGGTGCGCTGGATGTCAGCCGTCAGTTCGTGAAATTTGTCGGCGAGCTCGTCGATCCCGTCCAGGGAGTCAAATACTGACCTCAACGACCAGCAGATCGGAATGTCGTAGCAATGCTTTTCCCAGTAGAAATAACTGCGTATCGGCCGCCACATGTCCTCGAAATCCGCGAGGTGGTTGCGCAAGGTATCGGTGATTTCCGATGTTTCCGCCGTGGTCCTTGCGCTGTCGTCAGCGGCATTGGAAAGATCTTGTGTCACTTGGTACATGCGCTGCGTGGTGTCGATCAGGACCTGCATCTCGTCGGCCATCTTGAGGATGTCGGCCATTCGCTCCTTGAGGAATTCCATATTCTGCATGGTCGTTTGGCTCTGCATGCTGTTCTGGAACGGAATCGAGCTGTGTTGAATGGGAATGCCCAGCGGCCTGGTGATGTCCTGGATCATGGCGATGCCGACCGTGCGCATGACATTCTTGGCCACTCTGTCCAAAACGAGCATGTCGGCCGGATTGCGCATGTCGTGGTCGGCCTCCACCATCAACATGTCGGGGTTCATCCGCGCCTGCGAGAAATGCCGGTCCGCGGCCGCCTGCCCGACGTTCGACGGGGCCGAGGTCGGCAGGTAATAGCGGTCGTTGTAGCTCGTCTTGAAGCTCGGCAGCGCGACCATACCGACCAGGACGACCGCGCCGCTGACCGCCAGAATGGCTACCGGCCAACGCACCACCGCGGTGCCGACCCGCCGCCACAGCCCACCCCTCTTGGCCGCCCGTTTGGTCTCGAAGAGGTGAAATCGGCTGCCCGCGACAATGACCGCGGGACCCAGCGTTATCCCGGCCAGCACCACGACCAGCATTCCGATCGCCACGGGCGCGCCCATGGTGTTGAACCAGGGCAGCCGCGCAAAGCTCAGACAATAGGTCGCCCCGGCAATGGTCAACCCGGACCCCAGGACGACGGGGGCGACGCCGCGGAATGTGGTGTAGTAGGCGGTTATTCGGTCCTCGCCGGCTCGGAGCGCCTCTTGATAGCGGCCGATGAGGAAGATCCCGTAGTCCGTCCCGGCCGCGATCGCCAACATGGTGAGGATGTTGGCGGCGAACGTGGTGAGCCCAAACACGTTGTGGTAGCCGAGAACCGCGACCACTCCTCGCGCCGATGACAGCGCGATGCCGGTCATGAACAGCTGGACGAGTGTGGTGACGATGGAGCGGTAGACCAGCAGCAACATGATCGCGATCGCACCCAGGGTGAACAGCGTGATCATGGCCAGGCTGTTATTGCCGATGATGAACATGTCGTCGCTGAGCGCCGCGGGACCGGTGACGTAGGCCCGCACCCCGGGCGGCGGTTGGTTCTGCTCGATCACCCTGCGGACGGCGTCGACGGAGTCGTTGGCCAGCGTCGTGCCCTGGTTGCCGGCGAGGTTCAGCATCACGTAGGCGCCCTTGGCGTCGGCGCTCTGCGCGCCCGCGGCCGTCAGCCGGTCTCCCCAGAAGTCCTGGATGTGCTGGATGTGCTGGGGATCCTGCCGCAGTTGCCGAATCAGTTTGTCGTAGTAGTGGTGCGCGTCCTCGCCGAGGGGTTGCTGGCCTTCCAACACGATCATCACCGTGCTGTTGGAATCGAATTCGTGGAAGTTGTGACCCAGTCGCATCATCGCCTTCATCGACGGCGCGTCCAGGGGGGTCATCGGCGCCGAGTGTTGCTCGCTGACTTTTTCGAGAGTCGGCACGATGACGTTCACCAGGACGGTGATGAACACCCAGCCCAGGATGATCGGCACGGCGAACCAGCGGATCACGTGCGGGATGACCGGCCAGTGGCCGCGCTCGGGGCGCCCGTTGCCCTGCACGTTGATCGGGCCCGTGGCCTCGGTGTCGTCGACGTGCGCGGGGCTCTTGCTGTTGAGGTCGCTCATGCGGACTTCACCAGGCAGAAGGTCTGTGCGTTGTGGCCGTCGGAGTTTTGCTGTTCGCGGACCACGCCGTCGACGGTGATCTTGCAGCTGATCTGGCTACCGTCGCTTTGCGCCACGATGTTCGCGCTCACCGCGGGCAGCGTGGTCGAGATCGTGGTCGACCACGGCAGCGGCGCCCCGTTGACCTGATGGGTGTTGGCGTTCTCGTCCCAGTAGTTGATGTCGGCGACGCTCCCTGGTGGTCCGGAGATTTGATAGACGACGACCTTCGGGTTGAACTGGAAGATCTCGATCCCTGCGCCGGCATTTGCGTTGAGGTCCTGCGAGCCGAAGACCTTGTGCAGCCGCGAGACGACCAGTCCGGAGACCGCGAGCACCACGATCAAAAGCAGCGGTATCCAACCTCGTTTCACTGCGCGGGTTATGACACCGGGTTTTCGACCTGAGTCGGCACTAGTCGTCACCTGACCGCCTTTCGCTCACTGACTTGGGGCTGCAACGCCCTTGCGGAGAGCTTGCTTCCCTCGTCACCCGCAGTCGACAACACCGTTTGTCAACGGACGCTTTGCTCAGCTAAGCATCGTAAACCGTAGTGCACGCAAGCGTTCCTCCGAGGTGGCCCTTATGTGACCACCGACACACCTCTAGCGCGCCACGCGGCCGGTGACCGGCGGCAAATCGGCGAGCGTGACGATGCCCGGTCTCGCGGCCACCACCGCCGGGACCGCGTTGGTGACCGGCATCGCGGTGTAAATCATTCCCAGCCCCATGAACCCGGGCTCCGTCCAGTCCTTCGGCGGCAGGCAGTGCACGACGGTGCGCATATTGGGCAACCCGAACACCTGGATGACGTGGCCATGCTCGAGCGGCTTGGGCGGAACGACGTGGCCGCCCATGGTCCAGTTGAATCCGACGCTGACGACATTGCGGTCGCCTTCCCAGCCGCGGTGGTAGCCGTAGACGCTGCCGACGGTTCCCGCGGGAATCTTCATGAAGCCCAGATCGGAGTCTGCGGTGGCCGCGGTGAAGGTGACGTCGAAGGTCATCCGGTCCAGCTTCGCTCCGATCGCGCCGGCCATCATGGCCGCCGACTCCGCGAACACCTCGCTTTCGCGCCGAACGCTCTCGGCCAGCCCCGGCGTGTCGGGGTCTTGCGAAAATCCCATCGCCGTCTGGGTTTCCGCCGACTCGTACGTCGAGCAGTCCACCGATTCGGTGATCCGGATCTCGTCGACGCGCTCGCAGGAGGCGGACAGCGCCATGCCGACCAGGTTCGTCATACCGGGGTGCGCTCCGCTGCCGAAGATCGTGGAACCGCCCCTCTCGCAGGCATCCTCGATGCGCTTGCGGTCCTCGGGTGTTTGCTTGCCGCCGGTGATCCAGGCCGCGCTGGTGCACACATTGACGCCCGACTCCAGTAGCCGAACCAACTCGTCGACGTTGGGCCACAACGGGTTATAGCAACAAGCGTCGGGTCGAAGTGCCAGCAGCGCGTCGATATCACTGGTCGCCTTGACGCCGGTCGGTTCCGGCCACCCGGACAGCTCCGCGGCGTCCGCTCCGACTTTGTCCTGTCCGTGGGCGTAGACGCCGACCAGTTCCATGTCTTGCCTGCCGATGATGGCGTGCAGCGAACGCCGCCCGATGTTGCCGGTTGTCCACTGGATCACGCGCAATGGACGGTGTGCGCTGGTCGTGCTCATCGGGGCTCCTTTGCCTACTGTTTTCGCGCGAACGTCGACTTGTTGGGCCGAAACCCGGGCCGGCCCAACAACTCGACGTTCGGCCGGTCGGAGTCAGGCGTCCAACCGGGTGAATTGGTCCTCGCGGTACTGTTCGACACAGGCAGCGCGCCGGATCTTGCCGCTCGTCGTGGTAGGGATCGACCCGGGCGACACCAGCACGAGGTCCCCGACATTCAAGCCGTGCTCATTGGATATCGCGGAGGTGACGTCGCTCTTGACGCGGGCGAGCCGTCGCGTCGCCTCGTGGTCGGAATCGTCCCGTTTCTTGAGCTCGATGACGGTTACCAGCTGCTCGGTACTGTCCACCGGAACCGATATTGCCGCGACCCGCCCACCTGTGATCCGTTGGACCGTGGCCTCGATGTCCTCGGGATAGTGGTTGCGCCCACGGATGATCAGCAGATCCTTGATGCGGCCGACGATGAACAGCTCACCGTCGAAGATGAAACCCAGGTCGCCGGTTTTCAGCCAGGGTCCCTCCGGGGTGCCCGGCGACGGGTCCACCAGCGTTGCACCGAAGCAGCGCTGCTCCTCCGGCGGTTTGCGCCAGTATCCGTCGGCGACATTGGGGCCATCTATCCAGATCTCGCCGACCAAGCCGTCCGGCAACTCGCGGCTCGTGTCGCTGTCGACGATGCGCAGCGTGGGGGATTGCGGCACTTTGTATCTGACCAGCGCCGTGCCGGTGCCGGCCGCGCACCGCTGAGCGCGGCCGGCGGACAGCTCCCCGACGTCGAATCGAACCGCGCTCGATGATTCACTCCAGGTGCCGGCCGTCACGAAGACGGTCGCCTCCGCCAAGCCATACGAAGGGCGCACCATGTCGTCGCGAAAATTGAAGTGGGAGAACCGATCGACGAATCGTTGCAAGGTGGCCGGCTCTACCCGTTCAGCACCGCTGATGATGCCGAGCACCCCGCCGAGGTCGAGTCCGGCCAGGTCGGCGTCCGTTGTTTTGCGCGCGGCCAGGTCGAAGGCGAAGTTCGGCGCCGCCGACCACGTTTGAGGACTCCCGGCCAGCGATTGCACCCATCTGGCCGGCCGTTCCAGAAACGAAATCGGACTCGTCAACTCGCCGCGCCAGCCGTTGAGAATTGGTGCGCAGACCCCCAGCACCAGACCCATGTCGTGGTAAAAGGGCAACCACGACACGACCGTGACGTCCGTCGGGGCTTTGATGTGGGAGTCCGCGAAATAGCCGCGCATCAGCTGCTCGAAATTCACCTGGAGGTTGCGGTGCGAGATCATGACCCCGGTCGGCAGCCGCGTCGAACCTGAGCTGTATTGCAAATACGCGATACTGGGCAAATCCCCTGTCCGAACGCCTGTTCCGCGATCGGCGTCCAGATTCATCGAATCGATTGCATCGATTGCATCGATTTCTACGATCTTGGGGATTGCGTCCAGGCGTGCCTGGTGAACGTATTCGGCGACATCCTCCGCGACCGCGGACGTTGTGAGAACAACTGAGGGCGACGTGTCGGCAAGCACCGCACCCACACGCTCATGACTCGAGCCGCGGTGCGGCAACGGCAGCGGAACTGCGATGAGCCCGGCCTGCATGGATCCCAGGAATGCCGCGATGTAATCGAGGGACTGCGGAGCCAGGATCACCGCCCTGTCCCCGACCGACCCATGAGGGCTGAGCTCGCGCGCCACATCGAGGGTTCGGCGGGACAACTGCGACCACGTCAGGCGCTCGGCAACACCCGCCCAGTCGGCTTCGTAATCGGTAAAAGCGAACGCCACGTCATGCGGCCGCAGGCTGGCGCGGCCGTGCAGCATCGAGAGAATCGATGACTGGGGTATAGGCGTCACATTACGTCCGTACTAATTCGGCGAATCTGTCGGCTCGGGGTCAGTGGTCGGCTTGTCCTGCGCCGTGCGACAACACGGACATGGCACCGCTGAGGATCTGCGAGAACGGGTCGGCACCGCCGCCGAATGTCGCCTGGTTGGCCGGCGCAGTGACTTCCGCGGGGTCGAAGCCGCGCACCGGGTCCACCTGAACCGGAGCGGTCGACGGGTCGTCGTTTCGCGAATAGCCGGCGTTCACCCGGGGGATCAGGATCGCGTCGAGCTTGTTCAGCGTGTCTTCCGGGATCCCGATGTAGGCCAGCGGCATGACGAGCGGAAGGTGCTTCTCCGGGACCATGATCGTCGTCTCTTTCGCGCCCCGGGAGTTGACCGTGGTCCTGATGTTCTGCGGTGGCACCATGCTGGGGTTCGTGAAGGCCACAGCGGTATGACCGGTGGCGAGGCCCATGACCGTGTTGGCGAGGGCGAACATATTGTCGGGCCGGTCGGGGAAGTCCGCGATCGAGTCGTATGCAGCCACGAACTTGTTGGTGTCGTATTGGCTCTCGTACGGCGGTGGCATCGTGTAGTCGAGTGCGGGAACGACGCTGCCGACCGGGAACATGGCGGTCAGGAAACTCTGACCGAAGGCGTGACGCCCAATCGGGTCGCCGAAGGTGGCGAAATTCAGCGTGCCCGGCGGGGGAGCGGTCGGGTCATTCGCCAGCCGAGCCTGCTCGCCGTCGACCACGAACCCACCCTCGGACAAGCCGATCGCCGTACCGGGGCGACCGGTCTTGATCGCCCCATCCAGGTTGTTTATCCCCACGTCGACCGACTCGCCGACGCTAGGGCCATCCAGACCCAGGCCCGGGAGCAGCTCATCGCCGACCTTGCCGATGCCCGGGAAGAGTCGCTCCAGCACATGGCCCTGAACCTGGCCCGCCGGGTAGGGGACGATTTCGCGCTTCTGGCCGGGGAACCATTGGGCGCCCTCCCGGCGGATGTACTCGTCGTAGGGGATCCCCAGAACATGAGCGCCTCCGAGGGCGAACGCTGTCTGGTCGCCTGGCGCCCCCGGAGTCGGCGGACCGCCGACGGGCGTTTCGTCAGCCGTCGCGGTGTTAACGCCGAAACATCCTGTGGCGCCGACAGTTACCAGCGCCGTAACTCCTGCGAGTAGTTTCTTCATCCCTGTCCCCGACCGCTCGGCTTCTCTAGTTTCACATACGTCATGTGTGCCCGCTAACCGGGTTGTGGCTCGGGGCGCCGACCCGTGACGGCCACCAGTTGGCCCGCCCAACCAGCGCAGCGATCGCAGGAACCGTGATGGTGCGTACCAAGAAGGTGTCCAGCAAGATTCCCACACCGATCACGAAACCGCCCTGGACCACGGTGCCGATGCTGGAGAACAAGAGACCGGCCATGGAGGCGGCGAAGATCAGGCCCGCCGCGGTGATCACACCGCCGGTCGAACTCAGGGTGCGAATGATGCCGTAACGCATGCTGTTCGGAGACTCGTCACGCATCCGCGAGACGAGCAGCATGTTGTAGTCGGCGCCCACCGCGACCAACACCACGAATGCCAGCGGTGGCACGCTCCAATGCAATTGCTGGCCGAGCAGGAACTGGAAAACCAGTGCGCCGATACCCACCGCCGACAAATACGAAATGACCACGGAAGCAACCAGATACAGCGGCGCGACGATCGCCCGCAGCAGCGCGATCAAAGTCAATAGCACCACGAGGAGGGTTACCGCGATGATGAACCGGATGTCGTGTTGGTAGTAGTCGCGGGTGTCCTTCAGACCGACGGTATATCCCGCCATCGATACCGTGGCATCTGCCAATGCGGTATTCGGTTGGGCCCCCCGAGCGGTCGCGGTGATCGCGCTGACCTGATCCATCGCTTCGGTGCTGAACGGATTGAGCTTCGTTTGAACCAAGTACCGCACCGAGTGTCCGTCCGGCGAGATGAATATCTTGGCGGCCTTCTGGAACTCCTCTAGATGCAGCAGCTGGGGCGGGATGTTGAACCCGGCCATGGCCGGTTCTGCCGCGTCACGTTTCAGCGACAACAGAAACGCCGCCGACTCGCTGAGCCCGGCGCCGAGCTGTTTGACCTGGTCGACGAGTTGGGCCACGGCGTCGGCCAGTTGCCGGCTCCCACCGGCAAATCGATCTGCGCCGTTTTGCAGTTTGTTCAGGTTTGCCTGAAGGCCGCCGGGTTGGTCCATCCCCATGGAATGCAGCACGTTGGTGAGCTTTGTCAGGGCACCACGCAGGCGGTCCGTCGACGCTTTCAGGGCCCGTTTGTCCGGGTAATCCTGCAGTTGGTGGGTCAGGTCATTGATCGCGTCGAGGTCTGCTTGGTCGCGCCCGCCGGCCAGCTGCTCAAATGTTCCGCGGGTGGCGCTGCACGACGGATCGGCATCGCAGACCGGGTTACCCTGTAGCGCTGTCAGCACCGGGCTCATCCAGGCGAACATGTTCTTGGCCGCCGAGAAGTTCCAGCCCATCGCGTTGCTGAGCGAGTTGACGTGGTCGACAAGTTGGGCTGCGAGGTCGACCTCTTTGACCAGCGTGTCGCCGCTGTACTGGTTCTTCGCCGATGAGAAGGCGTTGTCCAGTTCCTGCACGCTGGCAGCGAGCTGAGTGACCTGGCCACGTACGTCGTTGAGGTTGTCGGCCAGCGTGCCGGCGCCGCCGGCCAGCCGGTTGAGGTCATTGGTGTGGTCCTTGATCAGATTGGACCCGCCGGCCAGCAGTGTGCCGATAGCGCCCGCCTGATAGGTGGCTCTGAATTGTTCCGGCACATTGCCGGTCGGACGGGTGATGCCGGCGACTGCGGCGACGTTCGGTAGTTGGCTCACGCGGTCCGCCATCTGTTCCAAATCAGCGAGGGCCTGTGGCGTGCGGAGGTCATGCGGTGACTGGACGAGGATGTATTCCGGAATGGACTGGTTCACGGGGAAGTGGCGATCCAGCGCGGCATACCCGATGGAGCTCGGGGCAGAAGACGGCAGGGCCTTGCGATCGTCGTAGTTGTAGCGGACCAAGGCGGCACAGCTGGCCAGAATGATCAACACCAGCACGCTGGCAACCAGGTGAACCTTCGGCCGTCGCACGATGCGTATGCCCGAACGCCGCCAGAACCGAGCGGTCAGCTCGCGGCGGGGCTTGACGAAACCGCGCCGCCCGGCGAGCACCAAAATTGCGGGCAGCAACGTCATCGCAGCGAGGAATGCCACGCCGATCCCGATCGCCGACGACACCCCGACCGTTTCGAACACTCCCATCCGCGCGAAGCTGATGAGGAGAAAAGTGATTCCGACGGTGCTGGCGGACGCCGTGATCACTTTCCCGATCGAGATCATGGCCCTCTGGACCGACTCGTCGAAATCGGCGCCGGAACGCCGGTAGTCGTGATATCGGCTGATCAGAAAGACCGCGTAGTCCGTTCCGGCGCCGGCCATGATCGCGCTCAGAAAAACGATGGACTGGTTCGACACGCCCGAGCCGGTCACCTGCGAGTAGCCCGCTACCACCGCCTGGGCGATCAACAGGGACAACCCGATCGTGATCAACGGCAGCAGCATCGTGACCGCGCTGCGGTAAACCACCAGCAGGACGATGAGCACCAGAACGGCGATCGCCAGCTCGATCGGAAGCCGATCCAGATCGCCGGCGACAGTCAGATCGGCGACGGTTGCGGCCGGCCCGGTGAGGTTTGCCGTTAGATGCGTTCCGGGCGGGCCCTGTGCTGGACCCTGTTCTAACGCGTGTTTGACGATGTCCCCGACACGGTTGAAAGCGGCGTAAGCCCGGGGAGTGCCCAACTCGCCCGCCAGGCCGACCGGCAGTACCCAGGCTTTGTGGTCCTGGCTGGTCAGGACCGAACGCAGGGGGGGCGTGGTGACGAAATCCTGCACCATCAAGACATCTCGCGTGTCCTGACGCAGCGCGTCCACCACTTTGCGGTAAGCGGCTTCGTCGGCCGGGCCCAGCCCCTTGTCGTTGGTGAGGACCACCAACAGGAGGTCTTCCGAGCCCGATTCGTGAAACGCCTCGGTCATCTTCCGGGCCGTGACGTTCGACGGTGCGTCGCTGGGCAACATGGCGAGCGGATGTTTCTGGGCCATCTCGCCCAGGGATGGGCACGTCAGCGGTAGGGCGACCGCAATCGCAATCCAGAGCCCTATCACCACCCAGGGCCACCGCACCACAAAATCGGCTAGCCGTCGCATATCGACCTCATTCCCGCACCACCAGCCAGCGGACTACTCCGCTACGCAACGCGTCCCCAATGCCCGCTGCCGGCGACCCGCACGCACACCGACTTCATCGCTTCCATATAGCGGGCAACTGATTTCTGGGCGACCGGATTGTCGGGAAACATGATCGCCATCGCCGTGCCCTCGCCGTACCGGAAAACATAGATTGTCAGTTGGTATGAATACCGGCCATCGGAGTAAATTCCGATATTGTTCGCATAACCCAGGTCAGCTGCGGCCAGCACAGCGTTGAGCGGAGCGGCGCCACCATGCAAGAAGTTCGACACCGGAAAGTTTGGCTGGGGCCAGCTCAACCACGGCGCCAATTCCAATACGCGGTAATAGGGCACCTTCGCCAAGTGCAGACCCGCGTCGAAAGACTCCTGCGCCGCCCATGCCGCGTCCCCGAAAGGGGCCGCAGCTATTGGCACGGTGATCGGTACCAAGCCGGTAAACCAGCCCTGCGTCATGAAATTGTCGGTAGTCCTGCGTGTGTCCCTGGGGGTGAGGCCGTAGTACGTGAGGGCGCCGGTGAACTCGTGCTCTACCAGGGCGATGCAGGCGAACAAACCACCGACGAAGCGCGCGCCGACCGCTGTGCAGGCCGATTCGAACCGCTCCGTCTGATCTGCGTCCATCAAGAGTTCGGAGATCATTTCACTCCCACACGGCTCCAACGGATTACCGAGCGGCAGGGGGAATTCGGGAAAGCGGCCATTGTTGTTCTCGGCGAACTCAATCCAAGCGCGCACCTGAGGAGAATCCACGGTTAGCGTTGACGTGTACTGGCGCTCGCGGGCGCAGAAATCCTCAAAGCTGCCGGCATCGGGAAGGGCGAGGGGTTCACCGCCTCCGCTCAATGCCGCATACATTCCATTGGCCTCGAGCATCGTCGTGCCGATCAATGTCGCGTCCCCGTGGACGTGATCCATCGCGGCAAAGAACGTGAAATGACTTTCGTTCTGGACAATTCCGAAGGTGAAGCAGCCCCATTCCAGGGGATTCGGTATGGCGACGACATGAGCGCGTATTTCGTCTGCCGTCATTATGCCGTGATCGATCGGCGCGAATTCGATGACCGAAGGATCGCTGATGGTATGCCTGACGAATTCTCCATCGCCGGCGTGCTCGAACCAACTCCGGAACGTGTCATGCCGGCGCAGGTACGCGTTGACGGCGTGATCCATGGCCGCGACGTCACACTGGCCGGGCACTTCGCAGGTAGCGATGATCTGCCGCGAAAAGCCCAGCTCCGCGGACGTCCGTTCGTGAAAATTACGAAGATGCTGGCCCTGCATGTAGCTGACCGGCACGGAGCTTGCCGGCGCCTGGCGGACCTTTTCGGCTGCGCCTTCGGTCGGGTGCCACGAGATCACCGCGCCCGGGCTCGGCGTCCAGTCACCGAGTGAGCCGATCGTAATTTTCCCGATGCGCAAAACTTTTCTCCTCGATCTGGACGGCTGTCATTAGGCCCCGCCGGCAGCGACACCAAGATAGCGCTCCAGGCTATTACCGGCGCCGACATGCGCGGACAGGCCGACAACAGCTCGGGCGCGGTGGCCGGTGGTCATGGTGCAGCCGGCCGACACGCGACGATACTTGCGCCGTACCACGCGGCGAAGTGCCCGTGCTGGGAATACCTGGGTCGGCGGCGATTCGGCTTCGCGATCCGGCCGGATATGTGTAGATTCCCTAACGACGGTCGCTGGAGGCGGTACGCTGGGGGAGCCCCGCCAGGTCTGGTCCTGGGTGCGCGCAGTGAGTGACCTAAGACGTGGTTCGTAGCGACCACGGTCCGGGCGCCAAAAAAAAGGCCCCGCGGGCACATCGAATCTTCGCCCACCGAAGCAGGGAGGACGATCGCATGGCATCCGTCGACGGTCCGATGGAGCGGACGTTGGGTTCCGCGGGATTCGCGATTGTCGGCTATGCGGCGCGTTTTCCGGGTGCCGCGGACGCGGACGAATTCTGGCAGGTGCTGGCCGAAGGCCGGGACGCGGTTTCGGAGGTGCCCGAGGACCGGTGGGATGCCGACGAATTCTTCGACCCAGATCCCGATGCGCCCGGGAAGGTTGTGACCCGTCGGGCGGGCTTCGTTGACGACGTGACGGGGTTCGACGCGCCGTTTTTCGGTATGTCGGCGCGCGAGGTCCGGTTGATGGACCCGCAGCACCGGCTCCTGCTGGAGACGGCGTGGCGGGCGGTGGAGCATTCGGGCACCGCGCCAACGGCTTTGGCGAACACCAACACCGGCGTGTTCATCGGTTTGGCCACCCATGACTACCTGGGAATGGCATCCGACGAGCTGACCTACCCCGAGATCGAGGCCTACATGGCGATTGGGACCTCGAATGCCGCGGCGGCGGGGCGGATCAGCTACCGGTTGGGTCTGCAGGGACCGGCGGTCGCCGTGGACACGGCGTGCAGCTCGTCGTTGGTGGCGATCCATCAGGCCTGCCAGGCGCTGCGGTTGGGGGAATGTGACCTCGCGCTGGCCGGCGGCGCGAACGTCATGCTCACCCCGGCGACCATGATCACCTTCTCCCACGCGCACATGCTCGCGCCCGACGGCCGCTGCAAGACATTCGATGCGGCCGCGGACGGCTACGTGCGCGGGGAGGGTTGCGGCGTCATCGTCGTGAAGCGGCTCGAGGACGCGATCCGCGACGGCGACCGGATCCGCGCCGTGATCCGGGGCAGCGCGATCAACCAGGACGGCGCATCGGGTGGTCTGACGGTGCCGAATGGCGTTGCCCAGCAACGGGTTATCGCCGAGGCGCTGAAGCGCGCCGGCGTCGCGGCCAGCGATGTCGAATACCTGGAGGCGCATGGGACCGGTACCTCGCTGGGCGATCCGATCGAGGTACAGGCCGCGGGTGCGGTGCTCGGCGCCGGGCGCGAGGCGAGCCGCCCGCTGCTGATCGGCTCGGTGAAAACCAACATCGGGCATCTGGAAGCGGCCGCCGGGATCGCGGGCGTGATCAAGGTCATCCTGTCGCTCGAGCACGAGGTATTGCCTGAACACCTGCACTTTCGCAACCCGTCGCCGCACATCCCGTGGGACCGGCTTCCGGTGCAGGTCGTCCAGGAGCCCACCGCCTGGGAGCGCAACGCTCGACCCCGCATCGCCGGAGTCAGCTCGTTCGGGTTCGCCGGGACCAACGCGCACGTCATCATCGAGGAAGCTCCAGTAGCGCCCGCTGTGGGGCAGGCCGTGCCGGCGCCGATTGCGGTCGACCGGGCGGGCAGTCGACGGTTCAGCGTGCTTCCGCTGTCGGCGCGCACGCCCGCCGCGCTGGTGCAGGTCGCCGATCAGTACCGCAGGTGGTTGAGTGCGCATCCGGAGGCCACGCTCGCGGAACTGTGCTTCACCGCCGGAGTGGGGCGAGCGCATTTCGAGCACCGGGCCGCGCTGGTGGTCAATTCGAGGGAATCCGCGAGTGAGTTACTCGGCGCGGTCGCGGACGACCGCCCGGCACCCGGTCTGGTGCGCGGAGTATCCGACGACACGCCGAAGACTGCATGGCTGTTCACCGGTCAAGGCAGCCAGTACGCGGGCATGGCCCGCGAGCTGTTCGACACCGAGCCGGTGTTCGCCGAGACGCTGAACCGGTGCGCGGCGGTGGTCGACGAAGTCCTCGAAAAGCCGCTGCTGCAGGCCATTTTCGATACGGACAGCCCCGACGCGGAGGAGACGCTGCGGCAGACTTCCTACGCCCAGCCCGCCTTGTTCGCGGTGGAGATGGGCCTGGCTCGCCTGTGGCAGTCCTGGGGCTTCGAACCCGACGTGGTGCTGGGGCACAGCGTCGGCCAGTACGCGGCGGCCTGCGTCGCAGGGGTGCTGAGCCTCGAGGACGGCGCGCTGCTGATGGCCGAGCGCGGCCGCCTTTTCGGCGGTTTGCCCGGGGGCGGCCGGATGGTCGCGGTCTTCACCGACGCCGAGCGCGTCGAGAGCCTCACTGACGAGATCCCCAGCCTGTCGGTCGCCGCCTACAACGGCGCCAACACCGTGCTGTCGGGACCCGCGCAGGATCTGGACCAGGCGGTGGCCCGGTTGGCAGCCGACGGCGTCCGGTGCGACTGGCTGGACACCAGCCACGCGTTCCACTCGGCGCTGCTGGATCCGATCCTCGACGAGTTCGAGTCGTACGCGAACCGGTTCGATTTCAATTCACCCCAACGGATTCTGGTGTGCAACCGCACCGGCACCGCGTTGGGCAGGAGCGTGAAACTCGACGGCGCCTACTGGCGTCGCCACGCGCGCCAGCCGGTGGAATTCGCCAAGAGCGTGCGCACCCTCGCCGACCTCGGCTGCAAAGTGTTGCTGGAAATCGGTCCGCAACCGGTGCTGACCGCCGCGGCCCTGAGGGCATGGCCGGACCCGGCCGCTGCCCCGCGGGCGATCGCGTCACTGCGTCGCAACGTCGCCGACCACCGGCAGATCACCGAAGCACTCGCCGACGCCTACGTGCTCGGCCACCTGCCCGACTTCGGCGCAGTGACCGGACCGGCGCAAAAGCTCGACCTGCCGACTTACCCGTTCCAGCATCGCCAGTACTGGTATCGAGACGATAGGGCCCGTCCCAATCAGGAACAGAACGAGTCCGCGCGTACCCAAGCCGTCCGTCTTCTCGAGGACGGCCGGATCGAGGAACTCGCGGCTCTACTCGATGGTGGGAGCGGCGACCACCAGACCCTGAATGTGCTGACAAAGCTTGCCGCACAACACAACCAGCAGCGCAAAAC
The DNA here is from genome assembly GCF_001667035.1 of Mycobacterium sp. 852002-51057_SCH5723018. GTDB lineage: Bacteria > Actinomycetota > Actinomycetes > Mycobacteriales > Mycobacteriaceae > Mycobacterium. The sequence continues at coordinate 20,852 of NZ_LZIR01000007.1, forward strand.
TAGGTCCATCGCGGATGCGCGCTATGAGATTCGTTGGGAGAGATCCACCGCCACCGTCTCAGAGGGCCAAGCCGAGGGATCTGCCTGGCTCATCATCGGCGACGACGCCGAGGCGGTCCGGCCATTGGTCGACGCGCTGACCGCGCAGGGGCACCAGCATCGGATTCTCGGGTTGCCGGCGTCCGACGCGGACGAGGAACGGCTCGTCGCCGCATTGCGCGCCGCGATGGCCGAGGAACCGCCGCTACGCATCCTGCACGTCGCGGCACTCGACTCCGATACCGCACCGTCGATGCGGTCGCTGCTGCGGATGCAACACCGAATCCTCGGCGGAACGCGGCGACTTTTTCGCGCGGTGGCTGCCGCCGAACTGCGCACCCCCATCTGGCTGATAACCCGAGGCGCGCAACGAGTCACCGACTCCGACACCGTGTCACCGGATCAGAGTTGCCTCTGGGGATTCGGTCGTGCCGCTGCGCTGGAGCATCCGCAGGTATGGGGCGGACTGGCAGACTTGTCAGAAGGCACCGCGGACGAATGGTCGCGGTTGCTCACCCGGGTGGTGGCGGCACCGCGCGACTCGGCCGCGTGGGAAGACCAAGTCGCGGTGCGTGATCAAGCGGTTTACGTTCCGCGCCTGGTTCGACGGAGTGACCCACCGACCGCGACACCGCTGGCACTGCGCGATGACGCAACGTATCTGGTCACCGGAGGGCTGGGTGCGGTCGGATTGGAAATCGCCGGATACCTCGCCGCGCACGGCGCCCGGCATCTGGTGCTGACCGGCCGCCGCTCGCCCAGCGATGCCGCGCAAGCGCGCATCGACGCATTACGCGAACAGCACGGCTGCGAATTGCGGGTTATCGCGGCCGATGTCGCCGATGCGCATGACGTTGCGCGCCTGTTTGCCACGGTGCAGGCCGAACTGCCGCCGGTGGCCGGCATCGTCCACGCCGCGGGGGAGATCGGTACCACCCCGCTGCGCAACCTGGACTTTGCATCTCATCAAGCCGAAGTGGATCGGGTGTTCGCCGGGAAAGTCTGGGGCGCTTGGCATTTGAGCGAAGCAGCCTTGGACGCCTTCGGCCTGCGGCTGGACTTTTTCCTTTGCACCTCCTCGATCGCTTCAGTGTGGGGCGGGTTCGGCCAAACCGCCTACGGCGCGGCCAATGCCTTCCTGGACGGGCTGGCCTGGCGGCTACGTGAGCAGGGCGTCTCAGGGATCAGCGTCAATTTCGGTCCCTGGTCGGCGGGCATGGCCGACGAGGAGTCGCGCGCGCGACTGGCTCAGCGCGGCGTGCGTACGTTGTCGCCCGCCGACGCCCTGGCGGGCATGGCCGATGCCATGGCGGGTGCCTCCGCGCAGGGCCCCGCACAAGGCCTCGCACAAGGAGTTGTGGCTCGAATCGACTGGGCCCGCTTCCTGCCGCTCTACCAGCAAGCGGGGAGGCGGTCATTCCTGGCGGAGCTGGAACGTGAGGTGCCGGAGTCGGTATCGGCACCCTCATCCGGGCCGTCCGGGAAGACTCAATTCGTCGAGCAACTCGCCAACGCTCCGGTGCAGCGGCGCAAGAAACTTCTCACCGATTACCTGCGCGACGCGGTGGCGGAGGTGACGCGGATCGACGCCGCCGAGATCCGCGAGGACGCCGGATTCTTCGATCTCGGCATGGATTCGCTGATGGCCATCGAATTGCGCCGCCGCATCGAGCAAGCGGTGGGCAAGGAGGTGCCGGCGACCCTGGCGATGGACCACCCACGGCTGTCCGACGTGGCGGATTACCTGCTCGGCGACGTGCTCGGGCTCAGCGAACAGGCAGCAGGCAATTCAGCGCCCCAGCCGGCCTCGGCAGTCACGGCGCGCACGGATGAGCCGATCGCGATCGTCGCGGTGGCCTGCCGGTTCCCCGGAGCGCCCGATCCCGACGCTTTCTGGGAGGTGTTGTCCGGCGGCGTCGATGCGATCCGGGAAGTCCCGGAGGACCGATTCGACATCGACGAGTTCTACGACCCGGATCCAGAGGCTCCCGGCAAGATCTACAGCCGTTTCGGTGGATTCCTCGACGGGATCGACGGATTCGATCCGGAATTCTTCGGCATTTCCCCGCGCGAGGCTGTGTGGATCGATCCCCAGCAGCGGCTGATGCTGGAAACCGTCTGGGAGGGCTTGGAACGGGCCGGGTATTCCCCGGGAGCGTTGCGCGGCAGCCGAAGCGGAATCTTCGTGGGGGTGGGTGCCAACGAATACTCGCATCTGCTGTCAGCCGACTCGGTCGAGAAGCTCGAGCCCCACTTCATCACCGGCAATGCGCTCAATGCCATCTCGGGTCGGGTTGCCTTCGCACTCGGGCTGGAAGGACCGGCGGTCGCGGTCGATACCGCATGCAGCTCGTCATTGGTGGCCGTCCATCAGGCGTGCCAGGCATTGCACTCCGGTGACTGCGATTTGGCGTTGGCCGGTGGTGTGAACGTCTTGCTGAGTCCGGTATCCACCATCGCCGCCTCGCGCGCCAGGATGCTTTCGCCCGTCGGGCGATGCAAGACCTTCGACGCCTCCGCCGACGGCTATGTGCGCGGTGAAGGTTGCGGAATTCTGGTCCTCAAGAGGCTGAGCGACGCGGTGCGCGACGGCGACCGGGTTTGCGCGGTCATCCCGGGCAGCGCGGTCAATCAAGACGGCGCGTCCAGTGGTTTGACGGTGCCCAATGGTGGTGCACAGCAACGGCTTATCACCGCGGCGCTGGTTCGCGCCGGCCTCGCCGGCGGCGATGTTGACTACCTTGAGGCGCACGGGACGGGCACCGCCCTGGGTGATCCGATCGAAGTGCAGGCGGCCGGGGCCGTCTACGGTGCCGCCCGTGACGCTGACCGGCCACTGCTGATGGGGTCTGTGAAGACCAACATCGGCCACCTCGAATCGGCTTCAGGGGTCGCGGGTCTGATCAAGGTCATCCTGTCCCTGCAGCACGAAGTGCTGCCGGAGAGCCTGCACTTTGAGACACCGTCGCCGCACATCCCGTGGGACACGCTGCCGGTGCGGGTGGTAGACAAGGCGATTCCGTGGCAGGCCAACGGCAGGCCGCGACGCGCCGGCGTCAGTTCCTTCGGTTTCACCGGCACCAACGCACACGTGCTGATCGAGGAGGCGCCGCCGCAATCGGCGAGGCCCGACGAATATTCGACGGGCGAGATCTCCCCCGACAACACCGTGGCATCCGAACCGGACGCTCAAGAAGAACCGGTCGATGTGCTGCCGCTGTCTGCGCGCTCGGCGGAGGCGCTGACGGCGTTGGCCCAGCGCTACGGGGCCTGGCTCGACGCGCACCCCAAGGTCGACGTCGCCGACGTGTGCTTCACGGCCGGGACCGGGCGTTCGCAGTTCGAACACCGGGCCGCGCTAGTGGTGGATTCTGTTCAGGGCGCCCGCGAGCTACTGGCCGAGTTGGCCGAGAACCGGCTGCGCCCGGGAGTGGTACGCGGCGAGTGCACCGACCCGCCGACGACGGCGTGGTTGTTCACCGGGCAAGGCAGCCAGTACCCGGGGATGGCGCGCGAATTGTTCGACGCTGAACCGGTTTTCGCAGACACGGTGACGCGCTGCGCGGACGCGGTCAACGGCATCGTGGCGCGCCCGTTGCTGGAGGTGCTGTTCGCCACCGACCGCGACACCGGCGGTCAGGCCGGAGAAACACTGCGCCACACGTCGTTTGCGCAGCCCGCGCTTTTCGCTGTCGAGATGGGCCTGGCCCGGCTGTGGCAGTCGTGGGGCATCGAACCCGACGTGGTGCTGGGGCACAGCGTGGGCCAGTACGCGGCGGCGTGCGTGGCTGGGGTTTTCGGCCTCGAGGACGGAGTCCGGCTGATCGCCCAGCGGGGCCGGCTGTTTGGCAGTCTGCCCGACGGCGGCCGGATGGTGGCGGTGTTCGCCGACGCCAAGTACGTCGAAGAGATCGGGAACGAGTTCCCCCGAGTGTCGGTCGCCGCCTACAACGGCCCCAACACGGTGCTGTCGGGTCCCGGCGCGGATCTCGAACAGATCGTCGCCAGGTGTGGCAACGACGGGACCCGGTGCAGCTGGCTGGAAACCAGCCACGCCTTCCACTCAGAGTTGCTGGAGCCGGTGCTCGGTGAGTTCGAGTCCTACGCTGCCCGTTTGCAATTCGCTATGCCGACATTGCCGCTCGTCTGCAACCGCACCGGCGCCGTGCTCACTGCCGAAACCCCGCTAGACGCCCAATATTGGCGGCGGCATTCCCGCCAGCCGGTGCAGTTCGCCGAAAGCGTGCGCACGGTGGCGGCGCTGGGATGCTCGGTGTTGATGGAGATCGGTCCACAACCGGTTCTGACCGGGGCCGCGGTGCAGGTCTGGCCCGAACACCTGGCCGCGCCGCGTGCGATCGTTTCCCTGCGCAAGGGCGTCGGCGACCGGCGCCAGATCGCCGAAGCGCTGGCCGCGGCCTACGTCAGTGGCCATCGGCCCAAGTTCGCTGCAAAGCATCGTCAACCTCGCCGCAGGCTCGAACTTCCCACCTATCCGTTCCAGCACCGTCGCTTCTGGCCGAAGGCTTCCGGCGTCTCGGGCATCGATGGTCAGGGCGCCGCCGTATCCGGAATCCTGGGTAGCGGAAAAGATCTCGCCTCCGGCGACTCCGTCTACACCAGTCGGCTGTCGGTCAAGTCGCAGCCCTGGCTGTCCGATCACGTCATCTATGGCACGGTTGTCGTTCCGGGAGCGACGTATGCGGCGATGGCCTTGGCCGCCGTTGGGACGCCCGGGCGGGTGCAAGACGTCTTCTTCTATGAGCCGATCATCTTGGGCGAGAAGGCTTCTCGCGAGGTGCAGCTGACGTTGCATCCACTGGACGACGGCCCGCAGGACGGCGTGGGCTGGAGCTTCCGGGTGCACAGCCGCCCGTACGGCGTCCGCGATGCCGAGTGGTCGTTGAACGCCGACGGCACCCTCGTCACCGGAGTCAGTGGGATCGAGAACCAGGCCGCAACCGATCCGGCGGACCCCGCAGAGTCCCTCCAGGCCGCAATCGAGCGGATGAATCGCATGCGTCCGCAGGAGCTCTTCGAGACCTTCGCCGACATGGAGCTGGCATGGGGACCCAACTGGTCGGGTTCTCTGAAGTCGCTGTGGCTCGGTGAGGGTGAGGCGATCGGCGATATCACCGTCGGCGAAGAACTCGCCGAACATCTCGGAACCGAGCCGATGCACCCGGTGCTGCTCGACCTGTGCACCGGGGTGGCCTTCCCGGCGTTCCCGGCGCTTCTCGCGGCCGAACAGGGGGTCAACGATCTGTTCCTGCCGTTGCGGTACGGACGGGTAGAGCTGCGGGAGAAGATGCCTCGGCGGTTCTACTGCCGCGCGACGTGGCACACCAGCGGCCTCGACAGCGAAACCCAGGTCTTCGACCTCGACTTCGTGAGCCGAGATGGCCGCCAGCTGGGCAGAATTCGCGAGTTCACGGTCAAACGTGCGCCCCGAGAGGCGTTGTTGCGCGGTCTCGGCGGTGATGCCACCCGGCTGCTGTACACCCTCGGCTGGCACGAGGTGCCGCTCCCGGCATCCAGCGATGAGGGCACCGCAAACGCGATCGGCACCTGGCTGGTCGCCGGATTCGGCGAACTGGCAGCCCAGCTGCCAGGCTGCGTCTCTTTTGACCGGGCTACCGATCCGGAGCCCTTGGGGCAGCTGTTGGCACAGGCTCGAGAGCGCGGAGTTCCGTTCTCCGGCATCGTCTGGCGGGCAACGGGTCCGAGTGCCGAAGAGTCGACCGCTGAAGCCGCCGCGCGGCTGGAGACCGAGATCGCCCACCTGCTCAGCGCCGTGCACACCCTGCAGCGCGATGAGGCGGTCAAACTTCCCAACGGGCTGTGGATCATCACCGAACGGGCCGTGGCAACGGAATCCGGCGAGCAGGTCGACCCGGTCCAGGCGGCGTTGTGGGGGCTCGGACGCACCATCGTCAACGAGGAACCGGCCCTGCGCTGCAGGCTGGTCGATTACGACGGATCCGAGACGGCCGTTCAGTCGCTGGCCGGCCTTCTCGGCGAACCGATCGAGGAACCGGAACTGGCGCTGCGCCAAGGCAAGTTCTTGGCGTCCCGGTTGTTGCAATGGTCGCGCAGCGGGCACCTCGCGGTGCCGCGGGCAACCGATTACGTCCTGGCGCCCACCGAACGCGGCGCGATCGACAACCTGCGTCTGACCGAGGCGGAAGTGCCGTCGCCGGACGAGGGCTACGTGCAGGTCCGGGTGGAGGCTGCCGGCTTGAACTTCCGGGACGTGCTCAATGTGCTGGGCCTCTACCCGGGCGATCCGGGCCCGATCGGCGGTGACTTCTCCGGCGTCGTCACCCAGTTGGGTTCCGGCGTCACCGGGCTCGAGGTCGGCCAACGCGTGTATGGCTTCATGCAGGGCGCGTTCGCCAGCCGGTTCAACGTGCCGGCCCAGTTGCTGGCGCCGATTCCCGACGGGGTCAGCGCGGTTGCGGCGGCGACCATTCCCGCCGCGGCGCTGACGGCCCGGCTCGCGTTCGACTGGGCGCAGCTGAAGCCGGGTGACCGGGTGCTCATTCACGCCGCGAGCGGTGGTGTGGGATTGGCCGCCATCCAGATGGCGCAGCAGCACGGTGCGATCGTCTTCGCCACGGCCAGCACTTACAAGCGCGCGACGCTGCGCAGGCTCGGTGTGCAATACGTATACGACTCGCGTACCACGGATTTCGCCGACCAGATCCTCGCGGACACCGACGGCGCCGGCGTCGACGTGGTGCTCAACAGCCTGACCAACGAGGGGTTTGTCGAAGCGACCGTGCGGGCCACCGCGCAGAACGGCCGTTTCGCCGAGATCGCCAAGCGCGACATCTGGACGCGCGAGCAGATGGCAGCGGCCCGTCCCGATATCGCCTACGAGATCGTCGCACTGGACGCGACCACCTTCCAAGAGCCCGAGCGTATCCGTGGCCTGCTGGGCGAGGTGTCGGACGGGTTGGCCACGGGCGAGTGGACGCCACTCCCCGCCGAGATCTACCCGCTGACGGAGGCGAAAACGGCGTTTCGTCGGATGCAGCAAGCGCGGCATATCGGAAAGATTGTGCTGCAAATGCCGAAACCGCTGCAGCCCCATGGTGATCGGAGCTACCTGATCACCGGTGGGCTCGGCGCGATCGGCCTGCACGCGGCGGCCTATCTGGCCCAACTCGGTGCCGGTGACATCGTGTTGACCAGCAGGCGCGCGCCCGATGCGGATGCACAGCGGGTAATCGAGGACATCACCGAGCGCTACCGGTGCCGCATCCACACCTTCGCGGCCGATGTCGGCGACGAGTCCGAGGTCACAGCACTGCTGGAGCGGATCCGCGCGGAGTTGCCACCGCTGGCCGGAGTGGCGCATTTGGCGGGCGTGCTCGACGACGCGCTGCTGTCGCAGCAGAGCGTGGAGCGTTTCCGGACGACGTTGGCGCCCAAGGCGTTCGGTGCCTACCACTTGGACCGGTTGACGCAGGACGACAATCTCGACTTCTTCATCGTGTCCTCCTCGGTGTCCAGCTTGCTCGGCTCCCCCGGCCAGGCCAACTACTCGACTGCCAACGCGCTGCTCGACGGGCTGGTCGCGGAACGGAAGGCGCGAGGCTTGCCGGCGACGGGCGTCAACTTTGGTCCCTGGGCCAAGGGCGGCATGGCCTCGTCGGAAGCCGCGCGCGCCAATATCGGTGCGCAAGGCCTGGTTCCGCTGGAACCTTCGGCCGCCCTCGGCGCGCTCGCCCAGGTTGTCGCCAACGGAACCGGGCAGGCGACCGTCATCAAGGCCAACTGGCAGCGGGCCGCGAAGGTGCTGGGCGGTTCTCGTCCGCCGATTCTCGACCTCGTCTTGCCGAGCGCCGTCACGGATGCGCCCGGCGACAGCGAGTTGCTGCGGCAACTGCAGGAGATACCGGTGGCGCAGCGCGCCAGTTTCATTACCGAATTCCTGCAGCGCGAAGTGCAGGGTTTCCTGCGGCTCGCGCAGCCGCCCGCCGCAACCAGCCGGTTCCTGGACCTGGGAACGGATTCGCTGATGGCGGTCGAACTCCGCAACCGGTTACACAGCCAGTTCGGTGGGGCGTTCACGATCAACGCGACCGCGGTATTCGACTACCCGACGATCGGCGGGCTGGCCGAGTATCTGGCAAATCAGCTGCCCGAATCCGAGGCAGCGCCGGCCTCACAGCCGGACGGAGCGGAATCGGTCGCAGCGCCGGGGCCGAGTTCGGAACCGGTTGCGCCAGAGCCGAGTTGATGCCCGGCGGATCAGTCGGCGATATCGAAGCCCGAGTTGACTTTGGTCGGCTGGATCCGCACCACCAGCTCGCCGGGAACGGCGTTGCGGCGGCCGAACTCGTCGGCCCGCTCGGCGCCCATGTAGCGCGCACCGGTCCGCGTCGCGAAGTCCAGCACTTCCTGCGGATCCTCGCTCACCGAGGCCACACCTTGCACCTGCACGAACGAATACGGGGGATGAGGGTCGTCGACGCAGATCACCACCCGCGGATCCCGCGCTAGGGCACGGCCTTTCGACGTGTCACGGCCGGTGGTGAACACCAGCTGGCCCCCAACTTGGTCCATGTCCACCACGAACCACACCGGTGCGACCAGCGGCCGGCCGTCGGCGGCGAGGTAACCCAGCATCCCCGTGCGGGTGCCCGCCGAGAGGAAGTCCACGACCCGTTCTGAAAGCTCGGCCATGTGTCAGAGCCTGGCCAAGTCGTACTCGGCGATGTGATCGATCAGCACGTGCAGGTGATCCTGCGAGGAGCCCAGCGTGTGCTCGATCGCGGTGAGCCGCGCGGCGTAGTGGCCGACCGGGTATTCGGCCGTCATGCCGATGCCGCCGTGCAGCTGGATCGCCTCCTGCGCGATGTGCCGCCCGGATCGGCCGACCTGGAGCTTGGCCCGCGAGGCGATCACCGGGTCGAGGTTGCCGTCGGCGATCGACATCGCGGCGTAAAAGCTCATGCTGCGGGCCAGTTCCAGCGACACGTACATGTCGGCGGCGCGCTGGGTGAGCGCCTGAAACTTGTTGAGCGTGACGCCGAATTGCTTGCGGGTCTTGAGGTAATCGGTGGTCAGGCGCAGCGCCTCCTCCATCGCGCCGACGGCTTCGCAGCACAGCGCGGACTGGATACGGATGATCGCGTCGCGGATCGCGAGCGAGGCGTCTACCGCATCGCCGAGGGGCGCGGCCGGTGCGGCGTCCAGCTCGATCTGGGCGCCGCGCTGAGCGTCGAACGTGGGGTAGGGGTGCCTGTTCACGGCGCCACCGTCGACCAAGAACAATCCGGTGCCGCCATCCGGCAGTGCGGCGCTGACCACCAGCGTGTCGGCGCAGTCGCCGGCCAGGACCGGGTTCTTCGTCCCGCTCAGTGTCCACGAATCGCCTTGCCGTGCAGCCTGAGTGGTGACCGTCGCGGTGGGCTTCCGGTGACCCGCTTCGAGGTGGGCGAACGCGAGCAGCTGCTGGCCCGCCGCGACCTCGTCGAGCAGTTGCTTCTGCGCGTCGCTGCCGCGCTCGGCGATCAGCGCCCCGGGCGCCAGGGCGGCGTGCACCACCGGCTCGGGCGCCAGCCGTCGCCCGATCTCGGTGAGCACCACCATGATCTCGATCTGGCCCGACTCGTCCGGCTCGAACCCAAGGCTCAGAATCCCCGTGTCGGCGAGCTGGCTCCAGACCTCCCGGCTCCAGCCGAGATCGCTCTCGATGATCTTGTTGCGGCTTTCCGGGTCATAGGTGCGCGACAGGAGGTCGCGGGTGGTGTCGCGGAGCAGGGCCTGCTCGTCGCTCAGCTGAAAGTCCATGGCTGCCTCACAATCCCAGAATGGTGGACGCGATGATATTGCGCTGCACTTCGTTGCTGCCGCCGTAGATCGACGTCTTGCGGTAGTTGAGGTAGCGCGGGACGCTCGACTGCGCCCAGGCGGGTGACTCGATGTCGTCGCCGTCGACCGGTAGCGCGTCCGGGCCGGCCACCTCGACGAGCAGTTCGGTGGCGATCTGCTGCAATTGGCTGCCGCGCATCTTGAGCACCGACGATGCCGGATTGGGTTTACCGTCCGCGGAGTCCGTGGTCACCCGGGACTGCGTGAGTTCCAGCGCCAGCACTTCGTTTTCGGCCTCGGCCAGGCGTGCGGCGAACAGCGGGTCGTCGAGCAAACCCGTCTGGCGGGCGTGCTTTTTCACCTCGCCCAGACGCACCTTGGTGCGGCCCACCCCGGCGATGCCGGTTCTCTCGTTGCCCAGCAGGAACTTTGCGTACGTCCAGCCCTGATTCTCTTCTCCCACAAGCTGATTGGCGGGCACCCGAACGTCTTCGAAGAACACCTCGTTGACTTCCCGGCCACCGTCGATCAACTTGATCGGGCGCAGGGTGATGCCGGGAGTGGACATCTCCATCAGCAGGAACGAGATGCCGGCCTGCCGCTTGGGTGCCTGCGGGTCGGTGCGCACCAGGCAGAAAATCCAGTCCGCGTGTTGACCCAGCGTCGTCCAGGTCTTCTGCCCGTTGACGACGTAGCTGTCGCCGTCCCGCACGGCGGTGGTGCGCAGCGAGGCGAGGTCGGAGCCGGCCTCGGGCTCGGAAAAACCCTGGCACCACCAGATGTCGATGTTGGCCGTCGGCGGCAGGAAGCGCTCTTTGATTTCCTGGGAGCCGAATTCGGCGATCACCGGGCCGACCATCTTGACGTTGAAGTTCAGCGGCTCGGGGACGCACGCCAATTGCATCTCGTCGGCCCAAATCTGGTACTGGGTGGGCGTCCAGTCCTTGCCGCCCCACTCGACGGGCCAGTTGGGCACCGCGAGCCCGTGCTCGTTCAGGATCTTGTGGCTGGTGACGATGAGTTCCTTCGTCACCGGGACACCCTGGCGCACCGCCTCGCGGAGCTCCTCGGGGATCTGGGTGGTGTAGAAGGTGCGAAGTTCGTCGCGGAACGCGGCTTCCTCGGGTGTGAGCGCCAGTTTCATAGCAGCCTCCTGTCGTCTGGAGTGAAGCTGCGGATGGGTTTCCGGTCCCGGTCGCTCGCTCCGGCTTCCATCTTGACCCATCGCCCGCCGTGCTTGTGCACAGCCTCGGGTTAATGCACAGGCGGGCGCCGACGGCCCGTTGCGCGAGGCCTTCGTGGCGGCCGGCGCACCTACGGTCGGCGTATGCGAACAGAACTTCCCGCCGATCGGCTGCACCGACGACTCGGCGCCGACCCGGATCGCGATTCGCAGGCCAACGCCGCCGACGAATCGGACGACAGCCAAGACGAGGACCCGAACTCGCTGCTGCCGCGGTGGCTTCCCGATGCGTCCCAGGGCCGCGGCTGGGTGGCCAGGGTGCGCGCGGACCCCGGCCGCGCCGGCGCCATCGCGCTCGCGGTCGTCGCCGCGCTCGCGGTGTTGGTAACGGTCTTTACCCTGGTGCGCGACAAGCCCGCGCCGGTGATGTCGGCCAAGCTGCCCCCGGTGGAGAAGGCCGCCACGGCGAGCCCACGGTCGTCGGCGAGCCCGGGCGCCGGCCCGCCTGCCAGCACCCAGCCGGTGGTGGTCAGCGTCGTCGGGCTGGTGCACACCCCCGGGCTGGTTACCCTGGCGCCCGGCGCGCGCATCGCCGATGCGCTGCAAGCCGCCGGGGGCGCGGTGAATGGCGCGGACACGATCGGATTGAACATGGCCCGCCCGGTCGGGGACGGGGAGCAAATCGTCGTCGGGCTGGCACCGGTCTCCGGACAACCCACCGCGCTGGGCAGCTCGGTGGCCTCCGGTTCCGTACCGGTGTCCAAGCCGCCGGGGCCGACCGGGTCCGCTCCGGGATCGGGGAAGCCGAAGCCCGGCGGGGCCGTCGACCTGAACACCGCGACGGTCGAGCAGTTGGACGCCCTGCCCGGCGTGGGACCCGTCACCGCCGCCGCGATCGTGGCGTGGCGGCAGGCCAACGGCAAGTTCACCAGCGTCGACCAGCTCGCCGACGTGGACGGCATCGGTCCGGCGCGGCTGGACAAACTGCGGCCTCTGGTCCGTGTCTGACATCGGTGGGCCATCCCGGCTTCGTGGAATCGGCCCGCGTGGATCTGCGGCTGGTGCCGGCCGCGCTGACCGCCTGGGCGGTGACCGCCGCCGGGATCTGCTGGCCGGTGGGGCGCGTGCTGGCGTGCTGCTCTCTGGCGCTGGCCGCCGCCGCGGGCGGCTGGACGTGCTGGGCGGCGCGCCGGCCCGGTGGGCGCCGGCGTCCGGGCGCGATCGGTGCCGGTCTGGCGGCGATCGGCGTCGTCGGCGCCGGGTTTGGGCTCGCGATCGCGCTGCGCGCCGACGCGGTCGGGCGCCACCCGATCACCGCGGTGTTCGGAACGGCGGCACCGGTGACCGTGACGCCCTCCGAGAGTCCCCTGTCCTTGGGTGGCGGGCGGCTGATGTTTCGCGCCACCCTGCAGCGCCTGCGCGCCGACGAGATGTCGGGCCGGGTTGTCGTGTTCGCCCGGGCGTCGGACTTCGGCGAGGTGATGGTGGGCCAGCCGGTGCGGTTCACCGCGCGCATCACCCGCCCGATGCGCCATGACCTGACCGTCGCGGTGCTCAACGCCTCCGGGCCGCCGACCATGGGCTCCGCCAGCGCGGTCCAGCGGGCCGCGCACGCCGTGCGCGGCCGGTTCGCCGCCGCCGCCCGCGAGACGTTGCCCGCCGACCAGGCCGCGATGCTGCCCGCCCTGGTCCTCGGCGATACCTCGGCGGTCACCGCCGGGACCGGCCGCGATTTTCGCGGGGCAGGCATGACGCACTTGACCGCGGTCTCGGGCGCCAACGTCACGATCGTGTGCGCGGCGGTGCTCTTCGCGGCCCGGCTGATCGGCCCGCGCGCCGCCGTCGTGCTTGCCGCGCTGGCCCTGGCGGCGTTCGTCGTCATTGTGCAGCCGACGGCAAGCGTGCTGCGCGCGGCCGTCATGGGCGTCATCGCGTTGGCGGGAATGTTGTCTTCCCGTCGGCGCCAAGCGATTCCGGCTCTGTCAGCCACGGTGCTGATCCTGCTCGCGGTTGCGCCGCAGCTGGCCGTCGATGTCGGCTTTGCGCTGTCCGTGCTCGCGACGGCCGCGCTGGTCGTCATCGCGCCGGCCTGGTCGCGGCGCCTGGTGGGCCGCGGCTGCCCCAAGCCGCTGGCCGACGCGCTCGCGGTGGCGTGGGCGGCGCACCTGGTGACCGCCCCGCTGGTGGCCGGCATCTCGGGTCGGGTCAGCCTGGTGGCCGCGGCCGCCAATCTCGCGGCGGCACCCGTCATAGCTCCGATCACGGTGCTGGGCAGCGCGGCGGCCGCCTTGTGCGTGCCGTGGCCGGCCGCTGGGCAGCTGCTGATCCGCTTCACCGGGCCCGAACTGTGGTGGGTCCTGCACGTGGCCAAGTCGGCGGCCGGCATGCCGGCGGCGACGCTGCCCGTCGCGGCCGGTGTGCCCGGTGTGCTGTTGGTCGCCGCCGCGACGGTGCTGGCGCTCGCGCTGGCCAGGCTGCTGTGGCGGTGGCGGTGGTTCCGCGCGGCGACCGGGCTGGCCGCGGGGGTAGTCGTGATGTGCGCGCTGGCCTGGACCGTGTCTGGGCTCGTGGCGATCGCGAGCGCGGCGTAGCCGGGCGCGGCGGGTCGCCACGATCGGGCTCATCGACCCCTAGTCGGACCCACGTGACACCATCGTGGGGTGAGCGAGCTGGCGCCGTTGCACCTGATCTTGGGGGACGAGGAACTGCTGGTCGAGCGGGCCGTGGCCGACGTGCTGCGGTCGGCGCGCGAGCGTGCGGGCACGCAAGACGTGCCGGTGAGCCGGATGCGGGCCGGCGACGTCAGCACCTACGAGCTCGCCGAGCTGCTGAGCCCGTCGCTGTTCGCCGACGAGCGCATCGTCGTGCTGGAGGCCGCCGCCGAGGCGGGCAAGGAGGCGGCGGGAATCATCGCCGCGGCCGCCGCCGACATTCCGCCGGGCACGGTGCTGGTGGTGGTGCACTCGGGTGGGGGACGGGCCAAAGCGCTGTCCGGCGAGCTGCAGTCGTTGGGCGCGGCGGTGCATCCGTGCGCGCGGATCGCCAAGCTCAGCGAGCGCGTCGACTTCATCCGCAAGGAGTTTCGCGCGCTGCGGGTCAAGGCCGACGAAGAGACGGTGACGGCTCTGCTGGATGCCGTCGGCTCCGACGTGCGCGAGCTCGCCGCCGCGTGTTCGCAGCTAGTCGCCGACACCGGCGGGGACGTCGATGCCGCCGCGGTCCGGCGCTATCACAGCGGGCGGGCCGAGGTGAAGGGCTTCGACATCGCCGACAAGGCCGTGGTCGGTGACGTCGCAGGGGCCACCGAGGCGCTGCGGTGGGCGATGATGCGCGGGGAGCCGCTGGTGGTGCTGGCCGACGCGCTGGCCGAAGCCGTGCACACCATCGGCCGGGTGGGCCCGCTCTCCGGCGACCCGTATCGCCTGGCGGCGCAGCTGGGAATGCCGCCCTGGCGGGTGCAGAAGGCGCAGAAACAGGCCCGGCGCTGGTCGCGCGAGAGGGTGGCGACGGCGATGAAGGTGGTGGCGGCGCTCAACGCCAACGTCAAGGGTGCCGTCGCCGACGCGGACTATGCGCTGGAATCGGCGGTCAGGCAGGTCGCCGAGCTGGTGGCCGACCACAGCCGCTGAGGGGGCGTCGGCCGGTGGGCCTCAGAGCTTGTTGAGGGCGCGGGCCAGCGCCGACTTCTTGTTGGCGGCCTGGTTCTTGTGGATCACGCCTTTGCTGGCGGCCTTGTCCAGCTTGCGGTTGGTGGACACCAGCAACTCCGTGGCCTTGTCCTTGTCGCCGGAGTGGGCGGCCTCGCGGAACGCGCGCACGGCGGTGCGAAGCGACGACTTCACCGCCTTGTTGCGCAGGCGGGCGCGCTCGTTAGTACGGTTGCGCTTCTGCTGCGACTTTATGTTGGCCACGCGTCATTTCCTTCTTCGAATCGGTGGTTGCGTTGCTCGTTTGGGGGGCGGCCCCACACCCAATATGCGACTGCCCAGGTTAGCAGTCGGTTACGTTTTCTCCCAAAACGGGAACCCGTGGCCTGCCAGAACGCCGACGTGAGGCACCATCTCTAAAGTGAGTCTTCCGAGCCAGCTTGAGGAAACCAGGCGTGGGTCGCGCGGCGGTGCGGGACAATCGGACGCGCGCTCCGAGCGCATCTTCGGCGGATACAACACGTCGGACTCCTACTCGATGGCGTTCGACGAGATGTTCGACGCCCAGGGAAACGTCCGCGGTCCGTACAAGGGCATCTACGCCGAGCTGGCGCCCGCTGATGCCGCGGACCTCAAGGCCCGCGCCGAGGCGCTTGGCCGCGCCTTCATCGACCAGGGCATCACGTTTTCGCTGTCGGGTCAGGAGCGGCCGTTCCCGCTCGACCTGGTGCCGCGGGTCATCTCGGCCGCCGAATGGAGCCGGTTGGAGCGCGGCATCACGCAGCGGGTCAAGGCCCTCGAGATGTATCTCCACGACATCTACGGCGACCAGGAGATCCTGAACGACAACATCATCCCGCGCCGCCTGATCACCTCCTGCGAGCACTTCGAACGTCAGGCCTTCGGCATCGTCCCGCCCAACGGCGTGCGCATCCACGTGGCCGGCATCGACCTGATCCGCGACGAGCGGGGCAATTTCCGCGTCCTCGAGGACAACCTGCGCTCACCGTCGGGCGTTTCGTACGTGGTGGAGAACCGGCGCACCATGGCGCGGGTCTTCCCGAACCTGTTCGCCACCCATCGGGTCCGCGCGGTCGACGACTACTCCTCGCACCTGCTGCGCGCGCTGCGCAACTCGGCGGCCACCAACGAGGCCGATCCCACCGTCGTCGTCCTAACCCCCGGCGTAGCGAACTCGGCCTACTTCGAGCACTCGCTCCTGGCCCGTCAGATGGGCGTCGAGCTGGTCGAGGGCCGCGACCTGTTCTGCCGCGACAACCAGGTCTACATGCGCACCACCGAGGGTGAACGCCAGGTCGACGTCATCTACCGGCGCATCGACGACGCCTTCCTGGACCCGCTGCAGTTCCGGGCCGACTCGGTGCTGGGGGTGGCCGGCCTGGTCAACGCCGCGCGCGCCGGCAACGTCGTCATCTCCAGCGCGATCGGCAACGGCGTCGGCGACGACAAGCTCGTCTACACCTACGTGCCGACCATGATCGAGTACTACCTGGGCGAGAAGCCGCTGCTCGCCAACGTCGAGACCTACCGGTGCTGGCTCGACGACGAACGCGAAGAGGTGCTGGACCGGATCGACGAGTTGGTCCTCAAGCCGGTCGAAGGATCCGGCGGTTACGGCATCGTGTTCGGGCCGGAGGCTTCCGACAAGGAGCTGGCCGTCGTAGCCAAGAAGATCCGCGACGACCCGCGCAGCTGGATCGCCCAGCCGATGATGGAACTGTCGACCGTGCCGACGCAGGTCGGAAGCGCGCTGGCTCCTCGCTATGTCGATCTGCGGCCGTTCGCGGTCAACGACGGCAACGACGTGTGGGTGTTGCCGGGCGGGTTGACCCGGGTGGCCCTGGTCGAGGGCTCGCGGGTGGTCAACTCCAGCCAGGGCGGCGGCTCGAAGGACACCTGGGTGCTGGCGCCGCGGGCGGCGGCCAATGCCCGTGAGCTGGGGGCGGCCGAGGTGGTGCGATCGCTGCCCAAGTCCATCCCGGACCCGGTGCTCGACGGCGCGCCGCGGATGCAGCAGCAACAACCGCAGCCCACCGAGGTGGCCGACGGGCAGCCCCAGCAGCAACAGCAGCAACAGCAGCAACAACAGCAGCAACAGCAGGGGATGCGCTGATGCTGGCGCGTAACGCCGAGGCGCTCTATTGGATCGGTCGCTACGTCGAGCGCGCCGACGACACCGCACGAATCCTGGACGTGGCGCTGCACCAATTGCTCGAGGACTCCAGCGTCGACCCGGATCAGGCATCCCGGCTGCTGCTGCGGGTGCTGGGCATCGACCCGCCCGATCACGACCTAGACGTCTGGTCGCTGACCGACCTGGTCGCGTTCAGCACCAACGCTACGGGCGGCTGTTCGATCGTCGACGCCATCACGGCGGCGCGTGAAAACGCGAAGTCGGCCCGGGAGGTGACCTCCAGCGAGATCTGGGAGTGCCTCAACACCACCTACCACGCCCTGGCCGAACGCGAGCGGGCCGCGAAACGCCTTGGGCCGCACGAGTTCCTGTCATTCATCGAGGGCCGGGCGGCGATGTTCGCCGGCCTGGCCGACTCGACGCTGTCGCGGGACGACGGTTACCGCTTCATGCTGCTGGGCCGCGCGATCGAGCGGGTCGACATGACGGTTCGGCTGCTGCTGTCGCGGGTGGGGGACAGCGCCTCGTCGCCGGCCTGGGTGACGCTGTTGCGCTCGGCCGGCGCGCACGACACCTACCTGCGCACCTACCGCGGTGTGCTGGACGCCAGCCGGGTGGTCGAATTCATGTTGCTGGACAGGCTGTTTCCGCGTTCGGTGTTCTACTCGCTGCGGCTGGCCGAACACAATCTCGAAGAGCTGCTGCACAATCCGCAGAGCCGGATCGGGGCCACCGGCGAGGCGCAGCGGTTGCTCGGGCAGGCCCGCAGCGAGCTGGAATTCGTGCACCCCGGGGTGCTGCTCGAGTCGTTGGACAGCCGTTTGGCGGGCCTGCAGCGAACCTGCCGAGACGTCGGAGAAGCCTTGGCGCTGCAGTACTTTCACGCCACACCGTGGGTGGCGTGGTCGGATGCCGGTGCCCGGCTGGTCACCCGGCAGGTCGAAGCCTGATGTGGCGGCTGCGGGTGGTGCACACTACGGGATATGCCTACCAGTCGCCGGTGACCGCTTCCTACAACGAAGCCCGGCTGACCCCGCGGTCGGACACCCGACAAAACGTCATCCTCAACCGGATCGAGACGATTCCGGCGACGCGCTCCTACCGCTACATCGACTATTGGGGCACCGCCGTCACGGCGTTCGACCTGCACGCGCCGCACACCGACCTGACGGTGACGTCGTCGTCGGTCGTCGAGACCGAGCGGCCGGAGCCACCGGTGGCCGAGGTCAGCTGGAGCGACCTGCGGTCGGAGGCGGTGATCGATCGCTTCGACGAACTGCTTCGGCCCACCGCCCACGCCCCGGCAAGCAAACGCGTTGCTTCCGTGGCGAAGAAGATCGCCAAGGCTCACGACCCGGCCGAAGCCGTCGTCGCCGCGGCCGGGTGGGTGCGCGACGAGCTGGACTACCTCCCGGGGACCACCGGCGTGCATTCGTCGGGGCTGGACGCGCTGAACGAGGGCAAGGGCGTGTGCCAGGACTTCGTGCACGTGTCACTGATCCTATTGCGCTGCATGGGAATTCCCGGGCGCTACGTGTCGGGTTACCTGCACCCAAAACGCAACGCCGTCGTCGGGGATACCGTCGACGGGCGAAGCCACGCCTGGATTCAGGCCTGGACGGGCGGCTGGTGGAACTACGACCCCACCAACGACACCGAGATCACCGAGCAATACGTCAGCCTGGGCGCCGGCCGCGACTACACCGACGTTTCGCCCCTCAAAGGCATCTATTCGGGCCAGGGCGCAACGGATCTCGACGTCATCGTCGAGGTCACCCGGCTGGCCTAGGCCGAAGCGTGCGGTAACCCGGGTGGACGTGCGGCATCAGGCCCTGCTGCTGTGCCATCGTGGCAAGCAGCCCACGTAGGGTGCTGTATTGCTCAGGATCAAGCGTGGCGGCGAACCGGAGCTCGTGCTGGCGTGCGAGCTCGGAAAGCTTGCGCATCAACCTCTTTCCGGACGCAGTGAGGTAAAGAGCATGCAACCGGCGGTCGTCGGGGTTGCGGCGCCGCTCGACGTAGCCGCGCTCCTCGAGTTCGTCGACGTATGCGACCACGCGACTGGGCAACATGCCCAACTGAGCGCTGAGGGCCTGCTGGCTGCGGCCGGGCTCCGCGGCGATGGCGCGCAGAATTCCCGCGTGCGGAGGGGTCAACTCGATGGTGGCCACCTGTTCGGCGAACAGGCTTGCGGCGTGATGCCCGAGTTGAGCCAGTAGGAAGGCCACGCCGTCGGGATGGTCGCTAGGAACTGATGACACCGAAACATCATAGCGTTCGGGAATTATTCTTCGATCGAATCATTGACGGCCTTGTCAAGTCGCTGAGCCGGGCATATCGTTCACGCTATGAACGATTCACAAGCAGATGCAACTCGGGTTGCCGATCGCCGCCGGCAAGGCGGGCCGCCATTGGTGTTGCTTGCCGGGGTTTGCGTGGGATTGCTCTTCGGCGGCATTGCAATCGGGGTCGCGCTGGGTGGCGTGATGCCGTTGCCCTACGGGCCGGCGACCGCCGTTACGGCATATGTCCGCGCTCAGCCGGTCGCGGTGCAAGTGATCGCCACCGCGGTGTTCGCGTCGTCGGTGCCGTTGGCGATCTACGCTGCGACGGCGAGCGCTCGGTTGCGCCAACTCGGCGTTACCGCCCCGGGAGCCACGATCGCCCTCACGGGCGGCACCCTGGCCGCGGGTGCCCTGGGTCTGAGCGGGTTGCTGGCCTGGACGCTTTCGAGGCCGGACGTCAGCGGCGACACCTCGTTGGTTCGCGGCGTGTACTTCCTGGTATTTCTGGTCGGCGGCCCGGGTCACATCGTGGCCCTGGGTCTGCTGGTGGCGGGCATGGCGGCGCCCAGCCTCATCCTGGGATTGACGCCGCGTCCGCTGGCCTGGGTCGGCCTTGCGATTGCCGTCCTTGCCGAATTGACGACGTTGGTCTTGGTGTGGCCCGAACTCGGGGTGATCCTGCCGATCGCGCGGGTCTCGGCGCTGGTTTGGCTGGTGGTAGCCGGAGTACGATTGCCGTTGCGGCGCAATGACATTCGGCGAACGACGGCTACGACCGCGGATTGACCTCGACCCGGTGCAGGTCGTCGCCGAGTTCGACGCGGCCACCGAATTCCGAAGCGGCCAGCGCCCGCCACTGTTCCTCTTGGCCGGGCACCAACGCCGGGACGTAGTGGGTCATCACCAGGGTGCCCACGCCGGCGCGGGCCGCGCTCGCCGCCGCTTCCTCGACCGACGAGTGGTAGTCGCAGATGTCCTGGAGCCGTTGCTGCGGGATGTTGGCGACGATGTCCTTGCGGATCACGGTGTGCACCAGCGCGTCGGCGCCGGCCGCCAGCTCGTCGAGGCCGGCGCAGGGCACCGTGTCCCCGGCCAGCACCACCGCCGCCATGCCGGACTCGATGCGGAACCCGATGGTCGGCGCCACCGGCCGGTGATCGGTCGGGGCCACCCGGATCGATACCCCGTCGCGGTCCCACACCGGACCCTCGGTGTATTCGTGCACCTCGACCGCGGGCGGCGCGTTCAGGTCGGCATGGTGGGCGATCCGGTAACCGATGTCGTGGCCGAACGCCTTGAGCGTCGCCTCGACCGTTTCCGCGGTGCCGGGCGGTCCGATGATCGGCAGCGGCGCCGGATCAGGCGCCAACGTGCTGATCCAACGGGTGATGAGCAGGTCGCCGAGGTCGCCGATGTGGTCGCTGTGCAGGTGGGTGAGCAGCAGCGCCGAAATTCCGGCCGCGCCCACCCCCGCCGCCGCGGCGCGCTGCAGCACCAAGACCAACTGGGTGATCGGCCGCC